>PMQB01000596.1 GCA_003169195.1 Bryobacterales bacterium
CGCCGCCGCGACCACCGCCGCCACCGCCACCTCCACCGCGCGAGCCGCCCGAGGGACCGGCAAACTTAGTGGTGCCAAACCCCCAGGTTCTGCTGACGCGTAAGTTGACGCCCAAGTACCCTGGCCCTGTGAAGTAGTTGCGTGGAATCACTGCGCTGCCCACCGTCGGCGTCGGATTCAAATAGGTGAGATATTGGCTCGGCGTCAATCCACTAGGAGGCGTGGAGATGAAGCTGGGACGAGAAGTCTCGGCGTTGTCCAGATACAGGTTCGTGCCCGTCGTGACGTTGTAGGGATTGCCAGTGTGCGCGACGATGAAGGGCGCAAAACGCACTCCCCACTTTGCTGTGATCGAGCCACCAATAAAGAAGTTGCTGGTGATATCGAGCGATGACCGTCCCCAATCCTGCGCAAAATTGATGGGATTTGAAGGTATGGTGCCCAATCCGTCGGTATCGCTGTGGGCGTTGTTGTAGGAATAGCGGGTAAACAAAGTTAACCACCGGCCCACCTGCGTATTCACGTTAATCAGCAACTGTGTCTGCTTGAACGTTCCGCTTGATTGGTAATCATAGATGTCACCGTTGAAAGCATATGGCCTTACAATTTGAAAGCCGGGGGTTGCAAGCGGAGCGGTTTCGCCCACGCTGACGACAGGAGCATTGATATCAACCGTGCGCAATTCATGATTGCCCCGAGAATTAACAAAATTGACCGCCAGCGTGGTGTGGCTCAGTAGTTGGCGCTCGACACCGATGGCAAGTTCCATCAGAGTGGGCGGCTGCAGGTTGCCATCAATCTGATACTTCACCGAAGCGCCACCCGTGCTCGCCGAGACGAGATCTGCTGCCGGGAGAGGGGTACTAAAAAAGTTTGGCCCTTGTGTGCCAAAGAAGTTCGTTTTATCGACGCCCGCTGGGTTTGTGACAATGTATGTCTGCAAAGGACTGCCGCTCGAGTAACGGTAGGCATTTTCGACGTTCGCAATGGCAAAGCGATCGTAGAAGAACCCGAAGCCGCCGCGGATGACGGTCTTAGCCCGGCTGTTACCGCTCGCTTTCGCACCTGGAGACCACGCAAAACCGACGCGCGGCGCCCAACTGCTATGCGTTGGAATGTTAGTTTGCGATTCCCAACGCAAACCGAAATTTAGAGTGAGATTCGGTTTCACCCGCCAATCGTCCTGAATGAACGGCCCGAAATCCATTTGATAGAAGCTTATGTTTGGATTGCCTTGACTCACGGAATACTGCGTGGGGCCGAAGCCGTTTGTCGTCAGACCAGGTGTGTTCAGCGCCATGCCGGATGCCAACAATTGCTCCGTAAAAAGGAATTGTTGAATGGAAGAGAGTTTCACTTGACCATTCGTCACCACGAGCCCTTGTGCGGAAGCTAACGCGGAGATGGGCTGGTAGTTGAATGTTCCGCCCAGAAACGAATAGTTTCCATTGAAGCCGCTGGGGCTCAGATTCGAAAGCACGTCTGTGCGGATGCGAATACCGGCCTTTACGGTGTGTTGGCCAAGCGTCAGCGACGTGTAGTTCTGCAGTTCAGTCTGGTTTTCACGATCATAGGCGTTGGCGTAGGCTGATGAACTCAACCCGGAACCGCCCGCGGTAAACGACTGACTTACGCTCAGCGTGGGCGCGATGCTCTGGCTCGTCGAACTCGTGTAATCGCGCTCTATATTCAAATGAGTTTCGTTGATCGCCTTCGGTGAGATGACTGACGTTTCCACCATCTGAAAGCTGTGCTGCGTATTGGAAGACGTAGAACCGGAACTCGGGAACGTGAGATCGCCAATCGTAGTAGCAGGCAGGTTGTAGCCGTTCGCAAAGGTGAGCAGTCTCTGGTTATCCAAATAGCTATAGCGGAAGCTCAGTGTGTGATTCGCGCCGAGTGCATAATCAACGCGCGGGCTCACCGTTGTGCGGCGCTGCGGAGTCGAATAATAGCTATGATTCAGAGCGGTACCGGTGAAGTCGGCCGTGGGCACGGTGGCGTTGACGATGTCGTTATCGTCGATCTGACGGCGCTCCACGTCAATGAAGAAGCTCGCTTTCTTATTGATCGGGCCGCTCACGTTGCCGCCAAACAACTGCGTGCGGAAAGGCGGCGCCACTGGCAGAAACGGATTGCGCGAGTTCCAAATGCCGTCGCTGATGTTGTAGTAGCCTTGGCCGTGGAATTTGTCGGAACCAGGCTTGGTAAAGATTTGGATACGCCCATAGCCGAGCTTGTCAAATTCAGCCGAGAACGGATTCGAGTTGATACGGATTTCGCGAATCGATTCTTTAGGAGGCAAACGACCGCCGGTGAAGCCATCAATGTAAATCTGGCTGCCGCCAGGTCCGGCGGAAGGCCCGGCTAGCGCTTGCAAGTCGGCTTGCAAATCGTCAGGATCATCGGGCAACGCATCAATGTCTTCCTTGCTCAACACCAATTGCGTGGCGTTGTTGGAAGCTTCCGTGCTGACCGTATTGTTAGTGGTGTCGTTCACGTTCACCACTTCCTTCTGTTGCGCCGGCACAAGCGTGAGATTCGCTGAAGCCGTTTGGCCGGCCGTTACGCTGACGATGCTCGCGTTTGCCTGCTGCAACCCTTTGGTGAAGGAACTGATGGTGTAGGTTCCGGCGGCCACATTCTTGAATACGTAGGTCCCATCTGCGCCAGAAGTCACGGTTTGTACCGTGCCCGTATCAGTGTTCAGGCTTACCGTGGCCCCGCGGATAATGCCGCCGGTGGCATCTTTCACACTGCCCTGGACGGTGCCTTTCCCAGCGCCCGAACCTTGGCCGAACACTACTGCGACCGTCAGAGAAATCAGAATCAGAAAACGAATCAAGTTAGAACCTCTATTAGAAAGAATCACTGTGGAGCCGCCATTTCGCCGCCGCCCAAACCCCAATCGCCGCCGACGCTGCCTTGCCGTTGCGGGGCAGATTGCAGGATCGGTTCAACGCCGCCAATCAGACTCGTGGCCAGCAGCTTAGCGTTGTCAGCGCCGAGCGCCACGCCGGAGACAACCAGCGCATCGCCGGGTTTGAGATCGGTCAAAGGAATCTTAGGAACACGTTCAAGCATTTGTGAAATATCGCCGGAGCGCATGCCGCCACCGGCGCTTGGTGCACCACCGGCAGCGCCAGCGCCGCCAGAACCGCGTGCCCAACCTCCGCCATTACCGCCGGCCCCCGCGCCGCCACCACCTGCCGCAGCAGGAGCGCCGCCACCCCCAGCGGACGTCGTCGCACCGTCTGGCGGTTTGTAACTCGGGTTAAAACGTCGCGCCAGCATCATCGCCATGGGTGGGGGCAATTTCCGCACAGCAGAGTCATCGTTTAACGAAATTTCAATCGGCTTTTTGGTAGCCAGATCCTTAACAATGAGGCTTTTGCCGTCGGGAGCAATAGAAGTGATGGTGGCGGAAAGCGTTCGGAACGCGCCGGTGTACACGCGCTGCGCTTTTATTGTGGCACCATCTTCGCTCTTATCGCCAATGACGCGAAGCTGATCGCCCGCTTGGATCTGTGCAAACTGCGAGGGCGTAGGTGTCTTCGGCGAATCAGGCGAATAGCGGGTATATTCGGTAGTCTTCGAAGTTTCAATCGTGATCGGCTTGGGGCCATCCGCCGTGCGCGCCGTCATAGTAATTTTGCCTGCGGTCGCATCCACAGCCGAAACCGTTCCAGCCGTAGCGTGCTGCCAGGCCGCCGCTTGTTCCGTGTGCGCCTTTTGCAAATCGCGAGCGGACATCAGAACGACGCCGCGTGCGTTTAAGGTAGTGGGCGGATCAGTTTTCTTACCGCGCGCATCCACCCGGTCGCCTACCTGTAAATCGTCAGCCGTAATGCGCTGGGCGCCCGTTAGGTCTTTCGCGCCCGGCTCCACTTTTAGCAAACTTTTGGTATCAGCCAACAAAATGGTGTAGCTCGTTCCGGTTTTATCCTCTATTACTGTGACCGTGTGCGCGCTGGGGTCCACTGCGGTAATAGCGCCCAGCACGTGATCGAGAGGCTGTTTGGCCGGTGCGGCGGCATCTTGCGAGTACGCGCAAAACGAGGCGGCCAGCACCATTGAGAATAGACCTACCTTCATACGGAGAAAACTTTTCGACATAAATTGGGATTCAGGGCGGCAGACCAGGCTACCTGACAAACAGAAAGGGCGAAGCGAGGGGCTAGAGGGTTACCAACCTAGGGGAGAAAGTATGGGGAAGAAAGGGCGGCTGTCCGGACATCATTCTTACATAAACAACGAAAACGCGCAGCCTGCTGCATTGCTAGGCTTTTGGCGAGGCGGCGCGTCTCAGGGAGTTCAGGCTGGGGAAGGAAAACGGGCAGGCTGATTATGCGGCGTTCGTAACCATATCGTCGTCGAACGTCTCGTTGCCTTCTTCCTTATTGCGGTCGGCCAGTTCCTGGCACTGAATGCAATTGGCAGCCCACGGTACAGCCGCAATCCGCTTGGGGCTGATCTCTTCTTCGCAGTGGAGGCACGTTCCAAACGAGCCATCATCAATGCGGCGGAGCGCTAGCCTGACGCTGCGCAATAGATTCGATTCGCGGTCAAGGTTGCGAATGGCTAATTCACGTTCAGAAGCATGCTGCACTTCATCCAGCGCGTCGGCGCTTTTTTCAATGGCGATGGCGTCACGATTGCGGACAATTTTTTCTAGCTCTGCCTGCTTCGTCTCCAGTATTTTTTTAAACTTGTTGATTTCACTCTTAGTCATCTTATTTTTTCTCCTTCCAAAACTACCCGACCGGACCGCTTCACTAAAAACGATTACGAGGCAGCCAAGATCTGTCTCTATGGACGAACGGCGATGCTAAACGGACTTCCACAGACGGTATCAACTTTTGGTACAGGTGACTATACTAGAGAGCTACTACCGTGGAGAATAAATCCACGCTTCAACACCACACAACGCGTCGTTATACAAACGTCGCTATCGCACGTCGTTACCGACTTCGACAGACGACATCAGCGGACATCCTTTCAGACAGCCTAACGGCATCTGCCTAAATGCCCACTCAACACAACTTCTGCTTTTCGGATTTCAGAATCATAGCACAAAACTCCAAAATTGCAACCAGTTTAGAAAAAAATAGCGCTTTAGCCGATCGCCACTCTTTTCCATGAGTGAGCTATCGGCAGAAGCCCGCAATCACCTTAGATACCGCGAATTACTTGGCCGACTTTCTTAAAACTGTTAGTGACGTTTGTACCCAAATCGCTTCAAGTGCAAAGTACGTATAGAACTAAAAGGCCGTTACTTCTACCAAACAGCTATAAAAAGTAGGGCCGCCGCCGATGTCAGTCAGCCGTTCCGACGTTAGGTGATTGATTCCGCTTAGTCCGGGCGACATCTTCGCCCACCCTAAGGTCCGCGCGCGCACCACCCCCGGTTGCACGTCTCCGTTCACTTTGGCGCGCAACTGGCATTCTCCGCGTTCATTCCACACGCGCACCAACGTACCGTCGGCAATGTTACGAGCTGCGGCGTCACTTGGGTGCATGGATAAGAGCGACGTCTGCTGATTCACATCCGCCCGATTGCCGAACGTAGAATTCATACTGTCATCATTCTTGGCAGAAATCAGTTCCAAGGGAAATTTCCGGTGCAGCGTAGCGTCGCCAAAACGCGATTCCACCGGTGGCGTATATGCCAGCGCCTTTGCGCCGAATTCGAATTTACCGGAAGCTGTGCGGAAGTCTCCTTGGACGAACGGCAGAAACGGCGCACCTTCGCTTGCAAGATTCAGGCGAACAGATCGCTCCCGTTCCAGCCGCTCCAACGTGATGCCTTTCAGAAATGGTGAACCCGAAGCAAGCAGCGCTTCTATCATTTGATCTTCGCTGTCCGCGAAACAGGAATCAGTGAAACCCATGCGCTTCGCCAGCAAGCGGAAAATCTCTACATTACTTTTCGTCTCACCTGGTGCCGCCAATGCCGGCCGCGCTAATTGCACATAGTGATGTCCATAGGCCCGATACAAGTCAGTGTGCTCCAGAAATGTTGTAACCGGCAATAGGATATCGGCGTAATCGGCAGTGTCCGTTTGAAACTGTTCCAGAACCACAGTAAAAAGATCTGCGCGCTTAAGGCCAGCCGTTATCTTATTTTGGTTCGGCGCAATGGCCGCCGGATTCGAGTTGTAAACCACCAGCGCGCGCACTTTCGGTTTATCTAGATCAACCAGCGCTTGCCCAAGCTGCGACATATTCACAATGCGCGCTTCCCGTCCAAGGGCCGATAGCTTTTGAAGATCCGGTCGCTCCAACGCCGAAGTATTGAATTCGAATGCGCCCGACGTTGTGAGTTGCAATCCGCCACCGGCCTGACGCCACGCTCCGGTCAACACAGGCAGCGCTGCGATGGCACGCACGGCCGCACCGCCGCGGTCATTCCGCTGCACGCCGTAATTCACGCGGATGGCTGCAGGCTGGGTAGTCGCATACTCGCGCGCCAGCATTTCGATGTCACTAACGGCTATGCCCGTAAGCTCCGCCACCCGTGCGGGCGGATAATCGGCAGCCAGTGCAGCCAGTCCGCTGAACCCATTCGCATACGAATCGATGTACGCGCGATCTTCCAAATGCTCGCACAGAATCACGTGAATCAACCCCAAAGCCAGCGCCAGATCCGAGCCGGGATTAACGGCAAAATGTTTGTCAGCGGCGCGACCGGTGCGATTCTTTACCGGATCAATCACATAGAACTTCGCTCCGTTCCGCCGTGCCTCAACCACAAACGGCCACAGATGCGAATTCGTACCCAGGATATTTGCCCCCCAAGCGATGATTAGCTTGGCGTGCGCAAATTGTTCCGGCTCTATACCAAAGCGCGCGCCCTGCGATTCGGTCAGCGCCAGTCCGCCCGTTGCCGAACAAATCGTTCTGTCCAGGCGCGACGCTCCTAGCCTGTGAAAGAATCGGCGGTCCATGCCGCTGCCATTCAAGAGGCCCATCGTGCCGGCATAACTATAAGGCAGAATTGCCTCGCTGCCTTCTTCGCTGGCAATCGCAGTCAAACGGTTGGCAATCTCGTTCAGCGCTTCATCCCAGCCAATGCGCTCGAACTTCCCCTCGCCCTTCGCCCCGCTGCGCCGCATCGGATAGAGCAGGCGTTCCGGATGATATTCGCGCTCCAAATACTTAGCCACTTTGCCGCACAGGAAACCGCGTGTGACCGGGTGTTCTGGGTCACCACCAATCTTTGTAGCGCGACCAGTTCCATCAATATTCAGCACTAACGCGCAAGTGTCAGGGCAATCCAGGGCACAGACAGAATGTTTTTGCTCAGGCACGGTTCTTCTATTGTCGCCGAAGGCCTTGGGCAGACCGGGCTTTTGCTGCATCCGAATTGGCTCGTGACAGCATCAATGAATAGAACCTTATGAGTACTTTACAAGCTCCCGCTACAGCGCAGCAGGCTACCCAGGCGTTAGTCGGCCTTTTTGAGCCGCTGCAGATCCGCGATGTGAAATTTCGCAACCGCATCCTGGTTTCGCCCATGTGCCAGTATTCGTGCGTCGATGGCTTCGCCAATGATTGGCATTTAGTGCATCTCGGCAGCCGTGCAGTCGGAGGAGCGGGTGGTGTCATTGTTGAAGCAACGGCCGTGGAAGCAATTGGCCGCATTTCGCCCGGCGACATGGGCATCTGGAAAGATCAGCAGATTGAGCCGTTGGCCCGCATCGCGCGTTTTGTGAAACAAGAAGGTGCCATTCCCGGCATTCAACTCGCCCACGCGGGAAGAAAGGCCAGTACCGATGTTCCGTGGCGCGGCGGCCATCCGTTGCTCACACCGGACCAAGATGCCTGGCAACCCGTCGCGCCCAGTCCGCTGGCTTTCGATAAAGGGTATCCCGTTCCGCGTGAGTTGACGATTCAAGAGATTCATGGCATCGTGCGCGCGTTCGCCGACGCCGCCAAGCGCGCCCTTGACGCCCGCTTCGAGCTTATTGAGTTGCACAACGCTCATGGCTATCTGGCACACGAATTCTTATCGCCGCTCTCTAACAAACGCACCGATCAGTATGGCGGCTCGCTCGAGAATCGCATTCGTTTCTCACTGGAAATTGTCGATGCTGTCCGCGCCGTTTGGCCTGAACGGTTGCCCTTGTTCTTGCGCATCTCCGCTTCCGATTGGACCGACGGCGGCTGGACTGCTGACGATTCCGTTGTCTTAGCCAAAGCTGTGAAAGACCGCGGCGTGGACCTAATTGACTGTTCCTCCGGCGGTAACGTGCCGCGTGCCGCCATTCCTGTCAAGCCCGGCTATCAAGTGCCGTTCGCTGCAAAGATTCGTAAGGAAGCCAGCATGTTCACGGGTGCGGTGGGCATGATCACGGAAGCCACGCAAGCGAACGAAATCATTCAAGGCGGGGAAGCCGACGTTGTCCTGCTCGCGCGAGAATTCTTGCGTGAACCCTACTGGCCCTTGAGAGCGGCGAAGGAACTTGGGGTAAAAGTGCAAGTCGCTGACCAATACGCCCGCGCGTTTTAGTGATCGCAGAGAAGAACGAACTCCTTTTCGTAGCTCATCGAATGATGGCGCTCACGGCATCAAGGGGTACGTAGCCAGGAATCAAAAAAAGCCCCCGAACGCGGCAAGCATTCTGCCGAGTTCGGAGGCCCACTTGGAGGAAATACTTTTGCAGTTTAGCGGCGACCACCACCACTGCTGCGAGCGCCTACGCTACCGTGACTAACAACGCCGCCACCAATCGCGCGTCCGCCATAACCGCCCACCGCATAGCGCCCACCGTAGTAGCCGCCACGGTACCCGCCGTAGTAGCGTCCGCCCAAAAACAGTGAGAAGCCCGGACCCCAATAGTAGGGATAACCATATGCGTAATACGGATACGGATAGCCATAGCCATAGTAAGGCGCAGCCGCAACGGGAGGATACGCCGGATACGGTGCAGCCGCATACGGACCATACTGCCCAACAGGTCCAGGACCTTGGCTGTACATTGGTTGCGAATATTCACCCGGCTCCACATAATGGAACGCTTGCGGCGCATGATCAGTAGCAATCGTCACCGGCGCTTCAATGCGGAACGTCAGCGTCTGCTCCGGATAGAGAACGCTGGGGTGGCCACGCGTCACCAACACTCCAATAATGCCGAGCGNNCGCACCCGATCCCGCACCAATCGCCGCACCTTTACCCCAGGCGGCAGCAGCTCCAACAGCCGCGCCTAAAGCAGTCGTGCCGGCAATCGCACCAGCATCCTGGCCGACAGAACTCGGCCCCGTACGGCTAACGAGAGAAGACTTGATCGGAATTTGTTGACCATCTACCAACGTCAAGTCAGTGAGTTGTACACCAAGTCGCGCTAAGCCAGAGATGTGGCCAGCCTTCTGTACTTCTGCAACATGGCCGCCAATCGTTTCCCCCGGCTCGGCAACCACTACGCCATTGACAACCAACGGCTTCAGCAGAGTGGCAGAGAACGGATCACCCACTTGATTGCGATCAGACGACAACAACTGATTGATACGCACCGTTAAATAAGTACCCGGGGCAACTGTTAGCGTCGCAGGCACAGGCTGCTGATTGTAGGCAGGCTGTTGTTGCGGATAGCCCTGCGGCGGCGGACCCTGATTGTACCCGCCCTGATTCTGTGAACCATACGCCGGCGGAGGTCCATAAGTCGGTTGACCGTTCGTCGGATATCCATTCGGCGGCGGAGTCTGTTGCATGCTACCGTTTGCGTCCGCTGGCGGGGGTGGCGGTGGTGCTTGCACCGAGATGCCATTAAATGGTACCGGCGGTTGCTGCGCGTTCATGTCAGCAGTCGGCGCATTTTGATTTTGCGAACT
>PMQB01000502.1 GCA_003169195.1 Bryobacterales bacterium
CCGTGAAGTCATAGAGGTTGCGGGCCGTAGCGATTTGCTCACCGTCTTTGTTGAATTTATTAGCGCTTTGACGCTCGCGCAGAAATTCACCAGTTTTTGGGTCTTGCGCCAGACGAACAGCGTCAAAGTCTTCCATCCTGACTTCACCTTGCAGGCCGAGCAGCTCTGCGCCACGGCCCATCCACTGGCCGGTGATGGTTTCGCCCACTGAATAGTAATCGTTATTTGACAAGTGATGAGCTGCGTATGACTCGCCTCCGGTCATGGCCCTGATCGTCAGCATCTATCTGCTAAACCCCATCAGCAGCATCGTGGAAAGCGAGCCGCCCTGTTCTGCTGGCACTGTCAACGCCTTGCCGCCGAAGTCCTGGCTAACCTTTGCGTCTACTGCCACCTTCGCCACATCGGGCGGAAGAGTGAAATCACGCTTAGGTACGCTTCGCTCGATAAATGCCGGATGTCTTTCGGGCACGTTCACATAGGGGATTTCCACCGGAACCACCACCATGCGATTCTTAAATCCACGCTGAACAAAGTACGCGTGTAAATCCCCCATGCCCTTGATCTGGGTCGCATTGATAGCGGGCTCCTCCACTTGCACAATGCGCCGGCTATCGCGGTTGCGGTCAAACAAGTGCGCGCCGTCGCTGTTTGTCTCTTCGAGCCTCAACAGTTTGCGCTTGCCGCCGATGCGTTCCAGCAGCTCAGCCGAGTCCGGGTCACTGGTGGCGAAGATCCATTTCGTGTACGCCTGGCTGAGAATCGTCCGTGACTGATCGCCGTACAGGTGCTTTAGCTGTTCCTGATTTTGAATCGATGCAATGATCTGGTGACCAGCCGAGCGCAGCATCGTTATTCCGTCATGCAAGCGTGTCAGAGTTTGCAACGTGTGCAACTCGTCATAGACCAATTTCGTGCGCTTCTTTGTGTTGCTCGAAAGCAGCCCCAGAATGAAGAGATCCATCCACATGGAGATCAGCGGCCTTAACGCGTCCCGCGTGTCGGAGTCGGAAGAGATGAAAACCCAACCCTTTGGGTCTCGCGTCCACTCACGAATACAGAACTCGCCGCGGCCTTCTCTTACTGACGGCATCATCCACAATGGATCACCCGCCAGGGCTAGCGTACCGAGCACGCCCGCGCGTTGCTGAGGTGAATTCGCCGGCAGAGTGTATTGATGTATAGTTCCTTGTACGCGCCGTTCAATCTCCGGATAGTTGGCGATCCATACGCCGAGCGTTTCGGTGTCGGGATGAAACTGATCGAGCAGGTATGCCCCGAGGCTCACCGTCCACTGGTTGAAAATATCGGCTGTCGGATCTCGCACCACTGGCGGCGGAAACAGCGATGTCATCACCGTTTTGTACGTCGGCAGGTCATACCCTTCGCCGCCAATGTTCCAGTAAGCGCAACGGTCATCCGTCGGGTTAAGAATCACGTCTCCGCGTTCCGGACGGTAAAACCGCGCAATCATTTCGCCGCCCTTCGAATCGTTCAGAACACAGCAAACGCCGTTCCGCTCAGCGTCGAGAAGATCCTGGTAAGTCAGGCTCGTTTTGCCCGTGCCTGTATCCCCCATGCGGAACTGATGGGAAGCTTCTTTCGATTGCGGTATACGGATACAGGCCATGGGTCTAGCGATCCTTCCAGGGATTTACGACATAAGCCATGCCGTCGCCCTTTACTTCTTTTTCATATTCGTTGACCGTAGCCACAATCGAACCGTCCAACGGAATGCCCGCAATGATGGCCGAGCGGTACCTGTAATCAGCCACCAGGCCGTACACAAAAGCTCCGATGCAAATAAGCAGCGTGAGAGCGAGCGGGAGTTGAAACACCATCAGCGCTCCATCGGAGTAAACCGGTTTGATCGCACCGTTGTAAAAGACCCACACTCGCCCGTTCTCGCCCTTCGGATACCAGCCGCGGCGAACGATCTCAGCGTCAAAACGATGGCCTTCATTCCCGAATCTCAAAAGGTTGTAGCGAAGCTGATCGTCNNGAACGCAGCGCATATCCGGCGTAACCCGGATAGCGCCGTACTTGCTCCTGATGCAAGAATCCCCACACGCCAAACGACAACACCGCACCGAGCACGCCGCCGAGGAAGCCGTACGTCAGCCCGTAATATTTTTTCGGAACCGTGTCGCGCCTGATTTGATCCGGTGTTTTTTCAGCCATTCGTTAGTACCCCAACCCTTGTGGGGTGGTCTCATAAGCGACTTCCCGAATTTGCTGAGAATTCTCTTTAACCATGGACTGCCGTTCTACTTCGGGCACTCGATCTTGACTCACTTCGCGGCTTACTTCCGCTTTAACCCGTCCGGTGTGCTCTTCGCGGAGTTCGTTCTCTCGAAGCGCCAGCGGTTTCATCTCTTCACGGAGTTGCGCACGCTCCGGGCCTGGCTGCATCGTTTCGTAGCGGGTCATCATTTCGGAAAAGTGCGCGTGAAGCTCGCGCGCCTCAGTAACGATTTCCTGCCTTGTGAGTTCGTTGGGCGGTTTTAGCTCTTGAATGCTCCGCTCTTGCTGGTTAGTTGAAACGGAACCGCCTTCAATCAGACCGTTCCACTCTTGGCGGCGTTGCCAGTCTCCCCGGAACTCTTGCCGCTGTTCGTCGCCGCGATCGAGCACACGCTCATTGCTGAGCGTGATGCCCTCCGGTCGGTATGTCTCAATACCCTGTTTGCGGTCATAAAGATATTCGACTTGTGGCCCGCCTTGCTTGCTGTCCCACTCCAGCCGGGCAGAGGCGATTTGTACCCCAGCTTGGTCTCGCTCTTTAATGACATCCCACCCTTGGCGCGCGGCAACGTCCAGATTGGACGCCGCGACCGTTTGCTCAATCTCTTTACCATCGGTAGTCTTGGCCGACAACCGATACGTTTGCGCTTCAATCTGTTGCTCGCGACCGTTCAGGAACTCATACGCGTTATTACCAAAGCGTTTGTCAAAGGCCGCGGCTTTCTCTCGAAGCTCTTGCTCGCTGTATTCGGGTTTTACACTGATGTTGGGACTGCTGGACATAATTGTTCCTCTTTTTCCGGTCTTCTCTAAGTGACAGAAGGCGGCAACTTTCGCCGCCACCCTCTTATCAGTGAGTTAGTCCGTCTCCTTTAGCCACGCTGGCAGAAACGCGGCTTGTGTTGTAGTTTGTGCGGGAGTTTGCTCGATTTGCGGCACCAGCGCCGCTTCATCTAAGCAGCCGTGTACTTCCACGTCTCCGCATGTGTCGACGCGGACCCAGCAACCATGGCCATAGACAATCGCATAGGCGAAGGTGCAATCGGGCTCGTCTTGCGCCGCTGCCGATACGGTTGCGGTCGGTGCGGTCACGGGTTTGGCAATTGACACGCCAGCTAGACAGAATGAAAGCAGGGCAACGCCTGCCGTGGTCATAATAGATTTCAGATTCACGATGGTTTCCTTTATCGGGTTCAGTTGTGGATTGTTGGCAACAGCGGCTCAAACGCTTCCGTTGCTAAGAGCTGGTGACAAGTGCTCGAACACGAGTCACCAGCTTTAAAGAAATACTTCAGGCCGCTATGCGGCGATAGACCTCCTTTGTTTCGAACTTCCGGCTTCTGTCGTCGTACTCGCCAACTTCGAGGACGCAACTCACACCGCGCCAGCCGTTGACGCGTTTCACTTCGACAACCAAGTCGATGGCCGCCGCGGTCTCTTGCCGTGACAGATCAAGAGAGCCAAACCCCGGCATAGCCAAACTGGCCAGCCGGTTCAATGCCGAAAACGCCGTGTTGCTGTGGATCGTCGAAACCGTGCCATCATGCCCGGTGTTCATCGCCTGCAGCAATCCGTAGGCTGCCTCAGAGTCTTTGACCTCACCGACAATGATCCGGTCGGGCCGGTGGCGCAAGGTCATGGAAAGCAATTGGGAAACGGTCACTTCTGGCCGGTCACCAATCGCGGGCAAAGCTTCCAGGCGCACCATATTGCGGTGAAGGAACTTCATTTCGACTGGCTTTTCAATAGTGACGATTCGCTCATTCTCATCGATATGCCGCGCCAGGGCGTTGAGCTGAGTCGTTTTCCCCGTGGATGTTCCACCAGCAATGAGAACGTTTTTTCGCCGAGCAAGGGCCGATAACAGAACAGCAAGCGCCTCACTCGTCAGCGCCTTCCGGTCCACTAATTCATCTGTCGTGAAGTGCCGCAGAAACTTTCGAATCGTCAGCGTGACGCCTTGCGGCGAGATCGGCGGATAAGCCGCCGCCACGCGCGAGCCATCCGGCAACCGCGAATCAAGCCAGGGCTTTTTATATTCGTCGATCTGATCGCCAAGCTGCTGGCCAATGATTTCGATAGCTGCCATCAGTTTGTAGTTATCGATGCGGACAGGAACTTCGATCAGTTCCCCGCCTTTATCGATAAAGGCCAGGCCGTTGTTCACCATCAGCTCTGACACTTCCGGATCGAGTAAATACTCTTCCAGGCCCATCGAGCGGAACAGCGGCCGGATCAACTCATCTGTGACGTTGTTCACGGTTTGGGCTCCGTTGCTGTCGGTTCCACATTCGCCCGGTTCTCAATGAATTCAACAATCGTGAGACCGAGCGGGTTGATGGTTTGATACTCCGGACTATCCGCGCTCTGCGCCTCGACTTGATCAGGATTCAGGTAGAAACGAACCGCGATAACCCACGTTTGCTTTTTCTCATTGCCGTCTTTCTGAAAACTCTTTTGCAGAATGATGTCTGCCGAGCCGGCCGCAACCACAGACGTACCGATGCTCTGCTTACCGAAGGACGTCAAATTGGTGGAAACAATTGTGACGTCGTTTTCCGGCTCATGTCCTGCCAGGATATTCGCGATCACATTCGCTTTCGCATCCTTGTCGCGAACCTGCATACCGTACTTCGAATCAAGGAAAAGATAGTTTTTCGGGAAGGTTTTCAAAACGTTTGCACGAAGGCGGCCATAACGGAATTGCGCCCAATCGCTGAGATAAGTCTTCGCCATCGCCGCATCAGGAGTGTAGTGCTCCATGTCGGAATACTTGATCGGTGTCGCTCGGCCAACAGCATCGAGCTTGATGTAAACGCGCTTCGCCGGCCGCACCGCTAGGCCGACTACAGCCAGCGCCAGTA
>PMQB01000500.1 GCA_003169195.1 Bryobacterales bacterium
GGAGCGTCCGCAGCCAGAACGCAGCCAACTGAAAGCAGCAAAGCACACGCGAAAATAGACCCTCGTTTGGCTAGATGTTCCAACCGTACTCCTTTTCGACTCTTGGTGTCGCTTCTAAGTATATATGGATTTTGACCCCTCTAGTGTTCAATGGGGAATCCAAAAGCCCAGAGTGTACCGTCGTTGGTGCCCAGGTAGATGGAACTCCCGCCGGCAGCCAAGCCTCCGGATTTCGGCACAAACGATTTGATGGCGTCTCCGCTCGTCCACAATTGTTTGCCGGTGGTGGCGTCATAGGCGGAAAGCAAGGCGGTATGGCTGCGATCTCCGCGCTGCAGTACAAACAAAACGCCGTTGATGATGAGTGGCGTTGCTGGAGTCATCAGATCGTGGATTGTCCAGTCCTGTTTGAGAGAGGTGCTGCCGTTTTGATCAATGAGCTTCCAGGCGGTGATTGATTTGGCACCGGTTGCGATGATCCAGCGAGTCTCGGCTATGGTTTGCCAAGTGGCCAATGCGTACGGATCGGCATCGCCCGCAGCGGATTTCGCCACGGCGGTGGTGGGAGTTGCGCTATCCAGGAGATGGATGGTGCCGTCTTTTGCGGCAGCGGCTAGCAATATCCTGTTTTTGTAATCAATGACAATCGGAGCCGTCGTAAAAGGCTGGTCAGCTTCATAAGTGGCGACGGGCGCCAGGGTCTTCAGATCGAGCGCAAGCAGTTTGTTTTCCGCAGTGAGATAGTTGCCTGCGGGACCAAAGGCAGTCTCTCCTCCAACGGGTGCGCCCTGCCAACTCTTCACCGCTTTGCTTGTGAGATCGAGCGCCCAAACGCCATCGGCAGCGCCACTGCAACGGTTTGCTGTGGTGGCGTAAGCAACGCCATCAACGACCGAGAGGTCGGAGACATTCGCATTGGGAGGCAGAAACTTTACCGCGGGCGCCGGTTCTTCGCCGTTAGAGACGTACATGCTGTGGAATGCGCCGTCGCTCGAAAGGCTATAGACAAATTGAGGTGTGGGTCCGAAACCGCCGGGCGGTCGGGCGGGTTGAGGCGCAGCGCCGGGTGCCGGGGTTGTCGGAGGTGGAGGAGTGGGAGGCCGATTAGCCGCTACCTGGGCGAGTGTGACTGCTCCTTCAAGCGGTTGACCTACGCCCGATTTTGCTGGACCACCGCGCCCTCCCATTCCGCCGAAGCGATTGTTGGCGGCACTGGGAAACGCCGAGGAAAGCGGACGGGTGAGCGAGGCTGTCATCCCGCCGGGGCAATTGGCCGATCCTTTGGACGAAGTTGCTGAAAAATGTTTTTGCCATTCGAGACGTCCCAGATCACTGTCGAGTGCGAACACATCTTCCGCGTTGCCGCCGACAAAGGCGTAAGTTCGAAAACCGCGGTAGCCAATGTAACGATCAAGAAGCACTGGTGCCGAGAGCGGTTCGTTGCCGAGTTTCAATTTCCAGATCATTTGAAAGCCAGGCGCGGCAAGACTGGCGGGCGAGATCTTTGGATCCGTTCGGACCCAGGAAGAGCGATGCGCGTCGCTGCCTTTCGTTGACCAATCGGAGCCACCGCGAAATTGTGCGAACAGGGCAGAACTCAGACTCAACAAAATGATTGCTTTCGAAATGTGTGGGATGCGGATCATGGCATGGCTCCTTGCAGGGGCGAACGAATTAGATTTGTTCGCCGATTCGGGTGTATACTATCAAACGCGTTGAATCGTTTCAAGCGGAGAATTCGAATTGCATAGAAAAATTGGAGTGTTCCTTGTATTGACCACCGGTTGCTTCTTCGTCCGAGGCGCGGATTGGTTGACAGACGGCATTAATTCTAAACGGACGAATTGGCAACAGGATGAGCATGTTTTTTCGCCGTCCACCGTTGGCCAGACAACTTTGCTTTGGAAGATGCAACTCGATAACGAACCGCGTCAAATGCATTCTTTGTTTGTGCCGCTACTGATTAACGCTGTGAAGACGAGCGGTGGAACCAAAGAAATCGCCATCGTGGCCGGTGTCTCTGACAACCTTTACGCGATAGACGTGGCCAAGGGCGAATTGGTTTGGAAGAAACACTTCGAAAGCACATACACTCCTCCTCCGAATAGTCGGGGCGGTGGGATTTTGTGTCCGGGCGGGCAGACAGCGACGCCTGTAGTTACGCCCACTGGCGTGCCCGGCAAGTACACAATCTATGCGGTGGGTGGAGATGGAAGGCTGCATCAGTTGAATGCGGGCGATGGCGAAGATATTGCTCCACCGGCGAAATGGATGCCTCCGAATGGGAAGCCTTATGGGTTGAATCTTTTCAATAACGTGATTTACACGCACACCGCGCAAGGGTGCGGCGGGAATCCGAATGTGATTTACTCCTACGATTTGGCGACGAACAAAGCGGGTTCGTGGGGGCCGGCGGGCGGCGGTATGTGGGGACGGGAAGGTCCGGCGATTAGTTCTGATGGAACGATGTACACGGGCACGGGAGATGGCAAGTGGGACCCGGAGAATGGCATTTACGGCAACGGCATTGTTGGGGTGAAGCTTAATCCAGATACGAAGGCTTTGGAGTTGTCGGATTATTACGGTCCGTCGAATGCGGAATGGCTGGCGAAACGCGATTTGGATATGCAGGTAACGCCCGCGATCTTCAATTACAAAGGCAGGGAATTGATGGTGGACGCAGGCAAAGAATGCCGTGTCTATTTGTTGGATACGAAATCGATTGGCGGCGATGACCACCGCACACCTCTCTACCGGACGCCTTTGATTTGCAACGAAGACGTGAATTTTGCTTCGGCGGGGATTTGGGGATCGATGGCGACCTGGGAAGATGCGCAAGGAACGCGCTGGGTGATGACGCCGTTTTGGGGTGCAAAGCATTCGAAGTTCAAAGCGCCTATTGAGAATGGCGAAGTGAAAGATGGGGCGATTGCGGCGTTCAAAGTGGAAGAGAAGAACGGCAGTTTGCAATTGGTTCCGGCTTGGATCTCGCGCAATATGAATCGTGCGGAACCGCCGGTGGTAGCGAATGGTGTGGTTTTTGCTTATGGGAACGGCGAAGATACCGATCAAGCGTATGCGGATGTAGGGTTGGCGGATGTGGCGGAACGGCGGATTCCTGGTTCTACGCATGCGGTGCTTTATGCGCTTGATGCTACGACGGGAAAGGAACTCTGGTCGAGCGGCGATCAGATCAAATCGTGGAACCACTGGAGCGGCGTTTCGGTGGCGAACGGTCGAGTCTATTTGGGAACTTTCGACAGCATCCTCTACTGTTTCGGCATCAAAAAGTAGCATGCAGGCAAAGTTGTGCGTCGGATTCTGCGTTGCGGCTGCTTGCTTATTCGGGCAAGCGGCCGAGCCGACGCGCGAGGAATTACAGCGTGTGCTTGACCAGCAGCGGCACCTTCTCAGGGACTGGGCGGGACTGAATCATTACGGCAGTGATGATTCGGAAATTAAACCTCCTGCGCCGGGAGAACAACGAGTAGTATTTCTGGGCGATGAAATCTTTGAGAATTGGACGCCGTTCTTTCCGGGGAAGCCTTACATCAATCGCGGCATTGCGCAGCAGGTGACTCCACAAATATTGGTTCGCTTTCGGCAAGACGTGATTGACCTCAAACCCAAGGTGGTGGTGATTCAAGGCGGAGGGAATGATGTGGCTGGACGCATGGGCGGCGGAACGGAAGAGATGATGGCGGATCAGGTGACGTCGATGGTGGAACTAGCGAAAGTGAATGGGATCCGAACGGTGCTTGCTTCGCTGACTCCGGTTTGTGATTGCTATTCGAAAGTGATGCGACGACGGCAGCCGGGCAGACTAGTTGAGATGAACGACTGGCTGAAGGAGTATGCGGAGAAGAGTGGCTCGATTTATTTGGATTACTATTCGGCTTTGTCGGCGGGAGGCGAAATGAAGAAGGAATACACGGACGACGGCATTTTGCCGAATGAAAAAGGTTATGCGGTGATGACGCCATTGACAGAAGCCGCGATTGCTAAGGCGTTGGCGAAGAAGGTGTCGAAATGAAGTTTGCTTTGTTGCTAGTGTTGCCGCTTGGAATGTTTGCACAACTGCCGGATGGTCCAGGCAAGCAGGAGACGCAGAAGCTTTGCACGCAATGCCACGAGATTGAGCGCGCGCTTTCGCCGAGACAAGATCACGAAGCATGGCAGGCGACGATCAATAAGATGACGACATTGGGGTTGCGCGGCAGCGATGATGATCTGAAGCTGGTGGTGGATTATCTGGCGAAGAACTATCCAGGCGAACCGATTCCAAAGCTGAATGTGAATACCGCGACGGCGATTCAGTTTGAGAGTGCGTTGTCGTTGAAGCGATCAGAATCGGCTGCTGTGATTGAATACCGGGCGAAGAATGGGAATTTCAAGTCGATTGACGATTTCAAGAATGTTCCTGGCGTGCCGTTCGAGAAGTTTCAAGCGAAGAAGGACCGGCTCGCGTTTTGAAGTTGCTATGATGCCGATGTCGGCGGAGCGCTACAAGCTTGGTGGCAGTCAGATCTCGGTTTGATTGTGCCTCTTTGGGGTTACCCCAAGGGAACGTGAATAACTAGCATTTCGGCGCGTGAACGCCACTGCCCTAATAGGCAGAATGGTTCACGCAGAGTGAGACTCGTTGGAGCGTCCCGCCGCATTTAAACTTCATGTTCACGCGGACGTTGGTTCATCTGCTTGCTAAAGCATTGGTGGCGGGCGATGCGGAACCGGACGCCGTGGTCGAACGGGCCACACGAATACTGGGACACAGATGGCAATGGCTGCGTCCCTTAGCGGTTCGCTACCTGGAAACATTTTCTAAACAAACACGACCGCGGTATAGAGAGGCGCACGCATTTCTAAAGCGCGACGAAGGTTTTGATCAGGCGGTTCAACGCCATTTTCAAAGCTTGGAGATCGCGCAATGGTTGCAAGATTCGCCAACGATGCTGCCGGTGAAGGCTGCGGAAAACTGGCTCTTGCCGCCTATTGCAACGACGATGGAGCTGGCGAATTGGTTACAGGTCAAGCCGGGTGAATTGGATTGGTTTGCGGATTTGGGAGCGCTGGGTTACAAGCGGCGGAACGTGCACTTGCGCCACTATTGGTATCGCGTTCTGCGGAAAGATTCGGGCAACATTCGTCTGATTGAAGCGCCGAAAGAACGGTTGAAGAAACTGCAGCAACAGGTGCTAAGCGGGATTTTGGAACAGATACCGATGCTTGATGCGGTGCATGGATTTCGGAAAGGGCGATCCATACAGACGTTTTGTGCGCCGCATGTTGGGCAGCGGACTGTGCTGAAGATGTATTTGCAGGACTTCTTTCCGTCTATCTCTGGAGTGAGGTTGCAAGCTTTGTTTCGGACGTTTGGATATCCGGAGAGAGTGGCGGATTTGCTGGGAGGTTTATGCAGCAATGCGACGCCTAAAGATATTTGGGATGGGGCGAGTTGGGATACGAGGATGCAATATGCGCGTCCGCATCTGCCGCAAGGTGCGCCAACTTCTCCGGCGCTCGCGAACTTGTGTTTTTATGGAGCGGATTGCCGGTTGCGTGGGCTAGCGGAAGCGGTGGGTGCGCGGTATACGCGATATGCGGATGATTTGGCGTTTTCGGGAGATGCGGAGTTTGGCAGGTGCGTGGAGCGATTCGGGATTCAGGTTGCGGCGATTGTGGCCGAAGAAGGGTTTGCGGTGAACCACCGGAAGACTCGAGTGATGCGGCGGAGTGTGCGGCAGCATCTGGCGGGTTTGGTGGTGAATGAGCGGGCCAATGTGAGGCGGACGGATTACGACACGCTGAAGGCGATCTTGACGAACTGCGTGCGGTTTGGTGTGGAGAGTCAGAACCGTGAAGGGCACTCTGACTTCCGAGCACACCTAACGGGTAGAGTGGCGTTTGTGAAAGCGGTCAATGCGGAGAAGGGAAGGAAGCTGGAAAGGTTGTTGGATAAGATTCAGTCATGAAAAGCAAACTGATGTTTGCGGGTTTAGCATTGGCTGGCGTTTTGAGTGCCGAGAGCACGCCCGCAGTTGCGCTGCTGGTTTTGTCGAAGGGGAACCATACGCTTTCGATTGTGGACCCGACGAGTTTGAAAGTGATTGCGAGTATGCCGTCGGGACCTGATCCGCATGAAGTCATTGCGACGAGCGATGGGAAGCTGGCGTTCATTTCGAACTACGGCGGCGGGGCTTACAACACGCTGACGGTGGTGGATCTGATTGGGCAGAAGACAACGGGCACGGTTGATTTGGGTGCGTTGCATGGTCCGCATGGTTTGGATGTGGCGGGTGGGAAGGTGTACTTCACGGCGGAAGGATCGAAGGTGATTGGGACGTACGATCCAGCTACGCAGAAGATTGACTGGGTGATGGGGACGGGGCAGGACCGGACGCACATGGTTTGGGTGAGCAAGGATATGAAGACCATTGTGACGTCGAATGTGAGTTCGGCGACGATGACGGTACTTCAGAAGGTGGAGCGGAGAATGGGTCCTCCGCCGGGAGGTCCGGGTGGTCCGCCGCCAGGTGGTCCTCCTCCTGGAGGTCCGCCGCCTGCTGGGATGAGGACGGATTGGGAAGAGACGGTGATTGGCGTGGGGCGCGGGGCGGAAGGGTTTGATGTGTCGCCGGATGAGAAGGAACTGTGGGCGGCGAATGCGCAGGATGGGACGGTGTCGGTTCTGGATTTGCCGGGGAAGAAGGTGGTGGCGACCTTGAACGCGGATGTGCGGAGTGCGAACCGCTTGAAGTTTACGCCGGATGGGAAGCGGGTGCTGGTGTCGTTGCTGGGTGGGTCGGACCTGGTGGCGATGGATGTGGCGACTCGGACTACAGTGAAGCGGTTGAAGATTGGTCGAGGGGCGGCCGGTATACAAATGGCCCCCGATGGCAAGTTGGCGTATGTAGCGTGCACTCCCGATAGCTACGTGGCTATTATCGATTTAGGTTCGCTCGAGGTGAAGGGTCACCTGGATGCGGGCAAAGA
>PMQB01000483.1 GCA_003169195.1 Bryobacterales bacterium
CATGTTGCCGCGCCGGATTCTCTACTTTGGGAAGCCGGTATTCCATCGAGATCTCAGCAGGCCGAAAAAGGCGGCGAAATTCCTTGGCTCCAGGATCGTTTTCCCAGTAACCGAAATCCGCCGGATCGGTTAGGGAGTTCTTCACGATTAGATAGTTCACTTGATATTGCAAGGAACTCGCCCAGGCCAGGACGCTTTCCACGCTGGCAGGATCTGGCGTAACCACTCCGATTGCCGTAAATGCCACGCCGCTTTCTTCAACTGAAGAGTACATAGATTGAAACCAGCGATGCGCCACGGCACCAGCACCCGCTCCCATGTCGGCAATCACAATCGGTGTGCCTTCATCGAGCACGTCAATAAAGGAATCGAGACCTTCGGAAGTATGAATGTTGACCTTCCGTGCCTGTGGAAAGTAATGAGCCAATGAACCCCTTGCTTTGTTTTCAGTGTCCAAATCAAGCAAAATATGGGGAGCGTTCTGTGCCGCGTACCATTCCACCAGTAGGCTGGTGAATGCGGTCTTGCCCACGCCGCCTTTGCCACCCTGTGTAAAAACGACCCGACTGATCGGTTCGGTCGGGCGAAACGGAATTTTGATTGCTTCTACGGTTGCCATGAATTCTCCCTTTAGGTCTGTTTGTTGGTTAGCGGTTTGTCCGGGTCGTAGATGAAGACAGGACGGTCTTCAGTGGATACAACTGCGGGCTTGTTACGAAGAGCTTTTATCAAGGCGCGTTGAGCGGCGGCTTCCTCAGGCGATAGTTTGGTGGATTTTCTAGCCGGCTGTTCCGGTATTCCCAGCGTCGTATCCATCGCCAAATCCGCCTCCAGTTCGGGCTCTATTTTGCGCGGTCGAGAGCGCCTTTTTACGAACCGGCGCAATGTCTCATAAGTCACACTCACTTTGCACTGGTTGGCCAGAATTTGTAGAATTCGGCGATAGCTACGTCCTTCCCGCCGCCATCGCATAATGAATCGCGCGAACGGATCAAGCCTCGAACGCGGTTCGTTTGCCGGCAGATTATCCAAGACCTGCTGCAAGTCAGCGGTAACGAAGAAGATCTCCGACTTGGGCATCAGTTGACCTCCGTAGGCATATGACCAAAGCGGCATTGTGGGCACCCGAAGTGTCGAACTGAAAAGACACCATCCCTAAGGCTTCGCCTTAGGACTCCTTTCGGGTCAAAACAAGGTCGATTTTGACTGCGTTTTGACTGCCAATCGACGGCCATTTGACTGCGTTTTGACTGCCTTTTGACCGCCCACGGTTTGGACCAGTTGTTGTGTGATCTGGAATACATTGAGGGCTCTTTACTGAAATTGCTCAACCGAAATGTCGTCGATGGATGGACCACTGTACTTGCTGGCGGCTGGGCCGCGGACCCCGAATTTCGCTTCGTTCTCGGTCGGCTGAATCAACCGAAGAACCCGCTGGCCAGCAACCGCTGCGAGCAACGCCGCCAAGCCGTGCCCCGTAACGGTGACCCCGTGCGAGGCGAAAGCAAGCTTCACCAAACTGTTGTCGCCGTCCGCATAGACGAAGCGGAACCATGGCAGGATATGAAGGCGGCGGCGAAGCTGGACAATCAAAGACGCCGGCTTCGAGCCGTCTTCGGCAAGTTGCCAATCTTCAGAAACCAATGCTGATTCCGGGATGATGGTTGACGCTGACATTTTGGTGAATCTCCTTTTGCAAAATCTGCTCTTGCTGAGCTGGCTTTTTCGAAAGTTGCTGGGCTTCGTAAAGGCGGAATAGATCGTCGTGAGCCATAGCGCGGACAGGTTCAGCAGTTCTTGTTCGACGCGCTAATTCAGTGGCCGATTGCCGGTCACCCGAGACGCCGATGGATTCCTGAAGCGCAAGGGTGTCACTCGTGATGACGGTGAGCCCTTCCCGCGCGCGGGTCACCGAAACGTAGAACAAATCTTTGGGCATCCGGTCGGCTGAAATGACCTCGAAGTCAACCGTTTTCCCCTGGCTTCGATGCGCCGTTACAGCGTAACCGTGGGCGAATTGACGATAGTCAGCAGGCATTTGACGCCCGTCGTCTAGAACGATTGCCCCTGACCGAACCGCCGCGACCGTTACCAACTCGCCGTTCGTGGCGTGAAAGTGCTTCTCTTTCCAATTGGCTTGCAGCAGCAGCTTGTCCCCGGCTGACACTTCAATTTCCTGCTTTTCAAAGACGCCGAAAGCCTTAGTCTGGCGCGACGTTAGCAGAACGTCCTGGCCATTTGCTTTGCGGGAGATCACGCTTCCTTTATCGGAGCCCACCACTTCGAGGGATTCGTTCTTGCCGACGCCCTTCACTGCTTTGTGAAATTCGAGCACTTGGCCAGACTGGTAATTCTTGGTTTGCTTCTTCTGCGGTTCAGTCCAATTCAAAGCCGTGTGCCTCACAAGCGTTTCGCCGTTTGTGATTTGTCCCGCCTGTTTCCGATCTTGCCGGATGGCGTGGGTGACCGTCTTGATTTCGTCATGTGTCGCTGCGACAACCAGAACGGTACGCATCTGGCCTTTTACATTGGGAACCGCAGCAGCTTCCCGGTATGCTTTGCTGACTTCCTGGCCGCGTAATCGCCAGTCCACTTCGCGGATCGCGCCCATGGCTTCGAGCCTCGCGTACCCTTCCACCGGCCGAACCCGCAGCGCTTGGACCGCGGCCTTATATTCCGGGTTTACCTTCTGACGCTGTACGTCCAGCAGTGAAACGCTCTTCAGGTTTGACTCACGTTCCAGCACTCGCAGCGCGTCGCCTTCTGAAACACTCTTGATTTGCGCCGTGTCACCGCTGAAGACCATCCGAGCGCCTTTCGATTTCGTCAGCCCGATCAATTCGGCCATATCTTTGCTAGAGACCATTCCCGCTTCGTCCACGATGAGGACTTGCCCGGCGAGCTGCTCGCGCTGTTGCGGATCAGTGAGCAGACGCGCGATGGTGATGGCGTGGGGAAAACCCACCTGTTGTAGTTCCTCAACGGCGCTCGCCGTGGGCGCTACCGCCACCACACTCCGCCGCGCTTCATTCAGACCGCGATGAAGCTCTTTCAGCGTGTCCGTTTTGCCCGTACCGGCAGCACCCCGGATGTTTACTGCCAAATCACGTGAATCGAGAACCGCCAACAGCGCGCTTTTCTGCTCGGGATTGAGCCTATCCGAGACCACGAATTCGCGTGACCGGCCCAATGCCTGGTGTTTATCGACGCCGTCATTGATCGTCGCCACCATGCGCCGTTCACGTTCGAGGCTTTCTTTGGTCGCAACCTCGCCGCGAGCCGCCAACATCGCGCCGCTCGCGACTTCAGACTGAAATGCCGATTTCAACTCGGCCAATTCGATACGCCCACGGCCATGTCGTAACGCTTCCGCCTGCAGTTCGAAATCCTTAGCTACCGAAACTCGTTCAAACACGTGTTCAGTGGCATGAACTAGCGACGGTCCGGCAGCGGCGAACTCGCGAACCGAACCACGTTCGAGAGCCGCCTGGCGCAGATCTTTCGAGGTTTGCGCTTCATCGGGATTCATCCGTCCAAGTTGGCCAGCTTTCACCTCAGCCGTTGTGATTTCCGTCAGTTTCTCCGGACGGGTTTCACGCACCAGGCGCGCCACTTCGTTGTTCGAAGGCAATCTGCCATTCCGATCAAGAAACTCCGCTATGGCTGCATCCCTCTGAGCACTCCGCTGACTGTACTTTTCAAGCGTGGATTCTTTTATGCCGACAATGCCGAAGCCGTTGTCTTTACCGTGCTCGAAACGATCCTGAATTTGATACCCGAGACTGGTTACCACGCGCGCGGCCGCGTTGCGGTAAACCTCCGTCAGGTACTCGCGGTTGTCGTAGATGGCCGACGCTTGCAGCGCCTTCCATTTACCTTCCGCGCCGTCATAGGTCAGGTTTCCTGCGACCAGATGCGTGTGGAGCTGTGGATCAAGTTCGCGGCTGCTGTCATGGTCGTAACGAGCGATGACGAGATTGGAAGTCACGCGGGTGTCATTTGCTCCGAGTTTGCGAATTCGCGACCCGGCCAGCCGTTCCATCTCCGTGGCCATTTCAGCCACGCCCGCTTTGTGAGCCTCGATCAAACGCGGATCTTCCAACGCTTGCACAGAGAGAGCCTTCGGAGCCGAGACGGTGAAGTCATAGAGATTTCGGCCAGTCTGAATCTTCTCCACGGACTCTGTGCCGTTTCGTTCCACCAGGCCATAGCGATCTGCGCTTTGACGCTGCCGAAGAAACTCGCCCGTCGCCGGATCAACCGCCTGGCGGATAGCCTCGAACTGCTCCAGGTTCACTGCACCTTCAAGGCCAAGCAACTCCGCGCCGCGTCCCATCCATTCACCTGTGATGGATTCGCCAACGGCGTAGTAGTCGTTATTCGACAGGTGATGAGCCGCGTACGTCTCACCTCCGGTCATGGCCTTTATCGTGAGCATCGCGTTCTAAAAGCTCACTCCCATTACCACGACGCTCGATGTTTCCGCAGGCATCGCCAGCGGTTGGTCAGGCATCTTCGCCACGTCCGGTGGAAGTTGGAAATCTCGTCTCGGAACCACACGGTCCACACAAGCCGGATGCTTCTCAGGCAAGCTGATGTACGGAATCTCAACCGGCACAATCACCATTCGGTTCTTGAATCCGCGCTGAACGAAATAGGCATGTAAGTCGCTCATGCCTTTGATCTGAGTCGCATTGATGGCAGGTTCCACCACTTCCACCACACGCGAGCTATTGTGGTCGCGTTCGTAGAAAGTTGTTCCGTGAGTGTGTGTCTCCTCAAGCCTTAGAAGCTTTCGCTTGCCGCCGATGCGTTCCAAGATGTCGGCGGAGTCCGGGTCACTTGTGGCAAAGATCCATTTGGTGTACGCCTGACTGAGAATCGTTCGCGTCTGATCACCGTACAGGTGCTTCAATTGCTCTTGGTTCTGAATGGATGCGATGATCTGATGGCCTGCGGAGCGCAGCATCGTGATCCCGTCATGCAATCGCGTTAACGTTTGCAGCGTATGCAACTCGTCGTAAACCAGCTTGGTTCGCTTGGTTGTTCTGCTCGAAAGCAGCCCGAGGATGAAGAGGTCCATCCACATGGAAATCAGCGGTTTCAAAGCATCGCGCGTATGTGAATCGGACGAGATAAACACCCACCCAATGGGATTTTGCGTCCATTCACGAATGCAAAACTCGCCGCGCCCTTCTATAACTGAAGGCATCATCCAAAGCGGATCGCCGGCCAGCGCCAACGTTCCCAAAACACCCGCACGTTGCTGCGGCGAGTTCGCCGGCAGCGTGTATTGATGAATCGTTCCTTGTACGCGCCGCTCAATCTCCGGGTAGTTCGCAATCCAAGCGCCCAGCGTTTCCGTGTCGGGCCGGAACTGATCTAAAAGGTACGCCCCCAGGCTTACCGTCCACTGGTTGAAAATATCCGCCGTGGGATCTCTGACCACCGGAGGGGGGAAAAGCGAAGTCATCACCGTCTTGTACGTGGCTAGGTCGTACCCTTCGCCGCAAATGTTCCAGTAAGCACATCGGTCGTCCGTAGGGTTCAAAATCACGTCGCCGCGTTCCGGTCGGTAGAACCGGGCGATTACTTCGCCACCCTTCGCATCATTCACAACGCAACAAATACCGTTCTCTTCCGCGTCCAACAGATCCTGATAGGTGAGGCTGGTCTTTCCAGTCCCTGTGTCTCCCATTCGGAACTGATGCGAGGCTTCCTTCGCTTGAGGAAGTCGGATCGAACTCAACCGCGTTCTCATCGGTTCCTTGCTCCCCAGGCGAGCATCGCGGCCGGGATGAGAATTGGGCCAAGAACCAAGCCAAGGATTCCTAAGCAATGCAAAGCGACATTCATTCGCGGACCTCCACGTTCGGCTTCCCACAAATGGGTGTTAGTGTCCCAAGTAAGTAGGGAAGGGCTGTCAATGCTGCCTGCTCTTCTTGCGTGCGAGGGTAGAGCGGAAAGCAACCGAACGCTTTCCGAAAAGCTGCTGCCTCTGCCTCAACGAACATCGGGTATGACGGCACCAACTCCCTCGGAGTTTTCACTTGTTTCGTCTTATTGGCCATTCAGCGGTCCTTCCAAGGCTTGACCGCATAACGCATGCCGTCGCCTTTGGCTTCCTTGTTGTATTCGTCAACGGTTGCCACGATTGACCCATCAAAAGGAAGGCCAGCAATGATTGAAGACCGATAGCGATAATCGGCGACTAACCCCCAAATCAGTCCCGTCAGAAAAGTGAACAGCGTAAGCGTGACGGGCCACTTGAAAACCATCGCCGGATCATCGGAATAGATAGCCTTCACCGCGCCGTTGTAGTAAACCCACGGCACTGGGCTCTTTTCAGACTTCGGATACCAGCCACGCCGTAGAATCTGAGCGTCGAACTTATGGTCTTCATTCCCAAACCGAAGCACTTGGTAACGAAGTTCCGCCGCACTCATGCCCAACTTCGGTTTGGTGCCAAATAGGGAAAGACTTCCCAGTTTCGATTGAATGGCACAACCGGCATATTCCGGGTATCGCTTCACTTGTTCGAGGTGAAGCCAGCCCCAACCGCCGAACCAAACGAGCATCCCGAGCAGCCCACTGAGAAAGCCGTAAATTAGGCCACTGTGTTTGACCGGAACTGTTTCACGGCGGATTTGATCGGGCGTCTTTTCGGTCATGTGTTTCTCCTTAGCGGCCATAGCCAATGCTTTGTTCGGGTACCCTGTCCTGGCTCAGCTCCGCTTTCACACGCCCCGTGTACTCTTCACGGAGTTCGTTTTCGCGAGTCACAAGCGGTTTCATTTCTTCGCGTATCTGTAAACGGTCCGCGCCCGATGACTGCTCGAAGCGCTCCATGAGTTGTTGGAAATGTGCGTGAAGATCGCGCGCCTCGGTCACGATTTCTGTCTTTGTCAAATCAGTCGGCGGCTTCAAATCCTGCACCGAACGTTCTTGTCCGTTGGCCGACACGGAACCTCCCTCTATTAGTCCGTTCCACTCTTGCCGTCGCTGATAGTCGGCGCGCAATTCCTGGCGTTGTTCGTCGCTGGCGCCGCCTGGAACCCAACCCCCGGATACTGCCGCAGCCTCGCGGTACTCCTGGCGTTGCCTTTGTTCCGTTGCGCGATCTTCTACCGCGTGTTCAGCGGCACGCCGTAGCATTTGATTGGTGCTTTCAATCAGCGCCGCATCAATCGGCCTTTCGTTTAGCAACTCCAAAGCGTTGTTTCCAAATCTCTGATCGAAGGCCGCTGCCTTCTCGCGAATCTCTTTCTCGGTAAATCGCCCTGATCCGTCTTGTGTGCCTTGTTCGTTTGGCATAGTTGTTCCTGTCTCTAAAGAAGGCGGCAGCTTGAGGGCCACCGCCCGACCTTAAAGAAGAGTCTTAGTCTGTTTCCTTCTTCAGCCAAGCTGGAACGAACTCTGCCTGCGGGAACGTGCTTGAGAACTGCAGGGCTGCTTCATCACAGCAGCCGTGTACGGTTGCGTTACCGCATTGATCGACGCGGACCCAACAGCCGTCGCCATAGATCAATGCGTAGGCGAATCCGCAATCATCTGGATCGTCTTGATCTTGTTGAACGGCTACGTCTGAAATGCCACCATGTGCCGCTGCGGGTTTGGCGGACGCCAATCCCGAAAGGTAGAGGGAAAGAAGGCAGAATCCTGCCGTAGTGATAATAGTTTTCAGATTCACGATGGTTTCCTTTAACCGGGTTAAGTTGTGAGTTGCCGGCATCCGTCGCTAAGGCGGCTGCTAACCCCAGTGGCTGGTGTTACGAGCACCGGCCACCGGGTTGAGATTTCTCCTCTCTCGTCATGCCGCTTCGCGGCAATAAAGTTCTTGTGTTTCAAACTTGCGGCTTCGGTCGTCGTACTCCCCTACTGCCAAGACACAATTCACGCCGCGCCAGCCATCCGCTGTGCGCGTGACCTCGACGACCAAATCAATGGCCGCGGCAGTCTCTTGCCGCGACAAGTCAAGACTTCCAAATCCGGGCATGGCCAAGCTGGCCAGCCGGTTTAATGCTGAGAAAGCTGTATTGGCGTGGATGGTCGAAAACGTTCCGTCGTGACCCGTGTTCATCGCCTGCAGCAGACCGAAAGCGGCCTCGGAGTCTTTGACCTCGCCGACAATAATCCGGTCAGGACGATGGCGCAGGGTAAGCGACAAGAGCTGCGAGACTGTGACCTCTGGGCGATCACCCACTTTCGGATAAGCTTCCAGCCGCACAAGGTTGCGCTGAGAAAACCTCATCTCAACCGGCTTCTCAATCACCACGATTCGTTCGTGTGCCGGTATATGAAGCACGAAAGCGTTCGTCATTGTTGTCTTGCCGGTCGAAGTACCGCCCGAAAACAACACGTTCTTTCTGGCCCGGACTGCCGCCGCGATCAGCTCAAGGGCGACATTCGTCAACGCGGATCGCTCTAACAATTGATCCGTCGTGAAGTGCCTTAGGAATTTCCGAACCGTTAGAACCACGCCCTGCGGTGAGATAGGCGGATACGTCGCAGCCACCCGCGAGCCATCGGGCAATCGCGAATCGAGCCACGGCTTTTGATAGTCGTCGATTTGATCGCCGATCGATTGACCGATCACCTCGACGCCGGCACGAAGTTTCCGATCATCGATCTTGATGCCGTCGATCTCTTCCAACTTCCCAGCCCGATCCACAAAGACAAGTCCGTTTGTAATCATCACTTCCGATACGTCGGGGTCTAGCAAGTACTTGTCCAACCCCATCGATTCAAAGAACGGCAAAATCAGTTCTTGGGTAACGTCATTCATGGTTTTGGCGCGGCCTCCACATTTGCCCGGTTCGGAATGAATTCCACAATTGTCAGGCCGAGGGGGTTAGTCGTCTGGTAGTCGGGATTATCCGCGCTCTGCGTATCCACTTGCTCTGGATTGAGAAAGAAGCGGACCGCTATCACCCAAGTCTGCGCGTGGCTCACCCCGTCTTTGGTGAAAGTCTTCAGCAGAGCGATATCGGCGGTGCCCGCAGCCACGACAGAGGTGCCTAGACTCTGTTTGCCGAACGACGTCAAGTTTGTAGCTAGGATCGTAACGTCGTTTTCTGGCTCGCGCCCTGCGAGGATATTCGCGATCACGTTGTCTTTCTGATCGCGATCCTTAATCTGTTGGCCGTATTTCGAATCAAGGAACAGATAGTTCTTTGGGAAGCTTTTGAGCACGGAGGCCCGCAAACGGCCGAAGCGGTATGTCGCCCAGTCAGCCAGATATGTCTTGGCCACCGCCGCGTCTGGCGTATAGTGTTCTAGGTCGGAATACTTCACTGGCGTGGCTCGGCCCATTTCATCCAGCTTGATGTAGATGCGCCTGCCTGGCCGCATCGCCAAGCCGTAGATGCAAAGCCCGAAGAGAACCAGCAGGATGCTCTGTGACATCACGACCGTTCGGGTGAGCCGCTTGGCGTAGCGCCTAGCAGCGAAAACTTCCTCGGCGATTTCATCGTTCTTGATGGGCGGTAGCCGTTCAGCCATCTGTTCGTCTGTAGGGATAATGCTGGTTTGTAGTGACATAAAACTGAACTCCTAAATGAACGCCGCCGCGATCGCTCGAACAGCTAGAGACTGAACTGTATTTGCAAAGCCCTGTGCGGCACTGCCTACTCCACCAAACACAATGTGGGTGATCTCCGGCACCTTGAAGATGCTCCACAAGAACGGCACAGTGATCACCACCAGGTAGAGGAAGCTCCAAACCCACTGACCTACACCCCACCCGTGCAAACTGGAAAAGAAATCGATATAGCAGTGGCAGAAAACGTAAATGAACGCTGACCCAATAAACCCGTACATGCTGTAAGAGAACATCGCGTCGAACCAATTCCAAAACCGTTTATCCTGACCTGGCAGAACATAGAACGGAATCATCAGTGGGCCGCAAAGCGTCAAGACCCCCACGATGGCCAAAGACCCGGCAGTAATGATCGTCATTCCGACTTGAGCAGCGCCAATGAACAAGACGACCAACACAAAGATGAGCGCTGGCATAACCGAAAGCATTCCGACTGGTGGCAAAAAGTGAATTGCATCGTTGAAATGGCCGAAGACTTCTTTGAGCAGATCGGTCGTGATCGAATTCGAAAGCGACTGGCCCAGATAAGGAAACAGTTGGTGAAAGTTGAGCGCAATGCCCGGTATCGGCACCATGTAGAAACTCAACATCGCCGCCGCAATTGCAATCCGAAATAACACCGACACGTAGGCAACAATTGTGGCCAGCGGCTGATAGTGATGCATAGCCATTGAACGCAGGGTGCTTTGAAGCAACGTTTGTAGCAGCGCGTATACACCGAAAACACCCAACATGGTCCAGCCGAAGGGCATGATCGAGGGCGCTACGCTTGTGATCAAGTCCGTAACGCCCTGGGTAACGCTCCCCAAGAAGTTGACCGTACCTGCGATGGCGGTGTCCACGTCGGGAGGTAACGGTATGGTCTGGCCGAAGGTGGCGGAGCCGAATACGATCAATAAGAGGAGTTTCTTCATTTAGGTGACCTTAGGGGATCAGGGCGTGCCGTTTGCTTGGCACAACTTTCTGCGAGAACGTCTTTTCTTCGTGGCTAGACGCCTGCACTGCGATCGGCTGGCCACCGTGGATTAGAAGTCCGGCAATCACAGACAGAACCGCCAAGATGCCGGCCAGCAATTTAACTTGAAGAGCTTTCGTCATCGTTATGGCTCCAAATATCCGCCACCGACTATGAATGCTGTCTGGTCCGGGTCGATCAATCCCGGCGATGAGGCCTTCGCCGACGCTATGTCGGAGTACCAGTTCTGTTCGGCGGCTAATTTGTCGCGCTGGACCTTAGCTTGCAGAGTGTTTTGCTCAGCCAAGCAGGCTTGCAGATTTCCATTGGCTTTCTGTTGCGTTTGGAGATGAACGCGGCCGCGAGACAGAACGTTTAGAAACGCAACCATTGAGTTCTTGGCGTCGGTTTGGTCAAAGGTGTCGCTTTCGAGCCGGTCTTCAGCAGCTTGGTTCTGATCCTGCGTTGATTTGTAGTTCGCAAGAATCTGAGCACAGCGCTGGGATGTTTGATCTAGCAGCTGTAGGGTTGCGAACTGAGACATTCGATTGCTGTTTGCAGCAGTCGAGTTCCCGAGGTAGCCCGCGTTGCCACCGTACAGGGTGCTTTGTTGCCAGGCCCGTCCCGCGTTCAGGACGTCACCGTTCATCACAGCACTCCAATTCATTGTTTCGTTGTAGTCGGTCTGTGTGATCTCATTCCCGACGGCGAACGCCGCCATCTTCCAAACGTTCTTGTTCTGCACTCGCTGCGCCATCGACATCCCGAGTTTGTACATCTGCAGCCCGTTTTGGACGATCTTGACGGTCTGATTGTAGGTCTCGTAGAGCTTTGCCCCATTTGAGATGTCCTGGCCCCAGATCTCACCGAAAGTGTCGTAGCTGGTCGGGTCGAAGACAATGTCTCCGATTCCCCAGAGAGCGTACAAAGGTTGGGGATTCACAGCTAGATAGCCAATGCCCAGTAGCAGGGGAACGGCGAGCCACTTCTTTTTTAATCGCACTTTTGTAAACCTTCCTTTGGCGAATGCGCCTAGACTGAGGTGAATAAGAGAACGGCCAGAGAAGCCGCCCAGAAACAGAGCTTCTCCCTACAGATCCGGGTCCATAGTGTGGTTCTTCGTGTCGGGCAGCAGTAAATCACTTGACAGGACGATCTTTACCCGCGCCCGCTCTCGAATCGTGAACGTTGGCAAAGTATTTATGAAGCGCTCCATGATTCTCTGTGCGCTCTGTCCGAGCTGTTGCGATGCGCCGTTGCGCATGGATACGCCAAAGTCATAACTCCCGTAGCTCGCCCCGGTATTGCCAATCTGGGCTGTCGCCGCGACAGCGGCGAGCGCAAGCGAAGCGCCAAAGATTCGCACATAGTGGTGATCCACCAAATCACGCAGTCCGGTTTGCCCAACTACGTCCAGACCTTGAAACTTGTCGAGGCTTACCGAGTAACCGTCAGGCATGATCATCCGGTGAAAGGCCACGAACAACCGTTCCTGGTTAACGCTCGATACCGAGCTAACACGTCCCAAAAACCGCGTTCCTTTCGGAATCAGAAGGCGACCTGACTCCGAGTAAACGTCGGCAGTGACCATCGTGATCACCGGTCCAATCGCCGCGCCAGATAGCCGGTTGACCAGCACCGTTTCGATGATAGTGTCTTCCATCAGCCGATACAGTTTGCCTGAAGCTGAGTCGAAGGTGAAATCCTCATGAGGATCATGCGCACCCTTTCTAAGAGATGCTAATTCCGGCTCCGCCTCTTCGCTATCTCCCGCAGACCTTTCCTCGTCTGCCAAAGCGTGATGACGCTGGACAACCGCCGCTGCCCTCGCTTCCATAGCAACGGCTTCTGAGTCGGGATTGGCGGCGGCAGGCGCTGCCGACGTCGGCTTCTGTTTTTCGAAGTAATCGGAGAAGTCCACTGAGACCGGTGAAGAGTCCAAATCATTTTGTCGGCGGTGTTGGGCTTCGAGTGCCGCCCGCTCTTGCANNGACCTCGCTCAGCGTCATCCTGCGCCTTCGTTTTCTTGGGTACGCCGTCTACCTCTTCATAAGCGTCCGCCGCAAGGCCTGCGCCTCGGCCCAGGATCGTGTCCTCATTGCTTTGCAGTTTCTTATCCCGATCTGCGCCTTTCATATAGTCGGCTTGACCTGATTGCTGCTGAGCGAAGCTTTCGCCCTGCTGCTTTGTCATGGTGACCGGCTTAGTAGACTTCCTTGCCTCAGGTGTGGCTCTGTTGGCGATCAGCCCTGCAACGTTCGCAAGAATCACCACGCCCAGAATCAACCCAGCCAGCACCATTCCGGCCACGAGGATTTTTCGGTTCTTTTTCGCAGGTTGCGGTGTCACCAATTTGGCTTCGTCAAAACGCTGGCCATCTGCCTGTTCGTACGGATCGCTGAAACCGTCGATCATGACTTGCTCCGGTGAAACGCCAGTTTGTTTGCCTTCTTCGGGCCAATGGCAAAGTAGCCGTCGTAGAGCACTTTCGGTACTGTGTACAAGCCATCCGCGAAGCTGTACTGAATCA
>PMQB01000161.1 GCA_003169195.1 Bryobacterales bacterium
AGGAGGGCGGAAGCTCCGGACCCCAACAGTCGCGCAGAGGTTGAATCACGATTTGATTTTGAATGACGGATTAGCGGGAGCGAGATCGGGAATTGGGAGGCGATTTGTTAAGTAGTTGATTCTAAGATGGTTCGGGATTGAAAATAAATCTCATTCCGCTGTGATCGCGATTTTGGGGGTGGTAAGCGGATCGTCGTCCTAAGGCTCGGGAGCGCCCATCCGTCCATATTTGGCAATCATTTCTTGCAGCTTCGCCATTTCGATTGGCTTTGAAAGATAGTCGTCCATTCCCGAATCGAGGCAAAGGTCGCGGTCACCAGCCATCGCGTTAGCGGTCAAGGCAATGATCGAAGTTCTGGTGCCATTTGATTCCTCGATCCTCCTTATCGCGCGTGCCGCCTCGAAGCCATTCATCTCGGGCATTTGCACGTCCATGAAAATCAAATCGAATGGTTGCTCGGCATAACGGGCGAGCGCTTCCTTACCATTGCTGGCCGTGCGCACCGCGCAGCCATTTTTTTCCAACAATCGAGACGCAACTTTCAGGTTTACGATGTTATCGTCAACGAGCAGCGTCAGTAGACGAACGCCTTGCGGAATACTGATCATCTTCTCTTGATTGTGAGTTGGTTCGTTCTCATGGAGCAGTAGCGCTTTACTGAGAACTCGTCGAAGCTGAGATTCTTTGAATGGTTTGTTTAACTTCAGTGCCTGCGTAAACCTGGGCAGCGAAAGCTGGCGGAGGGGCGAATTCAGAATAAGCAGTGGAATGTCACTCGGCGCACGTCGCTCAATAACGGCTGCCATGTGTTGTGCTGCCGCTTGGTCAGATGGTAGATCAACAACAATGAGATCCACGGCTTCGGTGATACTCATTTCGTGGTCGCCTTCGAGATCTAAAACAATGCGCGTCTGAAACTCCAGAAGCTTCAGAAAACGCGCCAAACTGGCCGCCGCTAGTTCGTTTGCTGAAATCAGCGTGACGCGCTTTTGCGATGCACCGAAGGCGCCGAACGAAGACGGCGGGAGGGGTTCTGAAGCAGCACAATTCAGCGGGAGGCAAAAATGAAAAGTACTGCCCTTTCCTTCCTCGCTTTCCAGCCAAATTCTGCCGCCCATAAGGGAGACCAATCGACGGCTAATTGCCAAGCCCAACCCGGTTCCGCCATATTTTCGGTTGGTGGAGCCATCACCCTGTACAAAATCCTCAAAAATTATCTCGGCCTGCTTGGGAGCGATCCCAATACCGGTGTCTGAAACGGCAAAGTGGAGCAGCGCCTCCGGCGTTGTTCGGTCTAGTGCAACGCTAACGGCTACACTACCCTGCGCCGTAAATTTCACCGCGTTGCCGACTAAATTGACAATGATCTGCCGTAGCCGTGTCGGGTCGCCGGTAATCACCGACGGCACTTCTTTCGCAATATCACTGATTACGTCCAAACCCTTTTCATAAGCTGGAGTTGCAATCATCTGGAGCCATTCGGGTAAGCTTTCCCGCAACTCAAACGAAATCATTTCGAGTTCGAGCTTTCCTGCTTCCACTTTAGAAAGGTCGAGAATATCGTTCAGAAGACTTTTCAACGACTCTGCTGAATGATGAACCAGGAGCTGGGATTCCCGTTGTTCCGCCGTTAGTTCTGTATCGAGGGTATGTAAGGCCATGCCGATGATGCCATTCAAGGGCGTGCGGATTTCGTGGCTCATGTTGGCGAGAAACTGACTCTTGGCGATGTTGCCGGCCTCTGCCGAACGTTTGGCCAGTTCCAACTGCGCCGTGCGCTGTTCGACACGTAGTTCAAGATCCTGATAGAGGTTGTGCAGGCGAAACGACGCCGAATTGAATGCGCGTCCCAGCGACGCCAACTCATTCCGTCCTCGGATATCCACGCGATGCGAGAAGTTGTTGACGCCCAGCTGTTTACAGGCTAGACTCTGAGCGGCGACATTCAACCGGCTGAGCGGCAGCGCAATGCTCTGGATGATTCGCACCGTCAGAAATATAGCAATGGAAACACCGACCACGCCCCAAATCAGCAATGCCATCGCGGCTCCGCGCTGGCGCTTCCACACGGATTGCAAAGCGATTTCTCGCTCGTGCGCGGTATCGGCATCTAACTCTGCGGCAAAGTCATTGAACATCGTCGAGATCTGCGACATTTGACTTTTCAACCGCCGATCGATGGCCAGCCAATCCCCCAACGCCGCCAGACGCTTTGTGCGTTCCAAATATTCGGGTAGCAGATATTGCCAGTAGCCAAAGGTAGATACCGATGCGGGATGTCGCAGGGCAAACCCGGGTGACATGCGGGCCGCTTGACCGGCGGTTTCAACCGCTAGTCGCGCTCGCCATTCAATTTTGTCGACAGCTGCGTCAAAGCTCTTCGCATTCCGCTCGGTGAGTGCTTGTCGAAGATCTTCCGTCGAGCGGACCATCTCGCCATCGGCGCTCATAATTCCGTAGAGAGTGTGATCGAAGCCATCGATCCGATGGACTTGTTGTTCCACCTGATTGATTTGCCACATGGCATAGGCGCTACCAATCGCCATGAGCCCAACAATGGTGGCGAAGCTCACAACCAGTCGCACAGCTATCCCATTCAGCCTTAGCCTGCGAAGATAGCGGCGAAAGCGGCGCGAGCGAAGGAGGCGCCTCATTAAACAGCGATGCTTTTCATTGCTGGAAGCCTTATCGGCTTTGGCACACCTGAGCCGTAGGCTTAGCTTTCAGATTCCCCTCTCTACTTGATTACTGTTTCTTTGCCGATAGAACTCAGGCGAGTCCTCATTCTCTATGACAGCTAGTGTTAGTGCAAAAGTATCATCGAGCCGAATGTTGCTGCCCTTGCTCGCGGCTTTGTGTTGCCTTTGTTTTAGCGCCGGCTGCTCACATTCACCATCAGCAGCGGCGCCCGCCGCCATGGGAACTCCGACTCTGACCTTAATGTCAACCGGCCAAAACGCCGCTGACGTTGCCTTCATATTGAAGGCCTTAGGTGAATATCGGAGCAAAACCGGAATTAAGGTCAAGAGCTTGGCGGGATACGACAGCATGGATACGCGCCTCATGCTGCTTCAGGATCTTTTTGCCAAGAAATCGGCTGACCCGGATATAACCGAGATTGATAACGTTTGGCCAGGACTGTTGGCCGATGACCTACTTGATCTGAAACCGTATCTAGGCGATGAGATGACGGCTATCGACAAGAATCTCTTGGACGCCTTTACCGTTAACGGACGATTGGTAGCTCTTCCCGAATTTGTCGAGAGTCCAGTTTTGTACTATCGCACGGATCTTCTGGCGAAATATGGCTACCGGCGGCCGCCCCGTACTTGGGACGAACTGGGTCAAGTTGCGAAGGTGATCCAGGATGGCGAGCGGAAAGCGGGGGCCGCCAACTTTTGGGGCTACGTCTGGCAAGGTGCCGAAGGTGAATCGCTAAACTGTAACGCCTTGGAGTGGCAGCGGGCTGAAGGGGCGACTCTGACTGACGACAGGGGTGAAATTGCGCCCCTGAATCCGGCAGCCGAATCCTCGTTGCGGCGCGCCCGTTCATGGATTGGCACAATTTCTCCGCCGAGTGTCATCGAGTACGACGAAGAAGATTCAGGTAACTTGTGGCTTGCCGGTTCGGCGGCGTTCGCCCGCGGCTGGCTGGCGCTTTACAAAACCAGCGTCGAGTCACCCTTCCTAGCTCATAGATTTGCCGCCGCTCCCATGCCAACCGGGAATAAGGGCTATGCTTGGACATTCGGTGGAATGGGGTTCGCGGTCTCTCGATACTCCGCCCACCGCCAGGAAGCGGTGCAAGTTGTTCGTTATCTGGTGTCGTCGGAAATAGAGCGAAAACGGCTGATCGCCTCTTCCACAATCCCCACCCGCACAAGTCTTCTTAGCGATACAGGGTCACTTCGCGATACCGGCTTTAACGGCTGGCTTAGCCAGCATTGGGCACTAGGAATGTTTGCGCGTCCCTCCGCCGTCACTGGCAAGAATTACGACGCCATTTCGCGCGCCTATTCGCATGCAGTCCACGATGTTATTTCAGGAAAGCAAGAGCCGCATCAAGCATTGGCGCGTTTACACGTCGAACTGATCAACATTGCGCGTCGGTGAGTCTGGGCCCGCTTTCCCGGCACTACCGATTACATTCTCCACGACTGTGATCGGCCACCTCAGCGGCCCGCGATTGGGAGTCGGTGAAAGCACGCGTTCGTATGGACTTCGCTATTTGACGAGGCTGCCCTAACACTTGATTGCCGCATAGGGTTCGGTTTGCAAGCTGGGACCGGCGGGGAGGCAGGGTAGATCTCGGAAGACGCTTTTCGCTCTGGTCTTGAACGTGGGACGGAGAAACTGTTGGAGGACGGACTGAATGAGGGGAGCGAGGTTGCTATCAGCGCTCCAACTCTAGGAGAGAAAGGCGTCGTAGAGGCGAACGGAGTCGACCCAGAGCGAGCGCAGCCAGGCGGGGACGAAGCGGCTAGGGTGGATTGGAAAAACGGGATGGGTGGAGCCACCCCGTTTGGTGGTTGCTACTGAATGGCCTTTTGCACGGCCATGGTGCGGACCGGGGCATTGGTGACGGTGGCGTTCTTGTCAATCACTTGCGTGTTGACGTTGACCTGCGGAAGCGTGGCTGCGGAGGAAAGCTGCAGCTTGTTGTCGGAGGCGAGGGAGAACTTCGCGGGCGTATTGGTGACCAAGACCTCTGCCGTTTTCTGAATCGTGATGTTGTTGGCCTGCGTGGAGACCAGACCGTGGGCAATGCTGACCTTCATCTGCGATTGATCGCGGCTTTGGACGCTGACGCCGTCGGCGAGCCTGCCGAGGTTCTGAATTAGAATCACGGGATGAACGATGGACGCCGTGGCCGCGGTCGATTTCACTTCATAGAATTGGCCTTTTTGACCGACGAGCATGCGAACGGGAGCACCGGATTTCTTGCCTGAGACGCTGAAGGTCAAGCTGCTCAACTGTTTGCTGGTGGCGACGAAAATCTGGCCGGAGCCGCCGTAATCGGCCACGTACTCGGACTGGATTTGCTGGACCTCTTTCGCCATGGCGGGTGTGAGATTGGAGGCAAAGTTCATGAGGAACTTGGAGCCGGTGGTGCGGGGACGCTTTTGCGGGCCAGCGGCTAGGAACGGCACTCTCACGAGGCCATTGCCGAGACCTTGGGCGGACGTATCGAGGACGTTGGGTTGATTGGGAAGGAAGAGACGTTTACCGGTGTTGTCAGTGACTTGGTCGACATTCACATCGTTGCCAAAGATCACTTTGACGAGCCCTTCGAGATTGGTGCCGAGGTCGGACCAACCGCTGTCGCTGACGTAGGGGATGTAGGCGAGGCCGCTGAAGCTGAGGGTGCCGCTGCTGGTGCCGGTCCAAATGCCGCTGCCGGTGTCGTAGCTCCAGTTGTTGCCATTGATGATGACAGGCGGATAAGTGTTGGGATCGGGGATCTTGCCGCAGGGTTTGTTGGGATCATAAACATCAATCAGAATCTGCTGGCCGCTATGACTGACGCGCAAGGGAACAACCACGTGCCCGCCAGTGCCATGTTGGAGTGCGAGCAAGCCGTAGTTGTAATCGGCCTTGGTGAGATCGCGCTCGATGCTGGCGGCCGTTTTTGAAGGAGCATCAAAAACGCTGCCGATGTAGCCGCGCAGAAATGTGGATGAGAGTTGCTTCCAGTGGGCAATGTTGATTTGGGTGTTAACGGGAGAAGCGGGAATCCCGTTAGTGGTGTTTCTGTAATTGGCCCAGAAGCTTTCGAGCAAGGGTCCGGTGATGAATTGGTCTTCGCCGACGTCGGCCAAGAGAGACATGCCGGCGCAGTTGCCGGAAGAGGCTAAGCCGCGAGCTGCGAGGAAGGTGATGCCGGTGGTGGGATCGAGATAGTCATACCAACTGAGGTTGAAGGCGTTGTTGAAGCTATCGTTGCTGAGTTCGGCGGTATTGAAGTTGTGAAACGCCCAGGCGGCTTGGCAGCGGAAGTTGTTCGGATCGATACCGACGAATTGGCCGGGGTTGGGGGCGAGCGTGCCGTTGTGGCCGACGGATACGATGACGAAGGCATTGACGGAATTTTTGCATTGGCCTTCGGTTCCGTCGTCGTGGGAGTAATAGCCATTGTCGCTATAGCCGTCGTCTTCATAGCCCAAACGTAGATAGAGGTCGGCCGGGTTGAGGCCTGCGGGCAGCGGGGAGGGGATCTGTTTGGCGACTTTGAAGGCGGTGAAATCTTTCACGCGGACGAGGCTGGCGTTGATGCCGGGAATCCAGATCTGTCCATGGTAGAGACGATCGGAGTTGGCGCCGGAGGGGTCGACGTAGCGCTTCCAGGTGTTGCCGTGGCCGCCCGTTTGCACACAGCCGCCGGCGTCGATGCTTATGGAATCGCCGGGTGCGAATTTGATTTGTGCGTAAGGGGTGGTGGGCTGTTTGACGTTTGGTTGTGTGATGCGCCAGACGGTTTGGCTGGAGGTATTCGAGAGAACGGAGACGATGTCGAACTGGTCGGCCGCGGGGAGCAGGGCCGGAGTTAGGAATAGAGCGGCGCAGAGCGTGACTTGCTTGAATGGATTGTTGAATTGCATGTTGATCCTCGCCCTGTATGTTCCAGCTTGGGGGAAAGCGTTTATGGATGGGTGTGAGTTTCTGGGAGACGGGTTTTCGAGAATTTTGAAACGCGAAGGCGGGAATTGACACTTGAGAGGTTTAGATATACTGCTATCCTCCAGGAGGTTTTGCATGGCGGCTGCACAAGTTGCGCCAGTCACCCAGGGCGTCGCGGTCCCACAGTGGGGCTTGGTCACCCGCATTGCATTCCGGCTATGCTTCGTCTATTTCGGGCTGTACTGTTTGCTCACGCAGATTTTGAGTGGGCTGATTCAGATTCCTAATTGGGATATGCCAGACCCGGGGACGGTTGGCCCGATGCCGGCGATGATTTCGTGGGCGGCGAGTCATGTTTTTCGGGCGAAGCTGCCTTTGGTGTTTACGGGGAGTGGCAGCGGCGATAAGACTTACGATTTTGTGTTAGCGTTCTGCCTGCTGGTGCTGGCCGTGGTAGCGACGGCTGTGTGGTCGGTGCTGGATCGCAATGGCGGGAACTATGTGGCGCTGAACAAGTGGTTTCGGCTGTTCCTCCGCTTTGCGTTTGCGGGACAGATGCTGGCGTACGGCATGGTGAAAGCGGTGCCGCTGCAAATGCCATTTCCTTATCTCATGCGATTGCTGGAACCGTTCGGCAACTTTTCACCGATGGGCGTGCTTTGGGCGGCGGTAGGGGCATCGCCGGCGTATGAACGCTTCACGGGTTGTGCGGAGATACTGGGCGGCCTGCTGCTGATGGTTCCGGCTACTGCGGTTTTGGGCGCACTGCTTTGCCTGGTGGATGTGACATTCATTTTCGTGTTGAACATGACGTACGACGTGCCGGTGAAGCTGTTCTCGTTCCACTTGATCCTGATGTCGTTGTTCTTACTGGCGCCGGAATTTAGACGTTTGTGGGAATTCTTTGTGGGGAATCGTGCGGTGGCGGCGTCGAGTCAGCCGGCGCTCTTTGCGACGAAGCGGAGGAACTCGATTGCTCTGGCGGCGCAGATTGTGTTTGGCGTCTATTTGGTAGCCATGAATGCGTACGGTGCATGGACGGCGTGGGACAAATATGGTGGGGGAAGGCCGAAGTCGCCGCTGTATGGGATTTGGAGCGTGGATGAAGTTTCGGTGGATGGGCAGGTGCGGCCGCCGCTCTTAAGCGATACGGGGCGTTTGCACCGGGCGGTGTTTGACTTTCCGGAGATGGTCGTATTGCAAAACATGGACGACTCGTTTGGCTACTACGGTGCGGCGATCAACGAGAAGGACAAAACGATTAACCTCACAAAAAGAAGCGACAATAAGTGGAAGGCTCACTTTACGTTCCAACGTTCGGCGGCTCATGAGCTGAACCTTGATGGCACTATGGATAACCACAAGACTCAAATGAAATTGCGTTTGGCGGATAACAAGTTTATGCTGCTGACGCGCGGCTTTCATTGGATTCAGGAGTATCCGTTTAACCGCTGAACATGAGCCGTAAAGCGTGCGTGATTGGCGCGGGTCCGAATGGCTTGGCAGGGGCCATCGTGCTGGCGCAGGCGCATTGGCAAGTGGATGTGTTGGAGGCGCAAGCGACGGCGGGTGGTGCGGCGCGCACGATGGAGTTAACGCTGCCGGGGTTTCGGCATGACTTCGGGTCGGCGGTGTATCCGCTGGGTGCGGGGTCGCCGTTCTTTAATTCGCTGCCGTTGCGTGAACACGGATTGGAGTGGATTCATTCGCCGGCTGCTTTGGCGCATCCGCTGGATGATGGGACGGCCGTAGTGTTGGCGCGGGATCTGGCGGTGACGACAGAGTCGCTGGGAATGGATGGGCCTAAGTGGGATGCGCTGCTGCGGCCATTCGTGGAGCAGTGGGCGGAATTTGCACCACAGATCTTGGGGCCGGTTTCGTTTTTTCCAAAATCTCCGTGGTTGATGGCGCGGTTCGGGATGTTGGGTCTGCAACCGGCCAGTGTTTTGGCGCGGCGGTTTCGCGATGCTCGGACGCGCGCATTGTTTGCGGGTTTGGCGGCGCACTCGTGTCTTAGCTTGGATGAACCGTTAAGTGCGGCGTTCGGTCTGGTGCTGGGTATGGCGGCGCATGCGGTCGGGTGGCCGATTCCGCGGGGCGGCTCGCAGTCACTGACAGATGCCCTGTGGGGGGTGCTGGCGAGTTTGAAAGGGAAAGTGGAACTGTCGTCACCGGTGCAGAGTTTGACGGCGTTGCGCGATTATGACTTGCTGATGTGTGACTTGACTCCGAGGCAATTGCTCAAGATTGGTGGGCCGCGTTTATCGGACGGCTACAAAATGAAGTTGAGCAGTTTTGGTTATGGGATGGGGACGTTCAAGGTGGACTATGCGTTGAGTTCGCCGATTCCTTGGAAGGCTGCGGAGTGTGCGAGGGCGGCGACGGTGCACTTAGGAGGAAGTCTGGAGGAGATAGCGGAGTCGGAGAAGATGGTGCGTGGCGGAGAACATGCGGAGCGGCCGTTTGTGCTGTTGGCGCAGCCGAGTTTGTTTGATGACTCACGTGCGCCGGAGGGGAAGCATACGGCTTGGGCGTATTGCCATGTGCCGAACGGGTCTAAAGAGAATGTGTTGGAGAACCTGGAGGGACAGATTGAGCGGTTCGCTCCTGGGTTTCGGGAATGTGTGTTGGCGCGGCGGGGGTCGACGACGGCGGATCTGGAGAAGATGGACGCGAACCTAGTGGGCGGAGATGTGGGTGGCGGCGTGATGGATTTGGCGCACTTTGTCTT
>PMQB01000372.1:0-715 GCA_003169195.1 Bryobacterales bacterium
TGTCTCATTTTTTCGCGGTCTGAACGCCGGTGAGCAAAAGGTTGGAACAAGCAACCACAAACGCGCTCTGCTCCAAGCCTTCAGCGAAAGGCGTCTGGTCGAGTTTCAAAGCGCTAATGCCGTGAACCAGTGCCCAAAGAGAGCACGCGATCAGCCGGGTATCGCCGGGGCGTAGAATACCTTTGGCTTGGCCTTCGGCAATCGTTTCTTCCAGGATTTCGAAAGCGCGTTTTTCCGGTTCGCATTCGGGTTCTGGTTCGTCGGTGGCAGTCGCACCGAACATGACTTCGAAATAGGCACCATGCTCCCGCGCGAAGCGGACATAGGCGACGCCCATGCCGTTCAGACGCTTGGGGAACTCTTGCTTTGGTCTGCCGCGGCCTTCGTCGAGGGCGGCGGCAAATTTCTCAAAGCCGGCAGCGCGGATGGCCGAGAGTAGTTGGGCTTTATCGGCAAAGTGGCGGTAGGCGGCCATGCGCGATACGCCGACGCGCGCACCGATTTCGCGCAGGGTGAGGGCGCGTACACCTTTTTCAGCGATGAGTTCGAGACCGGCTTCAATCAAGACCGCGCGCAGGTTGCCGTGATGATAGTTTTTCTTGGCGGCGAGTCTCATATGAAACATGTTGACATGGGAAACATTTCCGAAACGGCGTGTTCCCGGGAGTTCGCAGGATTTTGCTACACTTCATGTGCGGCTGTCCCAGCACGGCTT
>PMQB01000372.1:886-3272 GCA_003169195.1 Bryobacterales bacterium
TGGAAACCCAGGTCAAGGCATCCGCACGAGCGTAGCGGCTTGAACGTATGAGTGCAGCAGCCGCCGCGATAGCCGGATGGGTGGCCGAAACGCCTTTGATTGATGGGGTGTTGTTTGGCTCCTCCGATGGAGAAGTTTCGGGCCCGCCCGTTTGCGCGGTCGCGGTGGCTGGTGGTTTGCGGGGGTACGGAAAAGGTGAGACGCAATCTGAAGCGCTGGCTTCCGCAGTGGGCGAAGTGCTGGAGCTTTATGCGGCGGGGCGGGTGGATGCGAAGCGGTTGATTTACGCCTCGTTTGCGGAGTTGGGGGAATCGGCTTTTGATCCGCGATGGCTTGGATTGTATAGCGCGGAACAGTATGCGCGGGCGAGGTTTCCGTTTGCACCATTTGATCCGGGGGCGCAGATGCATTGGGTAGAGGGCCGCTGGATCGATAGCGGCGCGCGGGTGTATCTGCCGGCGTTCGCGGTCTACCTGGCCGATCAATTTGCAGGTGAAGCGCTCTGCCAGGTGACGTCAAACGGTTTGGCGGCGGGTGACACGCTGAGTGCGGCGGTAGAGCATGCGGTGCTTGAGTTGTATGAGCGTGATGCGTTTTTGCGTTCCTGGCGAGGGCTGCTGCCGAAGCGCCGAGTGACGGGAGACTGCGCGGGCATTGTGGCGCATTTGGCACAATGTGGGGCACAGACGGAAGTGTACTTGCTTGCGGAAATGCCTGTTTGTGTGGCTGCGGCGGTTGCGGTGGGCGATGGGGTTCAGTGGCCGGCTTTCACGTTGGGTTTGGGGGCCGCGCGCGATTCAGACCGTGCCGTGCGGAAAGCGATTTTGGAGCTAGGGCAAACGTCGCCGTTTCTGGCCAGGGTTTGGCGGACAGGCGAAGTTCGCGTGCCGGCAAAGGTGGAAGATATTCAGTCGCTTCAGGATCAGGCGCTGTACTACTGCGATGCGAAACGGTGCCCCGAGTTCGAACTTTGGCGGCAAACGGCCGACGGCTTAACAACTCTGGATCAGGCGGATGTGCGCCTTGCGGTAGCGGATATTACGCCTGTGGAACTGCAGGATGGGCCTTATCGAGTGGTGCGGGCTCTGGCGCGCGGGCTGCAGAGGGTGGAATGCGGTTATGGATTCGATCGGGTTGTGGGTGCGCGGCGGCGGAATGATGCGCCATGTCCGATTTGTTGAGTGATTCGATCGGGGTTCAAAAGCGCAGCCGCGTGTGGCGCCGCCCCACGCGAGGAGGGAACGATTGCCTCAAACCGGAATAGCACGCCGGTAGCGCCAATGGAGCAAAGCTGATAAGCCGACAAGAGTTAGCAGCATTGTCCCGGGCTCCGGAGCAGTAAATACAAAGGTGGCTGTCGAATTATCATTCGGATTCGAGTCTAGAGTAAATGTAACCACACCACTTCCCTGAACATTGGTGTCATCCAATAAATAGGTAGCGTCCGATTGCGTGCTGTCCGTTGCTTCGATTCTTGTCCCCGCTAACGAGAACGGAAGCGAATAGGTACCCGCTCCGTTGTATGTGAATGCCGGGGTAGATATGCTGAGAATGGTAAAGATTTGGGGCTCGCAACAATTTTGCAGATAGACGGTTGGATAGGTCACACCATTCATGGTTAGTGAGCCACTGGTAAAGTCGTCAACGTAATTGTTTACCGAAAGGTAACTTGTAGCAGAACCAACCACCAGATACTCTGCATAAACCGTTCCGCTTAAGGTATACCCGCCGTCGGGTGAAGTCAAGTCCGACAGGGTTGTATAACCGTAGGCACATGCACCACAATCATGCATCACTATCGTGCCAGATGTGATAGTAGAGGCGTTTATGAGCAGCGGCACGGCGGACATGAATAGCACCGCCACTGCGAGTCGAGTCATCAATCTCACTACAACAAGTGCAACATGAAATGACTTAGATTGATAGACGCACCGGTACTTAGTACTTAGTCGCCCACGATAAACGATTTGCGTTGTTGGGGAGTAGCGGGGCAGAAAGTTGCCTTAGGCCGTCCGGGTAACCCGGATCACAGGTGTGGCCTATCGAGGGCGGAATCGGCACCCGACCCCCCGAAATTCTGATTGATCGCGAGCGCTCAACCAGAGACTGTGCCACCATTCGGGAGCGACCGTTCCCCAATGACCCGATTTTGATAATCAGAATATAAAGTACATATGTCCACCCATGAAGATCCATTGGCAAACACACAGATCCTCATTGCTGAAGTCTATTCTGCTTTCAACCGGCGGGACATCGACGGTGTGCTGGCGCTCATGAGCGAGAACGTGAGCTGGCCCAAGGCATCGGAGGGTGGTCGTGTTGTCGGGAAAGAAGAGATTCGCGCCTACTGGACTCGTCAGTGGAAGGAGTTTGACCCTCTCGTGGA
>PMQB01000619.1 GCA_003169195.1 Bryobacterales bacterium
TAGCCGTAGCATCGTCGAGAGCATGGCTCCATGTGTAGGCGCCAATGAAGGAGAGGCCATTGCTGAAGCGCCGGTTCAACTGCAGGGCCAATCCGTTATACATGGAAGTAGCTTGGGGCGCGTAGGCGACAATGCTGTTCTGCGAACCGTCGACCGCTAAAGTGTTGGTGTGCTCGGCTGCTGTGCCGCCGGGAACGATGTACGATTTGACAGCTCCGAGTGTCTTGGTCAACGACGCCAAAGTGGAAGCAGACGGCATTGTAAAGAACGTTGGAATGTAGTTGTTCGCGCTGACGAGAGGATCGATATTCAAGCGTGTTTGATTCCAAAGATGCACGCCACGAGTGCCTACGTAGCGGGCTTCGAACGTGTAGTTTTTCTTAAACACATGTTGGATGCCGAAGTTCCAGGTAAGCCCATAGGGACGCTTTCCACCGAAGGTATAAGAAGAAATCGGGCCGAGCGCGGCCTGCGGGTTAGTTGGCAGCGGAACAGCACTGCCGGGCAATCCGCCGCTGGCCAGGAAGTTGGTGGCTGGGCAGTTCACACCCGGGCAGTCGTTGGTTTGCTGGAAGTACGGAGGCGCCGCATTCGCGGTGAGGTTGGAATAGACCAAGTCATAGGCTTGAGCGAATCCGCCGCGGATGGACCATTCACCAGCGGTACCCGGCGAATAGGCGAAGCCGACTCGAGGCATGAAGTTAGTCGGAGAATAAGACGGCTTGGCAAAAGTGATGCCGCCAGGAACGCTGGCCGGGGCACTGAACTCTTGATAGCGGGATGCCACAGGAACCGTAACGTATTCATACCGCAGCCCAAGGTTGATGGTGAAATTGGGGCGCACCTTATAATCGTCGTTCACGTATCCGGCCCACTGCAAGAAGCCAACGGGGTAGCTGGTGGCACCCGCGCTGCGCTCACCCAGAGTGTCGGGAGCTTGGTCGGTCAAGAACAGACTCAGTGTGGAATAGTCGTAGTTACCCGTAACGCGCTGAATGAAGTAGTTGGTCGCGATCATATCTATGAAATCGCCACCGAACTTGAAGGTATGGGGTCCGACAACTTTCACGACGTTGTCGGTGGTTTGGAAGAGGCTCTGGGTAGATCCTGAGGGACCCACCGGACCAAAAGTCAGGCCGTTCAACTCGTCTATGGTCAGCACAGGAAATGCGTCGAGACCAGGGTATTTCAAATTTGTGCCGGGCAATTGATTATTGTTGCGATTAAAAGAGAGCCGCAATTCGTTTTGCAATGTCGGCGAGAAGTTGTGGAATTCGGAAAGAATGTAAGCGTAGTTGTCGTTGGGCTGAGCCTCGTTGAAAGCTGGAACTTCGGCCGCTACGATCGATGATTGCTTGTTATAGATCCAGCGTCCACGAAGTTGGTCTTTGTCGCTCATGTTGTAATCGAGCGAAACTAAGGCGTTGTAGTTGTTGGTGAAGACTGGATTGTTAAACGCTANNCCCTTTGCGTCTGTAGGGCAGAGCACGCAAATCGCAACTTGATCATTGGCCGCAGCTGCAGGGATGTACTTTTCGAACTGCGCCAGATTGTTAGAGTTCAGTCCGCCCATGCTCTTCAACATCGAGTAACCGGCCGCGGTGGGCGCAATAAGCGGAGAGCCGGGCACGGCCGCCTGACCGGTCGGATTGTATTCCACGTTGCCGAAATAGAACAGTTTGTTTTTGATGATGGGTCCGCCAACCGTAAGGCCCAAACGGTTGCTGTCATAGCGAGGATTAGAAGTAAGCCCTAATCCCTGCGAAACAGTGGAGTCCACCGCGTTCAGGTTTCGGTTCTGCATGTACTCATATAAAGATCCGTGAACCGCGTTGGTTCCGGACTTGATAATCGCCGTAAAAATACCGCCCGACCCGCCGCCAAACTCCGGCGAGTACTGGTTCTGCAAAAGCGTGAATTCGCCGATGGCTTCGTTGGAGACAGTCATCAGCGGGGCTGGATCGTAATAGTTGTTGTTGCTCACGCCGTCCAAGAAAAAGGAATTGTTATCCGGACGCTGGCCAGCAACTGCGGGTCCGAAGCCTTGACCGACGCCACCTGACGACGAAACACCTGCGCCCAGGAGGGAGAGATTGTAGACGCCCGAACCACTGGCGGTTTGCGGTAACTCTAATACCTGCTTGGCCTCAAACGTGGACTGCAGTTGCGCGGTGGTTGTATCGATCACGGCGGGCGCGGCAGTCACTTCCATCGTGGTTGCGACTGATCCCACAGAGAGGGTCAGATTGGCCGTCACCACCGTGCCTAGGGTCAGGTTTACATTTTTGAGGGTAGCTCCTGCAAATCCTGTCGCGGAACTTGTTAGGGTGTACGTTCCAACCAGCAGGTTGGTGAAACGATACTCACCGCTGCCATTCGAGACTGAGGTTGTGCTGACACCTGTCTGATCATTCGTGGCTACAACTTTGGCGCTCGGAATTCCGGCACCACTGGAGTCCAACACGCTGCCCGCTAAATCACCACTGACGGCTTGAGCCTTGGCTGCTGGACTATACAAACACAGCGAAAGAAAGGATCGCTGCCAGAAAAACTGTCTTCAACATCAAATGTTCCCTTATCCCGGTGGCTCGACAGAGCGCCAGCGAGTTACCAAAAATAGACTATTAGCCCAGCGTAGCGGCCCTACGTTAGACAAGTCAATTTGGAATTACGGGAAAAGTACCGGAAATGAGACAAACAAAAGAGAATAATCGAAAGAATCATTTCAATCTTCGCCTTACCTACCCGTACTTATCCTGGCCTTTCTATGCACCCTGTTCAGGGATTTGCAATTTGCAATTTCCGCTTTGGGAAATGCACAGTAATTAGGACCCCGAAAAATAAAGAGGGCGGCTCGATCNNGACAAACAAAATGCAAAACAGCCCACAAATCCCAGGTCTGTTATGGTACTTATACGGGGATAAATGCGACGACATCCGCTTTTGCTTCCAAGAAAACGGGACTGTGCAAAATCGGAAAGGGCGGCATCGATCACTCGAACCGCCCTCTCTTCTGCCGATTCCGATTAATTATTGGTCTAGAACTTCACTCGCAAGTTGAACGTGAGCTGCCGCGGATTGTTCGCCTGTCCACCATTACCGCCAGTCGCGCCCAGTACGCCAAAGTACTGAGGACTTGTCAGGTCAAGGTAGGGATCGGCGAGAATCACGTGATTGAACACATTTGTGAACTGGAACGACAGCGTTGCGAAAATCCGTTCGTGCAAGATGCGGAAGTCCTTTGCCACGTTCATATCCACATTCCAGCTAGGCATCCCGCGAATTTGGCCGTTGGCGCCGCAACTGGTGTCGTAACCCAAAATGCAGGGTCTGAATTCGGCGTAAACGGCAGCCGGATTCGAGAACATATTAATATTGCTGCCGCCGTTGGAAAGGTTGCCCAAAGTGCCCGCGCCCGAAGCGCTATTCGGAACGTTGATGTTGTAGATGGCCGAGTTGCCGCCGGTGTACTTGCTGCCAAGCACCGCGTAGTCCTGCGTGCCACTGTTTTGCCCTTCGCCGAAAGACTCAGAATAGCCGGTGTTGTTTGAACCGGGCGTACCAACGGCTAGCGGCGCACCACTCCGGGCTGTAAAGATCGGAGCGATTCTCCACCCACCCAGGGCAGCGCCCAGAATGCCGTGATTATCCTTGAAAAACGGTTCCGACCACAGGAACGTCTGCGAATACAGAAACTTGTAATCAAACGATTGTGGACCGTACATCGACTGGCGAACGTTATACGGATTCAGCGCCGTGTAGCCGGACGTTGCCTGAGAATCGCTGCCCGTACCGAGCGCGCGTCCCCAAGTGAAATTCGATAACGTTGTGATGCCATGCCAGTCTCTGACCGTAAATGTAGTGTAGAGCGCGTTATAGTTGCCCGAACCAGAGCTGTCGTCGGCATTCACGGCGAGCACTTGGCCTGATGGGATGGCGGCGCTTTTGCTGCTGGGAAGGGTGCGGCCCAGCGTCCAACTGCCACTGGTCTCCAAGGCTGACCACAAGTCGAACACCTGTGTTTGGCTGATCAAGTTGCTCATGTTTGAGTTGTGCATCACCGCTGCCGTGCAGCTGCTGTAGCCGGAGCAGAAAGCGGNNTCGAAGAACGGTTGAGGTGCCAGGTTAGCATTGCCGCCGGCGAGCGCAAAGTACGAATTGGCGTAAGCAGACGCGAAGCTTTGGCCGCCCAACGTCATCATGGTGGGAACGGCATTAATATCGCGCTCCTGGAATTCGTGGGTAATGATGCGCCCCACATATCCGGTTTCAAACAACACGCCTTTTTTGATTTCGCGTTGAATGCTGAAGTTGAAGTTGTAGGTCGCCGCCGGCCGGAAGCTCTGGTCGAGCACGGAAGCCGCGCCGGCTGCCGTTTGTCCATTGATGCCCGGATAGGAAGGCTGGGGCAGCGTAGCAGAAGGCGTCGGAATGGGAGCGACTAAACCATCGGTTCCGATGCGGAAGGCGGTCGCCGGAGTGACGCCTCCGCTACCCAGGCACTGGCCGTTCATGGAAGCGCCAATGCAAGAGACAGGCTGGCCGAGACCGACTCCTAGCAAGGG
>PMQB01000110.1 GCA_003169195.1 Bryobacterales bacterium
AATTGCGATTCGCAGAAGTGGTGGGCAGTGAGGGACTCGAACCCCCGCCATCCTGCTTGTAAGGCAGGCGCTCTAACCGGCTGAGCTAACCGCCCAAGGGAAGGGACTCTTTGATTCTAAAACACTCCCAAAAATTGTGATACCCTCCGGCGCCCCAACCTGCTCTCCCCCTAACCAAATCACCCTAGTACTGGATCTCCCAGGTCATTCCGTCCACATTCCGCCACCATCCCAAACAGTACTCGTACTCTCTCTTATATCAACCGCGCTTCGGCTAGCGACATAACGCCCCCAGTTTTGTTATGGTGCTTACAGTTGCAGAAAATCTCCAACCGCGTTACTCCTTGGAGCGAGAAAATAAATGACATCCACCGATGGCGCCCGATCCTAACCAAGATAAAGTCCATGCCCTGATTCGGCTCATTTATGAGGCAGCCGCCGAACCGGCCATATGGCAAACCTTCCTGCGGGAATTCGGAGAAGCAGTCCGCGCTTCCGCAGTGGGCCTCGTCGTGATCGATGCTGGCGGCGGTAAAGCGACGGTCGACGAAAGCGTAAATGTCGACCCCTATTACCAGCGCTCGTTTGTTGAGCACTTTGGCGTTCACAACCCCTGGACAACGCCCGCCGTTGCGCATTTGTGGACCCCCGGCAGTATCGTGGACGGCCGTGACACGATCCCAGACGAGGACTTCGTCAAGACGGAGTTCTATAACGACTTTCTCAAACCGCAGGGCTGGTACACGGCCTTTGGCAGCATCATTAGTCAGGAGAACTTCGGATCAAGCTACATCACCGCACTGCGTCCCCACTCCGCTGTCCCGGAAGAAGGCCACAAGCTTCTCAGAATCCTCATGCCCCATCTGCAAACGGCAATGCGGCTGCATGAGCGTATCTCTCAACTGGAAGTGACAGTCTCGGCCTTGTCCGACGCCATCAATCATCTCCCGGGTGGCGTCATCATCGTCGATATTTATTCGCGCGTGCTGGTCATCAATCGCACCGCCGAAAGCATTTTGGCCGGCAATCACGGGCTCAGAAACGGGCCTTCTGGTCTGTATGCTTCCGAACCGGGCGAATCCCTGGCCTTGCAAACCACCATTGCCGCCGCTGTTCGGGCTCGTGATGGCGAGCTCGCGGCACCCATTCCCATTTCCATCTCGCGCGATGGCTCCCGTCGCCCACTTCAAATCCTGGTGGCCCCCATTCCGCCTCAACTCTCCGGCACTCGCCGCCAACCGGCCGCCGTGCTCTTTATAGCCGATCCGGACAACGCTCAAGAACCCAGCCGCACCCTGCTTCAAAGCACGTTTTCCCTGACCGAAGCAGAAGCGCGTGTAGCCGCTGCCCTCGCTCTTGGCAAAAGCGTAGAGCAAATCTCGGCCGAATTCAACGTCACCGCCGACACGGTCCGCACCCACCTGAAAAAAGTTTTCTCGAAAACCGACACCTGTCGCCAAGGTGAGCTGATTCGCCTGCTGCTGACCACCTGGAGCACGCTCCGAATCACCGATAAAGCCCCAGACTAAACGTTCCGGGCAAAATTCTGTAAGGTAGCGTACATTTCCTAGCACTTTTTAATCTCGGCATTCCCCATTTGGGTGACGACAAAGCTACCCGCTCCCGTCTACACTTTCTCTAAGTTTGTTCGGCGGGGGCGTCATTTTGGAGGGCTTCCGCGATCATGAGTGGGTCGTGCTCAACCGCATCTGGCCTTTCCTTTTAGGCCAGATGCGCTTCTTTATCTTGCTGGGCCATGCTATAGTTAGAGTTTGCGTGCCTTGTTTGAGCGCGCGGGAGTCTCTGTCCAATGTCTAAAGTATGTGATATCTGCGGTCGTGGACCGCAATTCGGTAACAAGATCAGCCACGCGCACAATGTCACCAAGCGCCGTTGGGACCTGAACCTGCAAAGCGTTCGCGCCGTCGTCAAAGGTGCCAACAAGCGTATCCGCGCCTGCACGTCCTGCATTCGCGACGGCAAAGTACAAAAAGCTGCTTAGTCTGCTTTTCTCAAGCTTCCCAAATCCCGACTCGCGATAATGTCTAGGTGATGACTGCGGTTCGCCAAGTTTTGCGGCGTCTCGGCAAGTCCGGCATCGCGTTCATTCTCGTTTTGGCGCTGGATTCGGCGTTCTACTTTACGGGAAACGTAGTCCGGGCTTTTTTAACTCTGTTCCTGCTGGTGCCACTCGGCGCCATCGTCACATACCGTTTCGTTCGCTTCGTCCAACGCCATTCCCTCTGGAGCGTTCGCAACCGCCTCCTCTTCGTCTACAGTCTCATCGGCGTCTTGCCCATTCTTCTCTTAATGGTCCTGGTCGGCGTAACCCTCTGGGGCCTCACCAACGACCTCGCCATTTACCTCGCCACCTCCGCTCTCGAACGCAAGCTCGATCCCATCAACAATGCGGTCGACAGCCTTGCGCACATGTCCCCCGACCAGCGCCGCGTCGTGGCCGCCGACATGGAAGACGCCTTCTCCAAAGTTTTTCCAGGCGTGGCGTTTTATGTGCGCGACCAAAATGGCAGCAACCGCTACCCGCTCGACAGCCCCGAATTCAAGCTCGATACCAAATGGCGCGACGCCCACGGCCTCCTCTTTTGGCGGAAACATTTTTACGGCTGGGCTCTCCGGGCCGATAACCAAACGCAAATCTGCGCCCTCGCTCCCTTGTCCGACGAACTGGTCGAAAACCTTGTCCCGAACTTAGGCGTTATCGCTCTCATCGAAGTCAAAGGTCACGGCGCACCTGATCTCTCTCTCAGTCCCCGCCTGCACCTCCCGCCCGCCGTCAGCACCTTTGATATCCCGGTCTTCCTCCCATCCACCGTCGAGCACTATCATTTCGATAACCCGAATCAAAAACACGAAGGCGTCCTCTGGGTCTATTCGCGTCCCTCTGCTGTCCTAACGTCCTTCTTCTCTAAGTCCGAATCGCTGCGCGGCACGCTGGCTGATCTTTTTATTGCCGTCGTCATCCTCTTCCTAGTGGTCGAAGCGGTGGCCGTCACCATTGGCGTCTCCCTTTCGCACCGTCTCACCACCGCCGTCAATCAGCTTTACGAAGGCACCCGCCGCGTGTTACTCGGAGACTTCCAACACCGCATCCCTGTTCGCGACAAAGATCAACTGGGCGAACTCAGTGAATCGTTCAACCAGATGACCAGCAATCTCGAACGCCTCTTCTCCGTCGAAAAAGAGAAAGAGCGTTTGCAAACCGAACTCGAAATCGCCCGCGAAGTGCAGAACCAGCTCTACCCCAAAGAAGCACCGCCCATGCGCGGCCTCAAGCTCACGGTCTGCTGCGATCCCGCCCGCATGTGCTCCGGCGATTATTACGATTACCAGGAAATCGCCGGCGGCAAAATGGCCTTCGCCATTGGTGACGTAGCAGGGAAGGGAATCTCGGCCGCCCTGCTCATGGCCACTATCCAGGCCGGCCTCCGCGCCCAAATCTCTCTTAATCAGCCCAACACCGAACTCTGCGTTTCACTTGTGGTCTCGCGTCTCAACAAGCAAATCTTCGCCAATACCGCGCCCGAGAAATACGCCACCTTCTTCTTCGCCACATTCGACCAGGTCTCTGGTACTTTGACCTATACCAACGCCGGGCATCTGTCACCTCTTTTGTTCCGCAACGGCGAAGTGCAGTCTCTCGATTCCAACGGCACCGTCGTGGGCGCGTTCGCCGGCGCTGTCTATGACGAAAGCACAATCAAACTCATGCCGGGCGACCTCCTTCTCTGCTACACAGACGGCATCACCGAACCTGAAAATCCTTACGGCGAAATGTTCGGCGAAGAGCGTCTTATTGACATAGTGAAGAAACACGCACAGCGCGACGACCGTGAAATCCTCCAGATCATCCTCGAAGCCGTCCGTAGTTGGACCGGGTCTCCCGAGCTTCAAGACGACATGACTCTCCTCCTAGCTCGCGAGGTCACCACCGCATGAAGGTCCTAACTGGCGCCGAAATGCGCGAAATAGACCGCCGTACTATCGAGAGTGGCATCCCCGGGTTGATCCTCATGGAGAACGCCGGCATCCGTTTTGTCGATGTTCTACGTGAAACATTCGCCCTTTCGAAAGAGCGGGTGCTCGTAGTTTGCGGCAAAGGTAACAACGGCGGCGATGGCTTTGTCATAGCTCGCCAGCTCTTCGTCCTCCGTCTCTGCAGTCAACTCAGCGTCCTCGAACTGTTCGATCCCGAGTCACTCTCGGGAGATGCCAAAGCCAATCGCCAGATGCTGATCGCCAGCGGTTGTCCCATCCTCCGTACCCTCCCAAGCGACTCTAACCTCGCAACACTCGTAATCGATGCCATTCTCGGAACGGGCCTCACCGGACCCGCTAAGGGCCCTGCTCTCGAAGCTATCCGTCTCATCAATCATGGCTTCCCACTCGCAAAGAGGGTGGCGGTCGATATCCCCTCCGGTCTCCCATCGGACCTAACCACGGCCCCCGGCGAGTATGTGAAAGTCAACCACACCATCACCTTCACCGCCGCCAAACGAACGCAGTGCCTGTCGCCCAGTTATGAGTGGATGGGCAAACTCACCGTGGTCCCCATTGGCTCTCCTGACTCGCTCCTTCAAGACTGCCAGCTCAACCAAACGACGCCCGACGATCTCCGACACCTCTTTGCCAAGCGCGTTCGCGACTCCAATAAAGGCATGTATGGCCATGTTTTGGTAGCGGGTGGCTCCATTGGCAAAAGCGGCGCACCGGTCATGAGTGGCCTCGCAGCCTATCGAAGCGGCGCAGGCCTAGTCACCATTGCGTCTCCGGCTGGTCCCTCTGATCACCCCGAACTCATGAGTGAGCCGCTGAAAGACGCCACGCAACTCCTCGATCTCCTCAAGAAGATTACCGTTCTCGCCATCGGTCCCGGCCTAGGCACTGCCCCAGAAACGGTGGCTCTCGTCAAAACCGTCTACGAACAAGCCGACACTCCAGCGGTAGTCGATGCCGATGCGCTGAACGCTCTTGCAGGAGCACTGCCCAAAACAAACAAGATTCGCATCCTCACGCCGCACCCCGGCGAAATGGGCCGCCTCACGGGCAAGTCCTCCAAAGAAGTCCAGTCCGATCGCTTGTCCTTGGCACAAAATCTCGCCTCCGACAGCGGCGCCGCGATCGTTCTGAAAGGTGACCGCACCATCATGGCCTTCCCAGACGGCGAAACGTGGATCAACCCCACCGGCTCGCCCGCCCTTGCCAAAGGTGGCACAGGCGATATCTTGACTGGAATGATTGCCGGCGTTGTGGGCCAACATCCAAATGATTGGCACCGCGCCGTAGTCGCCGCCGTCTGGCTGCACGGCCGTTGTGGCGAATTAGCGGGCGCGCAATTGGGTGAAGAATCCACCCTCGCGACAGACATTCTCCATTACCTGCCCGAAGCCATCAATGAACTCCGTCCAAAGGTTTGAAACTCACTCCGACGAAGAAACCCGCGCGCTCGGTCGCCGTCTCGCCGCGCAGCTCAAGGGAGTTGTACTTCTCATTGGTGACTTAGGCGCAGGCAAAACAACGTTAGCGAAAGGCATCGTCGAAGGCACCGGCGCCGCCCCGGCCGACGAAGTCTCCAGCCCCACATTCACCTTGATCCACGAATACGGCAACCCGGTCAAGGTCTACCACGCCGACCTCTACCGCCTCGACACCGCCGAACAAGTCCGCCGCCTCGGCATCGAAGATCTCTTCGATAAACCGGCGCTGACTCTAATTGAATGGGGGGAACGCTTCCCAGAAGTCATTCCCCCCATCCACACCGAAATCCGTCTCTCCCACACCGCCGATGACTCACGCCTCATCGAACTGAGAGAACCTACTTCCCAGAACTAGTTATTTTTCTTGCCTCGGTCCTCAAGCCGATCCAATCTTGTTCGTAAATCCTCTATGCCGCCGTCGTGGGCGGCCGCTATATTGGCAAGGCGCCGAATATTATCTGCGTCGATTTCCACAACGCCTCTCAGCGCCGCAACCGAACCCGTGAGCGCGTCCATTTTATCTGTGAGGGCGTCTACTTTACCCGTGAGCGCCTCTACTTTATCCGTCAATTCATGCACGCTGGAATGCAGCGATTCCGTCGATTGAAGTAGAAACTGCAGCCGCTCATCAACAGTCATGGTGCTTCGATTATACCGATAGCACCCATGTGGACGCCCCCATCATCGAACTCCGCAACACTACTTCCGAACCGTCTTCACCTTAGGATTCACCTTCTTCGCATCCTCCGCCCCTCGCCGTTTTTCCACCTCACCCAACCGCGTCTTTGCCTCCGCAAAATCCGGCTTCAGCGTCAACGCCGTCTGGTAATCAGTCATCGCCGTATCCCACTCCCGCTT
>PMQB01000376.1 GCA_003169195.1 Bryobacterales bacterium
GCGTGGTGGAACGTGGTGAACTGGGAAGAAATCGAATCCCGCTTCAACGCGGACTGACGTTCGGTTTTCGACGCGCCATGCAAACATACGATCTGATCGTGATCGGCTCCGGCCCGGCCGGCCAGCGGGCTGCCATTCAAGGCGCCAAGAGCGGCCGCCGGGTCGTGGTGGTCGAACAACGCCAAATCGTCGGCGGCGCCTGTGTCAATACCGGAACCATTCCCAGCAAAACCATGCGGGAAGCCGTGATGCACCTGTCCGGTTATGAGTATCAGGGCATTTACGGCATTAATTATCATGTCAAGGATAAGATCACCATGGCGGACCTCGGCTTCCGCGTCAACCAGGTGATCAAGACCGAAGTGGACGTGACGCAGGCGCAGCTTTCCCGCAACGGCGTGGAAATCGTCTACGCGCGCGCCACCTTCCTCGACGCCACCCACGTCCGGGTGGAAATCGAGCTCGGACAGTCAGACCTGGAAGCGCCGAAGATCATTGTCTCCACCGGTACCAAGCCGGCCAGTTCGCCCACCGTTCCCATCGACGGCAAAACCATCATCAACAGCGATCAGGTCCTAGAGATGCAGAACCTGCCCAAAACGCTGATCGTGGTGGGTGGCGGAGTCATCGGCGTTGAGTACACGTGCATGTTCGCAGCCTTGGGAGTGCGGGTCACGCTGATCGAGAAGCGTCCGCGCTTGCTCGAGTTTGCCGACCAGGAAATTGTCGAAGCGCTCTCTTACCATTTGCGCGATCATCGCGTCACCATGCGCCTCAACGAAGAAGTGGAAAGCGTGGAAGAGACCGACAACAGCAATGGCACCGTCATGGCCATGCTCGAAAGTAAGAAAAAGGTCACGGGCGATTCACTGCTTTACGCGGTAGGCCGCCAAGGCAATGTCGATGAGTTGAATCTCACCGCTGCCGGCCTGGAAGCCGATTCGCGTGGGCGCATCGCGGTGAACGAGTTTTATCAAACCAAGCAGCCCAACATCTACGCGGTCGGCGATGTCATTGGCTTTCCCAGCTTGGCGTCCGTCTCCATGGAACAAGGCCGCCTCGCCGTGGCCCACGCCTATAACAAAAACGTTACTTCCAATCCCAAATACTTCCCGTTTGGCATTTATACGATTCCGGAAATCTCGTTTATCGGCAAGACCGAAGAGCAACTCACCGACGAAGACGTGCCCTACGAAGTTGGTGTGGCGTATTATCGTGAGATTGCGCGCGGTCAGATTCGTGGCGATACGACGGGGCGGCTAAAGCTCATCTTTCATCGCGACACTTTGGAAATATTGGGCGTACATATTATTGGGGAAGGCGCCTCGGAATTGTTACACATTGGCCAAGCGGTTATGATTCTCGGGGGCAAGGTGAGTTACTTTGTCGAAACTGTGTTCAATTATCCAACGCTCGCCGAGTGTTACAAAGCAGCGGCGTTTAATGGTTTGAACAAGCTTTCGCGGCCGTAGGACAGACATGGGAAAAGGTATAGGAATCGTTATTAGCGAGCGGATTGCGGTAGCCGCCGTGGAGGACAACGCGCTGAGCGGACCTCTGCGGGTTAATCCGGAAGATCGCGATATTGCGGATTCGATGCACGGTGTGCCCGCTGAGATGATCGTGCAGCGCATTGCTGAAGAAGTACGCGGCCTGGGTCTGAAAGAAGCGCCCACCCACATCGGTGTCGGCATGCCCGGCATCGTGCGCAAAGGTGCCATCGAAGATTCGCCCAATCTCATCCAGTTCAAAGGCATCAATATGAAGGAACTGGTAACCGCCGCCTTTGCCCCGCTCTTCGGTAAGGTCTCGGTGTCCATTTTTAATGACGCCGACGTTATGGCAGCCGGCATTGCTGCCACCCATGGCCATCTCGACCGCTTGATCCGCGTCTGGACTCTTGGCACTGGCATTGGCTATGGCAGGTATCCCTACCGCGACGGCGTTTGGGAGGCAGGTCACTCCGTTGTCACCCTCGACCCTAAAGAGCACTTCTGCGGTTGCGGCGGCAAGGGTCACTTAGAAGGCATCATGGGCCAACGCGCCATGCGTCTCCGCTTTATGGACATGGAGCCTGACGAAATCTTCGCTCAAGCCGAAACTGGCGACGCCCGCTGCTTAGAATTCACCAAACTCTGGCACCGCGCTTTAGCCGCCGCCACGGCCACCAGCATTCATCTCGATGGCCCCGGCAAATTCTTTGTCACTGGCTTCAACGCCGGTTTCCTGAATCTCTCCTTGCTCAACGAATACCTGCACGAGATGGTCAAACTCAGCCCCCTGCAAGGCTATTCCACCGAAGTCGTCACCGGCGGCGAATCCGTAGCCGTCATCGGCGCCGCCGTCAACGCCCTGCAACGAGCCGAAAAGTAATAACCGAACCGCGACTGGCAAGGAGCGGTTCTTCTAGGAATACACCTCGAACCGCGAAGTCTAAAACAACGCCGTCGAACTAATCCCCGTCCCATTCAATACGCTCTGCATACGCTCCAACGCCGACTTATGAATCTGCGAAACCCGGCTCTCATTCACTCCCAACACCCCGCCAATTTCCTTCATCGTCATGTCGCGTTCGTAGTACAACGTCACAACCTGTTGATACCGCTCCGGCAGCGTCTTCATCGCCTTATCCAACTTGCCGCGCAGTTCACCGCGCGCAAATAACCGGTCCGGCGCCAATTCCGGATTGCTCGTTGCTTCTGGAACCAGATGATCTTCCCTGTCATTCGGATGCTGCTGCACCGCAACAATTCCCAAACTCCGAAAATCCACCATCAACGCTTGCCACCGGCGCGGCGATAGGCCAATGTGATTCGCAATTTCCGCATCGGTAGGAGCACGCTCCAACTTTACAGTCAATTCGCGCGTCACCGCTTCCACCTGTTTATAACGTTTGCGCAAATCGCGCGAAGCCCAATCCTGTTGCCGCAAGCTATCTAAGATAGCCCCGCGAATCCGGTGCTTGGCATAAGTCGGGAAGGCAACCTCTTTATCGTCGCGATACTTGGTCGCCGCGTCAAACAGGCCCATAATACCGGCGTGGATCAGATCGTCTAATTCCACATGAACAGGAATGGATTTCTGGATGTGAGCGGCAATCGCTGTAACAAGCGGCATATGCTCAAGCATCAGTTCGTCGCGGCGGGCGTGATTCTGGGCTTCTTCCGCTGGTGCGGCGGGCCTTTTGGACAGTGCGGTTTTGCTGGCGGCGTTCACTTGGTTTCTCCCCGTTTCCGAGCTACTTGTTGTGCTCGGTACGCAGAGGTAAAAGCATTAGAGGAACCACCCCCGCGAGCGCCAAGACCGATCCGCCGCGATCTCCGTAAAACAATGACAACGAATGAGTTAGAGGATAAAGTGAGGACTACCCAAGCACAGCGCGCCGCTCCAAAAACAGCCCCGCGCATCGTTCTGAAACAGCATCAACAAGGCCTCGCGTTTCAGAACGGAAATGTGCATCGAAACGGAACGGCAAGCGCTTGTTCGCGGTCCCGTCTCCGTCCTTCGCGAATCCTAAGATTTGCCCGAAGCACTTCGAGGGAAGACCGTCTACCCAATTCTGCCGATTTAGGGTAGAATGTCTACCAGCCACTTATGGGTAAGGATTCTCCCGACCGCATCGACCTATTACAAGGAACCCTCGACATGCTGATCCTGCGCACGCTCATCTTCGGTCCTGCGCACGGACATCAAATTGCCAAACATATCCAACGCACCACTGAAGAGATGTTGCAGGTCGAACACGGCTCACTCTATCCAGCGCTGCACCGCTTGGAACGCAAAGGTTGGATCGCCGCCAAGTGGGAACCGGCCGCCAAAGAGTTGAAGCGCGAATTCAAGTTTTACCGCCTCACCGCCGCTGGTAAAAAACAACTCGTAGCCGAAGAATCCAAATGGAAAAAAATGACCGCCGCCATCGCACGCGTGATGTGGCCGGCCACCGAAGAGGAGAAAGGCTAAACGATGCGATTCTTTTGGCAGCGCCGCAAACAGCACGAAGAAGAGTTAGAGCGCGAACTGCAAGCGCATCTCGACGCCGAAGCCGAAGAGCAGTGTGACGCCGGCCTCTCGCCCGAAGCCGCGCGCTATGCAGCCCAACGCGCCTTCGGCAATCGCACCCTAACCAAAGAAAACGTTCGCGCCGCCTGGGGTGTGACGTTTCTCGAAACACTGGGGCAAGATCTGCGCTATGCCTTCCGTAGCTTGCGCGCTAGTCCCGTGTTCACGCTCGTAGCCATTACTTCTTTGGGTCTCGGCATCGGCGCTAATACTGCCATGTTCTCGTTCGTCAATGCGCTGTTGTTGAAAGAACTGCCGGTACCCGAACCCCGACGCCTTGTCGCATTCGCCGATTTCGAAGATGGCCGCATGCAAGCCAATGTCTTCTCTCTGCCTGTCATTACCGAACTCGACAAACGAAACCAGGCACTAGCCGGCGTCGCTGCCCGCTTCCCCGTCAACGTGAACGTAGCCGCCGACAGCCGTAGCGAACGATTGAGCGGGGAATTGGTCACGGGCAAATATTTCTCCACTCTCCAAGTCCAACCGGCGATTGGGCGTCTTCTAACGGAAGACGACATCCGCGCAGGCACAGGCAATCCAGTCTGTGTAATCAGCTATTCGCTTTGGCAAACTCGCTTCGGCGGAGATCCGCACATCCTCACCCGAAAGCTGATGCTGAACGCGCATCCTTACTCCGTCATCGGCGTCACCGAAAAACGCTTCTTCGGTTCCCGTCTCCAGTCGCGCATCGACCTGCAACTTCCTGTCTCTCGCGCTGCTGATTTCTTGCACGCACCACTCTCGTCCATGTGGAACTCCACCGGGTTTTCGTGGCTCCAACCACTCGCCCGCCTGAAACCCGGCTTGTCAGTCGCACGCGCGCAAGCCATGATCGATCCTGTGGCGCACGCCATTCTCGTTGAGTTCGCCGATCCGTCCGAACGCGCCAGCATCACCGGGAAAAAGACGTCATTCCGCCTCTCTGACGGAAGCCGCGGTTTAAACCAAGATCCCCATTACGCAAGCTCTGGCGCCGTTCTTATGGGAGCTGTCGGTCTCGTGCTACTCATCGCCTGCGCCAACGTCGCCAATCTCCTCCTGGCCCGCGCCGCTGCTCGCTCAAAGGAATTCGCGGTGCGCCTATCCCTCGGCGCATCGCGCCCACGCATCGTGAAACAACTCATGGTCGAAAGTCTGCTCTTGGCTGCCGGCGGCGGCGCAGCCGGACTGGCATTGGCCTTCTGGATGAACCGCACCCTTTTGCTTTTCATCAACTCGGGACAAACCAGCGGCAGTGCCATCCAAGTAGAACTTGACACGGCCGTCATCAGCTTTTCGATCCTCTTATCCTTACTCACTGCATTGCTCTTCGGTTTAGCGCCCGCCTGGCAATCCGCCAAACCGAATATCCTTCCGGAACTAAAAGGAGTGCAGGAACAAATCGCTGGCTTGAAGATGCGCCGCCTGCTCATCGTATTTCAAATCGCGCTCTCCATGATGATTCTCTTCGCCGCCGGTCTCATGACCCGCACCCTTGCCCATCTAAAGACCATCGATCTCGGTTTCGATCCCGCCCGTGTCATCACATTTCACCTGGAGCCCGCCATGAACGGCTATTCCGACGAACGCAGCGAAGCCGTCTTCGCTGACGTTCTCGCCAAATTGCACGCACAACCCGGTCTAACTGCCTCGAGTCTGGCCGTCGTAACTCCTCTCGAAGGCAGCATGATTTCCCTCGCTTTCGAAGTGCCCGGACACGTCGACACTAGTTCCGACCTCCAAACAAACTTCAACATGGTGAGCCCCGACTATTTCAAAACGCTCAATCAGGTGATCCTAGCAGGCCGTGAATTTGATGGGCATGACGTTCAAAGAGCCCCGAAGGTCGCCATTGTGAACCAACTATTCGCCAATCAATATTTCCCAAGACAGAATCCCGTGGGCCGCCATTTCATCATGGGCAAGCAGGACGTCCAAATCGTCGGCTTCGTGAAGAATTCCTACTATCAGCAATTGCGGGAGAAACTGTGCCCGCTCATCTATCTCCCCATCAAACAAACCCAATCCTCCAATTACACCGTCCTGGTGCGAACCGCCTTGCCGGAACAACAGGCAATCAAAGGAATTCAACATGCCGTTCAAGCCGTTGATCCCAAGCTGCCAATATATGGGGTCCGTGTCATGCAGGATCTCATCGACGACGGCATCACCTCCGAACGAGTGCTCACCTTCCTCGCCTCCATCTTTAGCGGCCTAGTCACTTTGCTCTGCTGCATGGGCGTCTATGGACTGATCGCCTACGCCGTCTCTCGCCGAACCCGCGAAGTCGGCGTCCGCTTCGCCATCGGCGCCCAGAAGCGCGACGTAGCTCAATTATTCTTACGCGAAAGCGCACTCCTGATCCTGGCTGGTGTCATCCTTGGCATCCCTCTCGCCCTCGTATCCGCCCGCGTCCTGAAGAGCCTACTCTATGGTGTCGAGCCCACAGACACCTCCACCCTCTTCCTTGCCGTGACAATTTTCCTCATCGCCGGCCTTTGTGCAAGCATTCTACCCGTGCGCAGAGCCACCCGCATCGAACCCACACAAGCCCTCCGCTACGACTAAGGAAACCCGGGCCACTGTGAAGGATCTTTTGAGTTCTTTGGGGACAGGGCCATCTCGGGGGAGACAGCCCTTCGCCTCAACCCATCATGCTGCTCGTCGAATCGGAAACTTCAGCACATTCTTATACCGGCGTCTCGCGCCAGTCTCCGCCTCGTCGCCCCGCTCCTCTTCCGAATCTTCGGGCTCCTCCACCGCAAACGAGTTCAATACAGACAAGGCAGAATGTCGGTCATACCGCCCCGTTCCATTGAAATACTCATCCACCGGAAACAACGCATGCGGCTCTAACTCCCGGAAAACCCGACCCAGCTTCTGCTCAATTCGATACGCCTCATGGAAAAAGGCGCCCCGATCCATCTCTAACTTCCGGCAGCACAGCTTCCAATCGGCACCCAACAGGTAGTGAAATCGGAACAGTCTGTGCTCTCGCAGCGACAAACTACGCCGGCTGACCAGGCAAAAGTCAGCCGTGTACTCCTCATTCTTCAAACCCCAAACGGATTTGCGCGTCTGGCCCATATTCGCTTCAAGCGAGGCGCGGCTCATGTGTTTCTCTTTTGCAACGCATGTGCGGAATTTCTCGTAGCAGGCTCGGAAAATCGCACGAAATACACAATTACAGGGGGTTGACGTCCCTGCGCGGCCTGGTCGCAGACCCAAGCCGTAACAAAACGTGCAGGACTGTTGAGCGAGAGCCAGGGTCTCAGAACGGGTCCACTCCATTTTGTC
>PMQB01000054.1 GCA_003169195.1 Bryobacterales bacterium
ATGATGTGGCTCATCGCAGTCATCAGCGTCAGAGCAAAAGAGGTGAGCGCCGACAACGCCAACACCAGAACCGCTAGCATTCCCGGCAGCACTTCGAGAATCCCCACGGGCGGCATCTTAGAAACGATATCTTTCAAGAAATCGAAGACCTCTGTTAACTCGGCCAAGCTCACCGTTTTAGTGAGACCGTTCGCCAAGCTAGGGAAAATTTGATGGAAGTTGATGGCAAGACCTGGAATGGGCGAGGAATAGAAGGAGAGCATCAAGCCTGCGATCAACACTCGGAACAAAACCGAAACCGATGCGAGGAACACCGCAGCCGGAACAAAGTGGTGATAGCTCAAGGTTCTCTGTAGCGACTGCAGCAGCGTCGATAGCAAGGTGTAAACACCGAGAATGAACAACAACGTCCAGCCGAAGCCGAGGACGGGCGGCGTTGCGCCCGTCACCAGCGTCGTTACGGCTTCGTTGATCTTTGATCCCCAGTCGACAGCCGCGGCTACCGCGCCGGAGTCGCCGTCCGCCGGTGCCGCCCATAGCGGAGACACCGGCGCAAGCCCAATGAGGAATAGACACCCAAGTCGCTTCCTCATCATCACGGCTCCAGATAGTTCCTTGATGGCGATTTCGGCAGCAACTTCTTCGACCGGGTCTTATCTTCTTCGGTCAGCACATAGGCGGGCCGATGATCTTGCCGGGCCTGGTAAAGATAAGCCGCGCCCAGCATGGCGAGAAGCCCGAGAATGGCGGCCAGAAGCTTAATTTGCACGATGGACATTAGGGCTCCAAGTAGTTCGCTGCTACAAAATCTCCGGCCGCCGCCGAATCCCACGCCGCGGGTTGCGTGGCTTTTCCTTGCGCCACATCCCAGTACCAGTTGTGTTCCTGCGCCAGTTTGTCGCGCTCGATTTTCGCCTTGATCGTGGCTTGTTCGGCCAGACAGGCTTGCAAGTTGCCGTTGGCCTTCTCTTGTGTCTTCAGATGGATGTGGCCACCGGACAGTACGTTGAGCACTGCCACCATGCTGTTCTTGGCGTCGGTGGAATCAAGAGTGTCACTGTTCAGTTGGTCTTCGGCATCCTGGTTCGCGTCCTGCGACTGCTTATAATTCGCGAGAATTCCAGCGCATCGCTCAGACACCTGGTCCAGCATTTGCAACGACGCATAATTCGCCATCCGCGAACTGTTGTTCGCCGTTGCCGTACCCAACCAGCCCGCGCCAGCCGCGCCAAGCTTCGATTCGTTGTAGGCATGAGCGGCATTCAATACATCGCCGTTCATCGCAGCGCTCCAGTTGATGGATTCCCCATAGTGATCCTTCATCTCCTCGCTGCCCACCGCAAAAGCCGCCATCTTCCAAACGTTCTTGTTTTCGACACGCTGCGCCATGGTCATCGCGAGGTTGTAGGCATCCAGGCCGTTTTTGACAATCTTCACTGTCTGGTTGTAAGTCTCGACCAGCTTGGCGCCATTCGAAATATCCTGGCTCCAGACTTCGCCGATCTCGGCCCACGAACTCGGATCGAAGACAATGTCGCCGATCCCGAAGATGGCGTAAGCAGGCGTTGGGTCGAGCGCCAGGTAAGAGAGTCCGCACGCGAGCGGAAGGACAAACAGCCAGGTTCTCGTTCGTTTCATTAAATGGTTTCTCCTTTGTTAACAACTTGAGGGTGAACAACACGAGGCGGTCGCACGGTACCGCCCCGGACCAAGCGTCTCTGCTGTTGTGGAACACGGCTCGCCGGATGCAGGCGGGCCGCGCCGTTCACAATGAGAGCTACGGTCGTAAACACAACTCCGACCAACACTAGAAAGCCGAGTGCCTTTAAGGCCGCTGGGCCGGGATTGAGTTGCGTGTTGATCCAGCGCAACTCACGTAACATCTGTTCTTCCTTCGATAACGACATTCACTTGCTCCTTTTTAAAGGTCCGGGTCCATCGTGTGGTTTTTCACGTCCGGCAACAGCAAGTCGCCAGACAGCATCACCTTCACCAGCGCCCGCTCGCGAATCGTGAAGGTGGGTAAAACGTTGAGGAAGCGCTCCATGATTCGCTGGGCGCTTTGTCCGAGTTGCTGTGATACGCCTGTTCGCATGGACACGCCCCAGTCATAAGAGCCATTGGAAGCGCTCGCGCCCGCATTCGCCGTCGCGCCAATGGCGGCCAGCGCCAGGCTCGCACCAAAAATCTGCATGTAGTGGTGATTCACCAGATCCCGCAGTCCGGTTTGGCCGACTACGTCCAATCCCTTGAACTTGTCGAGACTCACCGAATAGCCGTCCGGCATCACCATCCGGTGGAAGGCGACGAAGAGCCGCTCCTGATTGGTGCTCGCTACCGCCGGCACCTGGCCGAGTAGCCGGGTCCCTTTCGGGATCAACAGATGTGCGCCACTGTGCGAGTAGACATCCGTCGTCACCATGACGATGACCGGCCCGGCGGCGGCACCCGCTAACCGATTGACCAGAACCGTCTCCAGAATGGAGTCCTCGATCAAGCGGTAGAGCTTGCCGTAAGACGAATCAAAGACGTAGTCGTCGGTGGGATCATGCGCCTCTTTGATGGCGCTGTTACGCGAATGAACCTCCGGCTCCTCTTGCGCTTCCGAATCGGAAGCTTGCGGTTTCCGCATGGCTCCCGTGATCTGGGCCAGTCCGGCGCGATGTTGCTCTCGGACCATCGCTGCTCTTGCCTCCTCGGCCGCCGCCTGTGGATCGACATCCGGTTGAGACGCAGCTTGTGCGACAGTAGGCGAGGCCGGTTTCTGCTGGCGATCAAAGTAGTCAGAAAAGTCCAACGACATCGGCGACGAATCGATATCGTTCTGCCGCCGGTGTTGGGCCTCCATGAGCGCCCTCTCCCGCTGGATCTCCGCTTCCGTCTTCTGCTTCGGTGGTTGCGGGTTACGAATCGCTTCGTCCTGTTTCTTGGTGCGCGACGGAGCACCGGGGGCTTCCTCCAAAGGATCTGCCGCTAGTTCCTTCGCTTCGCCGAGCACCGTGTCTTCGGCCTTGCGCTTCTTCTCGTCCTCGTCCTGCGCTTTGAGGAACGTCGCCTTTTGTGCCTGCTCCGAAGCAAAGCTGTCGCCCTGCCCTTTGCTCATCGTCACCGGCTTCGCTATCGTTCCCGCAGATGCCGGAGACTTCGATGTCGCGGATACGATTGTCGAGAGAATCGCCACACCCACGGCCACAACTCCGATCACGAGGGCCGCGGTCACCACCCGCGACATTGGCTGGCGGGCCTTCGGCGTGAATACCTTTGCCTCGGTTGCCATCCCGTCATTGGGCACCTGGTACGGATCGTGAATGCCTTCGTTCGTCATTTACGGTTTGCTCCGATCCCGGTGGAAGATAAGCTTGGCCGATTTGCGTCGCCCAATCGCGAAGTACCCGTCGTAGATCACTTTTTTTGCTGTGTAGACACCATCGGCATAGCTGTACTCGATCAAAGAAGGTTTCCCGTCGCTGTCAATCTCATACAGCGCCATCACATCTTTGCCACGAAAGTAGGTGAACTTGTCGTCCGCCCACGCCGCTTCGAAGCCCAGCTCTTTAGCCTTCTTTTGATCCCACTCGTAACCGAATCGAAGCTTCTTCGGATATTCGGCTTGGAGTCGCGCCACTCTAGCAGCCGCATCCTCTTCGGCTTTCTTCTGGACCGCCGCAAGATCGACCTTCATGCTCTCGGACGCCTTCTGACAGGCCGTGACTTCATCCGCCGGCACCCACTTCACGGCCGGAATCACGACCGCTTCGCCGCCGCTCGTCGAAGCCGGAGTACCCATGACGTCCACCTCAGGATCAAACTGCGGGTCGGTTCCGGTCACCTCCTGCACGAAGAAGCTAATCTCGTCGCCGGTATTCGAGACCACGTGCAAGGTGGTGTGAATCCCGGTTGCCTTCGGCTTGATGGCCACGTAGCGCGTCGGCACTTTACCGGCGTCGATGGCCCACACACCGCCTTCGCCTTTATCCCCGCCGAACACGTTCATCACCCGCTGCCCTTCCGGCAGCTTGATCAACGTCGCTTGGTTGAACGCCGCGCGCACCGGCACGGTGCCATGCGTTCCGAGCGGGACGACCTTCGGTATGCCCGGCCGAGGCTCTTGGGCGGCGAACACCATGCCGGTCGCGTAACAAA
>PMQB01000205.1 GCA_003169195.1 Bryobacterales bacterium
GGCATCATCGCCTATAAGATCGCCGCCCACGCTGCCGACGTCGCCCGCCACCGTAAAGGTGCCCGTGACCGCGACGACGAACTCTCCCGCGCCCGCTTCAACTTCGATTGGCGCAAACAGTTCGCCCTTTCGCTGGACCCCGAAACCGCCGAGGCCATGCACGACGAAACCCTTCCCGAAGAAGGCTTCAAAGACGCCGCCTTCTGTTCCATGTGTGGTCCCAAGTTTTGCTCCATGAACCACTCCGCCAAAACCACCGAATTCACCGAAGCCGATGCGAACGCCGTACTCGCATCCTCGGTGGAAGTTGATCCTCTCGTCAAAATATCGTGAATTGTTTCCGGGCTGATGATCGCGTTTTGCTGCTCGCCATTCCAACAAAACAGGAACTCGCGGCGTTGGCCCGAATCTTAATCCGCGGAACAGTGGTTGCCTTGGGCACTGCCGAAGAGGTAGCCGAAGCTCGCCCCTTCTTTGGAGATTTCGAAAACGTCATGCTCCTCGACGCTCCTCCCGACAAAGTCCCTTGGCGCGGTGCCGGCTTCAGCAAAATTGTCGTCCCTCATCAGTACGAACGCATCCTGCCCTATCTCACCGAAGAACTCCATCGCCTCTTAGCTCCCGGCGGCGAGATCATCCATAAAGTCGCCACCTTCTCCTAACACCTCCAACAGTCAAAGGAGGTCCGAGTACTAGTAGCTCTGAGTTAGAGTTTGTAGGTCGTGCGCTCACTCACAAATTAATTTTCGTCAAGCTCTCGATTTATCTCCAAACTCCGAATATACTCAGTTACAACATATGACCCTGTCTGGCCCGCCGGACCCTCGCAATCGCATCCTGACTCTCACTCTCAATCTCCTCCACAGTGTTTTCGGACACATAGATTGGAAAGCACCCAACTGGGTGGCATGGCTCGGCCACCACCTCCGTAACGCCGGCCGCTTCTTCATGGCCGACCGGAAACGCATCGTCATAGTGGCCGTCGCCCTGTTCGCACTTGCTGGCGGACTCGTCTGGTACAAACATCGACCCAAACCCCACTATGTAGAGCTTTCGGTGACCGCTCCCAAACTAACGTCCTATGACGAAAAGGGAGTTGCCTCCATTTCTCCTCTATCAGTCGCGTTCACAGAGTCGGCGGCCCCTCTAGCCAATCTAGATAAACGACTCACCTCCGGCATCGAACTGTCTCCCAAGTTCGCTGGAGTCTGGACATGGCTCGACGACAAACACCTCCAGTTCACTCCCTCCTCCGATTGGCCGGTCGACGCCTCCTTTACCGTCAAGATCTCCCGCAAGGGATTTCTCGCCAAGTCCGTCCTACTGGAAAACTATGACTTCGACTTCAAAACTCAGCCGTTTACAGCCGTATTAAGCGACAAACAGTTCTACCAAGATCCGGTCAACCCCGCGCTGAAGAAGGTGGTGGCCACTATCACCTTCAGTCATCCGGTAGACACCGCACAGTTTGAACAGCGCGTTTCTCTGGTGCCCGCAAAAGACGCGGAATTCCTCGGACTCACTCCCGACAGCAAACATTTCACCGTTCTCTACGACAAGCTCAAGCTGCATGCCTATATTCACTCCGCAGCTCTCGCCATGCCGCGCGATGACACCTCCATGACTGTTCACATTGGCAAGGGAGTCCGCGCCGCCCGCGGAGGCAACCAAACCACCGATGTGTTGGAGTCCGTCGTCTCCATCCCCGGCAGAACGGCGCTTCGTTTCGACGGCGCACAGATGACCCTCGTGGACAACGCTCGCTACGAACCTGAGCAAGTCCTGTTGGTCAACAGCAGTTCTCCCGTCGCCGAGAAAGCATTTGCCGGCAAAGTGCTGGCTTACCTTCTTCCCGTCCGTAATCCGAGGCAAGATAAGGATGACAAGAATCCCTATGACTGGACCGGCAACGAAAACGAAATCGGCAAAGATCTCGTAGCTAAATCTCAACCTCTTCCCCTAAGCTACATCGCCTCCGATGGAGGCAACGAAACCACCCACGGCTTTAAGTTCAACGCTCCAGTCGGCCGCTACGTCTATCTATGGGTCAAGGAAGGCGTCGAAGGTACGGGAGGCTACACTTCCGGCAAACCGTTCACGGCTGTCATCCAGGTCTCTCCGTATCGGCAGGCACTCACCTTCATCGGCAAAGGAGCGCTTCTGTCGTTAAGCGGCGACCGCAAAGTCGGTTACTTGGCGCGCGCTGTTGATAGAGTCCAAATCGAAGTGGGTCGCGTCCTGCCGAATCAGCTGCAACACGTAGCTCCGGGCATGGCAGATTTCGCCCGACCTCAGCTTTCCGACATGGAAGACGCCATCGTCGAGCGTTTCACCACCACGCGTGACTACAAAGACAAACCGCCCGGCAAACCCGTCTACGACAGCATTGATCTGGGCAAATACCTGCAAGACCAGACAAAGAACAAACGCGGGCTTTTTCTCCTGCACATTCGCTCCCTGCCGCCCGAAGCCGACAAGGCAGACCAAACAGACGACGCCGACAAAGCCGACCACGAAGCGAGCGGCGAAGAAGGCTCCGACTCCCCAAGCGAAGGTCAAATCGAAGACACCCGCCTCATTTTGGTGACCGACTTGGGCTTCATCGTCAAACAGTGGAACAATGGCGTTCGCGATGTGTTCGTCCAGTCTATCCGCAGTGGCGAGCCAGTCAACGGCGCGCGCGTGGAAGTACTGGGCCGGAACGGGCAACCCATTGCCGCAGCTACGACCGACGCTACCGGCCGAGCGCAACTTCCCAAGCTTCCCGAACTCAAACGCGAGAAAGTGCCGCTCTTGATCCTGGCCGAAAAGGATGCTGATTTCTCCTTCATGCCGCTGCGCTCGAATGATCGGAGTCTCGACTTCTCGCGCTTTGACACCGGCGGCGTCGAAAATGCCGCCTCAGCCCAACAGGTTTCCTCGTATCTTTTCACCGACCGTGGCATGTACCGCCCCGGCGAAACCGCGCATATTGGCATGATCACCCGCACCGCCGACTGGAAATCTTCTCTCGCCGGTCTCCCGGTAGATGTCGAGATCAGTGACGCTCGCGGCAACGTTGTCCGGCGTGAACGAATAAAACTGTCGCAAAACGCCTTCGACGAAATCACTCTCGCCACTCAACCCGCTGCGGCCACCGGAACCTATCAAGCCAACGCTTGGCTCGCAAAAGACGAAAAGCACCGCGAGTTATTGGGCAGTGTGTCGTTTAGCGTACAAGAATTTGAACCAGACCGCATGAAAGTGCGTCTTGAACTAGCAGACGAGTCCCTGACCGGCTGGGTCAAGTCTACCGACGTGAAGGCGCACGTAAACGTGGCCCATCTCTTCGGTGAGCCAGCGAGCAATCGACGTGTCGAAGGTGAACTAAATCTTTCGCCCGTGCTGCCTCGTTTTAACGCTTTCCCCGATCATCGCTTTCAGATTGGCGAAGTAGTCAAAGAACCGTTTCACGAAGACCTGGCCGCCACCATCACAGACGACAAAGGAGATGCCGAGTTGAAGCTTGATCTTGCCCGTTTCGCCGGCCGCGCTTACCGGCTCAATGTGCTGGCGCGCGCCTTCGAAGCCGAAGGTGGGCGCAGTGTGAGTGCGGAAAATACCGTGATTGTCGCGGACGTTCCTTATCTGGTGGGCGTCAAAGCCGATGGTGATCTCACTTTTGTGTCGCGCGGCAGCGCTCGAGCCGCCAACTGGCTCGCCGTAAACCAGCAAGTGAAAACGGTCGCCGCCGAACTACTCACCCTCGAATGGGTCGAGCGTAAGTACCTGTCAGTCCTCACACAGCAAGACGACCGCACCTTCAAATATGTCTCCCGCTTGAAAGAGATCGTACGTGAGAGCCACAAAGTCCGTCTGGCCGCCGGCGGCAGCAACTTTCCCCTACCCACGCAGGAGCCGGGCGATTTCACCTTGATCCTCCGCAACTCCGATGGCGCCGAACTCAACCGACTGAGTTACACAGTCGCTGGAGAAGCCAATATCTCCCGCTCTCTCGAACGCAACGCCGAACTCCAGATCCAACTCGACAAACCCTCCTATGCGGGAGGCGAAACCATGAATGTCAGTATTCGCGCCCCTTATGTAGGCTCGGGCCTGATCACTGTCGAACGCGATCGCGTCTTTCAGCATCAGTGGTTTCACACCACCACCACCAGCTCGGTCCAACGAGTGACACTGCCAAAAGACTTCGAAGGTAATGGTTATGTCAGCGTGCAGTTCCTGCGCGACCCCTCGTCCGACGAAATCTTCATGAGTCCGCTTTCCTATGGCGTAGCTCCGTTTTCGGCCGACGTCGCCGCTCGCACTCAGTCAGTGCGTCTCGTTTCGCAGTCTCAGTTGAAACCCGGAGCCGTACTCAGCATGCGCGTCACCCCCGCTGTAGACTCGCGCGTGGCTGTCTTCGCCGTGGACGAAGGCATTTTGCAAGTAGCCCGCTACAAGAATCCCGATCCTCTCGGCCATTTCTTTCAAAAGCGCATGCTGCAGGTGGATACTTCCCAGATTCTCGATCTGATCCTTCCTGAGTTTCGTCGCTTCCTGGCGCTATCCGCACCCGGAGGTGATGCCGACAGCGGCTTCGCGCGCCACTTGAATCCGTTTAACCGCAAACACAAACCTCCGGTGGCTTGGTGGTCGGGGATCATTGATGTCGGTTCCGCCGGTCATGAATTCCGCTATACCGTACCCGATTATTACAACGGCCGCATACGCATCATTGCCGTCGCCGTCGATGCGGCAAAAGTTGGTGTCACGCAAGCGGATGCCGAAGTAAAGGGAGACTTCATCCTTACACCCAATGTGCCCGCAATGGTCGCGCCCGGCGACGAAGTCAACATCACGGTTGGAGTTTTCAACAACGTGACCGGCAAGAGCGGACCTGTTCGAGTTCAAGCCGAGGTGTCGCGTGAGTTAACCCCCATGGGTCCATCGTCGGTAGATCTGCAAATCGCCGAAAAGAAGGAAGGCATTGCCTCATTCCGCTTTAAGGCCAATGCCGTCCTCGGAGCCGCTGCCCTGAAGTTCAGCGCCGTCCGAGGAAAATCGGAGGCGCACGTGGAAGAAAGCGTCAGCGTGCGTCCGACAGTCGCATATCGAACGCAACTAACGCTCGGCCGTTTCGACAGTTCCACCACCACCGTGCCCGTGAAACGCGAACTCTACAGTGAGATGCGTTCTGTACAAGCGTCGGTCTCTTCGTTGCCGCTTGTCTGGGGCGAAGGACTCGTCGCTTACCTGGATGCGTATCCCTATCCGTGCACCGAACAACTCGTGAGCAAAGGCTTCGCTTCGCTCTTGCTCGCCGCGCGTCCAGAGTTTGGCGTGGCAAAGACCCGCGACGCTCAGCCGATCTTAGGAACTATCTCTATGCTGCAAAGCCGCGAGAATGACTCCGGTGGATTCGGTCTGTGGGCATCGTCGCCGCAGACGGCGGAATTCCCAACTATCTACGCGGCACACTTCCTACTGGAATCCCGCGATCACGGGCAGAAAGTGCCGGCCGAAATGGTGGCGAGCGTAAATGACTGGCTCACCCGCTTCGCCTCTACACCGGCGTCTACTCTGGACGACGGACGCTTGCGCGCTTACGCCGTCTATCTGCTGGCGCGCCAGGGAATCAAAGCCAACGCGGCTGTAGCCAACGTGGAACAGGAATTGAGCCGCCGCTACGAAAAGACCTGGCCAACCGACCTGGCTGCGGCCTACCTGGCGTCGACCTATAAACTCATGCAGCGCAATGGCGATGCCGACCGCATTATCCGCAAAGTACCGTGGGCGCGAGACAAACATGACTGGGACGAAGACGTCTACTACGATGGCGTGGATCATGACGCCCAGTTGCTGTACCTCATCTCGCGCCACTTCCCCGACCGCATCAACAGCGTGCCTCCCACGGCACTGGAAGGGATTGGCAGCGCCATCAACGGCAACCGAGTGAGTTCCCTTTCCGCTGCGTACACCTTGCTCGCGCTGGACGCCTATGCCAAAGCAGCAGTGCCCAAAGTGAAATTGGCTGTCGTTTTGAATGGCCAAACGCAGCCCGGCACCACCCAGGTAACAGTGCCCGCTGGCAATACCAATGTTCTCTTCACACGCGAGGGCAATCTGCCGGCGTACTACGCCATCAACGAATCCGGCTTCGACCTCAAAGCGCCTGCCACCGACCTCAATCACGGCCTAGAGGTGATTCATGAATTCGTCGATGAAAAAGGGACCGTCCTCACCACGGTGAAGGAAGGACAGGAATTCCTGGTTCGCCTCCGAATTCGAGCTATCGGTAAAGACCGCGTCAATCAGATAGCCGTGGTGGATCTGCTGCCTGGCGGCGTGGAACCAACATTAGACCGCGAAGCTATCGCAGGGTCGAATTGGACTCCGCAGCATATCGATTTCCGCGATGACCGCGTCATCTTATATGGAGACGTCACCAAAGACGTGGCCACCTACATCTACAAAGTAAGAGCCACCAACACAGGTATCTTCCAATTCCCGCCAGCTTTTGCGGAAGGGATGTATAACCGCCAGATCACCGGAATCAGCCAAGCGTCGAAACTTGAAATCGTAAAACCGTGAAAAGGAGAATAAAACTCGCGTGTTTGCCAGCAGCGGTGCTGCTGCTGATCCGCTTGTATCCGCGTCAACCATTGCGCGAGCAGGTACCGCAATCTACATCGGTGTGGTCTTCTGACCATGAGTTGCTGCGTGTGACTCTCGCAGCGGATGATCAGTATCGGCTGTGGACGCCTTTGAATGAAATGTCTCCGGCGCTCGTGGACGCATTCCGGTTAAAGGAAGACCGCTGGTTTTATTGGCATCCAGGCGTAAATCCGATCTCGCTCGTCCGGGGGGCGGGCATGACATTGAGCGGCAAAGGGCGGCAGGGCGGTTCTACGCTCACCATGCAGCTCGCCCGTCTGCTGTATCACTTAAACACCAAGACCGCTGCTGGAAAGCTCAAGCAATCGGCTGTCGCACTGTGGCTGGAAGCTCGTTATTCGAAACGCAGCTTACTCGAAGCCTATTTGAATCTGGTGCCGTTCGGCGGCAACGTGCAAGGTGTTGGAATTGCTAGCCGGGTTTACTTCAACAAGCCGCCCGCGCAAATTGATTTGGGCGAAGCGATCACACTGGCCGTGATTCCCCAAAAGCCCGCTGCGCGCGCGGGACGGGGCATTCAACAAACCGTGTTACTGAAGGCTCGAACGCAGCTGGCCAAAACATGGATCAAAGTGAATCACCCCAACGACTCCGACAAGCGGCAGTTGGAACTTCCTGTCACTGTACAGGCTGATTCCACCCTGCCGATGCGTGCTCCGCACTTTACCGACGCCATCTTACGCAACGCTTCCGGTCGCATTGAAACGACTCTCGACTCCAATTTGCAGCGTCTGGTGGAACGCCATGTTGACCGCTACCTGAACCAATTCGGCGAACGCGGCATTCGCAATACCGGCGCGCTGCTGGTGGATACCCGCGATATGTCCGCGAAAGCGTGGGTGGGCTCGGCCGATTACTGGAACGAAAGTATTCACGGCCAGATCGACGCAGTCTTGACAAAGCGCTCGCCAGGATCGACACTCAAGCCGTTCGTTTATGCGCTGGCTCTTGACCAAGGCGTCCTGCATCCGCGCACCATCGTGCGCGACTCACCCACATCGTTTGGGCCATTCACTCCTGAAAATTTCGACGGNNGATCTCTATCAATTCCTGCAAAGCGCCGGCATCGGAAACATGAAGCCCGAGTCTTACTATGGACTCGCGCTAGCTTTGGGCGGCGGCGAAGTCACCATGGAGGAATTGGCAAGCCTCTACGCGATGTTGGCGAATCACGGCATGATGCTGCCCATTCGTGAAAGGGCGAGCGATCCGAAGCCCGAAGGCACGCGATTGCTGAGCGCGGAAGCGGCTTTCATCACGGTTGATATGTTGAGCCACAATCCTCGTCCGGGCGAAGACAACAGGCTCATCCGGCGCGACCGTTGGCCCATCGCCTGGAAGACAGGTACTTCATGGGGCTTTCGCGATGCATGGTCGGCTGGCATTGTCGGGCCCTATGTGCTCGTTGTATGGATCGGAGATTTTGACGCCCGCGGTAACTCCGCCTTCGTCGGAGCGGACGCGGCTGCACCGTTATTTTTCCGCATTGCGGATGCGCTCGCTCTGCAAAAGCCCGACGAAGCTGCGGCTTTTCCGGAACCACCTCCGGGGGTGAGCAAAGTTTCGGTGTGCGCGGAGAGCGGTGATCTCCCTAATAAATATTGTCCCCAGACGGTCGAGACTTGGTATATCCCCGGCAAGTCACCCATTCGTGTGAGTCAGTTGCACCGTGCGATAGCGATTGATATCAGCACGGGCCAGCCCACGTGTCCGCCGTATGTGCCGGGCGCGACGCGCGAAGAAGTTTACGAGTTTTGGTCGTCTGACATGATGAAGCTATTTCGCGAGGCCGGTATGCCGCGCCGTAAAGCGCCCGCCATGCCGAACTGCGCGGCAGACGATAGCAGCGATACGCCGAAGATCGCCACCCCGTTACGAGGCGTCACTTACACTCTGCGCCATAGCGGGAGCCGGGAAACGATTCCCCTGGAAGCAAGCACGGGCGCAGACGTAGAAAATGTCTTCTGGTTCGACGGCAAAGCGCTGATTGCCAAGGCGAGCACTGCGCACGGAGCAGTCCCTTGGACACCCAGCGCCGACGGTCTCCACGTGATCCGCATCATTGACGATCACGGACGTACAGCAGAACGCGACGTGAACGTACAGTTCGCTAACGGGTACTGAGCGTCTTTTCTGTGCGGACTTTGTCATGTTACACGCAAAGCATTGCTACGTCACTAGTACTGTGCTCAGGAGCGTAACGATGGGACCTGCGGGCGCATCTACAAAGCGTTGAGCAAACATCGATCCCTCTGCCTTGTACTGTTGTTTGCCCCTGTTCTTTGTGGGGCGCAAAGTGTGGACGTACTTACGAACCGATACGACGTCTCGAGGACCGGAGCGAATCTACAAGAGATCTGCTTAGCCCGAGGGTGGTTACACCCAGCACGTTCGGGAAATTGTTTGAGCGCGAGGTAGACGGCGATATCTATGCGCAGCCATTGATCAAGACCGGCGTTTCGATTCCGGGTGCGGGCCTGCACAACTTGGTTTATGTGGCTACGGTGAACAACACCCTTTACGCATTCGACGCGGATAATCCAGCAGTCACAAAACCGTTTTGGTGTCATTCTCGCGAAGTGTTCGGCAATCCGGTTCCGAAAGACGAAGTGACCGACATGCCACCGGATCAGAAGTATGTGAACTTTGCGACAACGGTGGGGATTGTGGCGACTCCGGTGATTGATGCGAAGACGAACACTATTTATGTAGTGGCGGAGTCGAAGCAAGGCAACGAATACAGCTTTCATCTGCATGCGTTTGATATTGCGACGGGCCGTGAAAAAACGGAGATGCATAGTCCAACGAAGATTACGGCGGCGGCGGTGGGGAATGGTGTCGGCAACGTGGATGGCCGTATCGAGTTTCACCCGAGAAAGATGTTGAACCGGCCTGGTTTGCTGCTGGTGAGTGGTGTGGTTTATCTAGCTTTCACCGCGCATTTGGATGGAGAGCCCGGGTTCGATTATCACGGCTGGGTGTTGGCTTACGATGCGAAGACGTTGAAGCAAGTTTCGGTAGTGTGCACGACGCCCGATGGGATTCAAGGCGGCATCTGGCAGAGTGGCGCGGGACTGGCGGCAGACGATCGCGAAGGAACGTATCCCCTGCTTTATGCGGTAATTGCGAATGGCACAAGCATTGGAAGGAATGTTGGCGAGAGTATTACACAATTCTATCCGGGAGCGCTGTTGACTGTGAAACAAACGTTCATGCCCGCCAACCGCGCTTTTTTGAACGATCATGATTTGGATCTTTCGACGGGGCCGGTCCTGTTGCCCGCTTTGCCTTTGATGGTGGCCTGCAGCAAAGAAGGCAAATGCTATCTGGTGGACCGTTACGATATGCACCTGGTGCAGGAATTTGACGCGGCGACAAATAGCTATGGCGGTGAGCAAGCGCCCAACATTCACGGAAGTCCCGTTGTGTGGTGGGATGCAAACAATCTGTTGCATCTCTATGTCTGGGGCGAAGAGGACTTTCCGCGAGAATTTGCTTTCGACGGCACACACTTCCAACCTTCCAGCAGGGGGACTGTGAAAGCACCTGAAAAAAGCATGCCTGGCGGAATGCTGTGTTTGTCGGCGAATGGCCGCAACTTGGACAGTGCGTTCTTTGGGCAGCGATTCCGATCAAGGGTGACGCCAATATGGGAACGGTGAAAGGCGTGCTGCGGGCGTTCGATGCGTTGGATTTGAAGAAAGAGTTGTGGAACAGCGAGCAGAATCCGGCGCGAGACAAAGTGGGCATGTTCGCCAAGTTCTGTCCGCCGGTGGTGGCGAATGGCAAAGTTTATCTGGCGACGTTTCGCGACGATGCGACACAGAAGAACAAACTTGTGGTTTATGGTTTGCTGCCTTGATCGATGATGAGCAGCCAGCCTTTACCGGGTTCAACAGGAATGCTTTGGCCGGGTGAGAAAGTGGCGGCGGTTTGGAATTTCTCGATTGCTTCAGCGCGAATTCGAGCGTGAGTGGGGTTTATGCCGATTGCGTGCCAGTTAATGGCGAGTTTGACATCCACCGGTTCTTTTGCCCAACTTGCGATTGAGACGATGGAGCGTGTTTTGCCTTGGTACACGGTGGCGAGCACGTCTTCCCTGCCCGTCTTTACAGGATTTGAAGGAACCCACCAGCCCAACATGCGAGTGTTGGCGATCCCGATTTGATCCCAAAAGTTCCATATGGCGCGCGGATCGCCAGACCACGGCAGACGATTCGTCATCCCGAACAGCATGCCTCGCCAAGGATTGCCGCCGTCTTGCAGCATTTCACCCATGAGCCCGAATGGAATGCCGGACATTTCGGTAAGCCAGTAATCGGGAGGCGAATTGTAATCGAAGTATTCGCCGAACCAAAGGCGATCAATGAACGGAAAGTGTTCCAGGTAGAGGTTGGCGCTGTTGGCGAAACCGTCGCGGGGATTGAATTGATTGGCGGAGTGCAGGTCAATGAGCGCGCCGGGGTGACCACGCAACAGAACTTTGCGGACGCGCTTCATGGTGGTGCGGTCGAACGCGACGTCATCGAGATAAAGGCCGTTGATACCTACGTTCTGCACGAGCCAATTGAGGCCTTCTACATAAAAGTTGTGCCAGCGGGAGATGCCGGTGGTGACCAAAGCGGCGTCGCGCAATTCAGGCACGTACCAACCTTCGATGTAATCGCCGTTGAGGTGTTCTTGCAGCCAGGACGGACCGCCGCCCGGACCACGCGCAATCACTTCATCGCCGAGGCTTAAGAGCGGGAAAAGTTCCGGCGCACGGTTAGTGAGTTCGCGGACGGTGTAATAAATTTTCACCTTCATGCCGCGGGCGTGGGCCTTATCAATGTAGGCTTTCATTTCGGCAGGGCGAAGGAATGGGTAGTTGATATAGGGATTGATTTCCGTAGCGTGGTGGACGTTGACCGTGTTAGCTCCGGCTGCGGCAATCTCTTCGAGCGGTTTGTAAGCGTGATAGAAGCGCGTTTTCCACTGGGCCCCCGTATCGATGGCGTGGAAGGGAGTGAGCAACAGACGCAGATCATAGTGCAGCGATTCGCCGGCACGGAACGAGCGCGGACCGCTGAAACACTGAATCACGTAGCGATCGCCATTTCGTGCGAAGCGGCAGCCACCTTTGCCGTCGTTTGCCCAGGAACCGGGCATCACGAGCGGCTTTGATTGATAGAAGTTGGTGTTCAAGGGTCGAGAGTAGTGATCGTCATGCAGGCTGAATTGAAGACCGGCGTTGACGTCACCCAGCCAAGCGCCGTCCTGATTTTTCTTGACGTCCCATTTCCAGTCGAAGCTGTCGGGGGCGTGGCCACCTTTGAGACCAAGGCCCATCGCATAGCGTGCGACATCTGAGCGCAGTGGGATTTCGAGGATGACGTCTTGCACGCTGGTTTGTTCGCGAGCGGAGAGGATGATGGAGAACTCCATGTTGCCGTCGAATTCCATGCTGGCGTCGACGGATTGATCAAAGAGGGCCGCCCGACTACGGCTGCTCCAGGCAGCGAGACCTTCCACTTGTTTCGTGAAGTGAAGGGCAGCGCCTGTCCATGGCAGTTCGCGGCCGGTGTCATCTTTCACGGACAAACGGATGGGAGCGGCGAGCACTTCGCGCGGTGTTTTCGCCATGTGAGTCATTTCGATATCGAAATAGCTGCGGATGGAATTCGGAAAACCTTGCGAGCCTAAGGTGACTTGGCGACCGAGGACGCCGACAGTGCGGCCGGTGACCTGTACAGGAGTGTAAGGTGTGACGAGGCCATCGTCGACTGCGAGTGTGGAATCGAGCCAGCGCAAACGGGAGAGGCGCGCGGGTTCGTCGTCACCGGAATTGCGAATGGCGTCAGGGCTGACTGTGAGGTGGAACGGAATTTGGGTGGGTGGTTGACCTGCAGCGGTGATGGTGAGCGCTGTAGCGATTTCCTGAACCTCAGTGGGGGCTTGGACACCACACCAGATCGGTTGGACGTCGCCCTTTTCAATGTTCACGATATGGGTGAATAGGTGGCTTTGCCAATCGACGCCGCCTTGGTTGAAACAGCGAAAGCCGGCAGCCGAGCCGAAGCTCACGCGAACGTCAGTCAAACGCGAACGTGCTGCCCAAACACCAAGTTGGAAGGCATAGAACTCACCTTTGCGCGCGGTGCCGTTAAATGGTTGGCCGGGTCCGCGTTCCATCCACACGTGCGGCAAATCGTGGATCATGCGAATGGCGTTGGCACGATCTTCGGGAAAGACGAAATAGTTTTGATCGGGACGTTGCGCCAGCAGAGATTCGACTTCGGCTTGGCTGGCGATGAATTCCATTGGTGTGAAGGAATTGAATTCATCGATGGATTCGAGCGTGACGAAAGTGGCAGAGGGGATTTGGTCGGGCTTTACAAGAGCGAGCCACGCGGGATCGGCTTTGCCTTGATACGGAGGGTAGGTGATCTTTGGGTAATTCGTGCGCGCGCTGACGATGTAGGGCAGATAGTAAACGTAGTAGGTGCCGGCGCCGCTTAGCGGTTCAAAGGCGATGTCGCCGAAATCGCGATTGATGTTGAGCAGCGAGATATTGGTGATTTCCTTGTTCGTGATGGCGTCCACAACGATGAGGTTCTTCGATTCGGGTGCGGTATCGCGACGTCGCCAAGGAATGCGGACTTTAACCGCAGGGNNCGTTGGCGGTGACACGGACGACAGCACGGTGGTTGCCGAGATGATCGGGATCCCACGTTTGCGTGCCGGCACTTTGAGAGAAGAAGGATGCGCCGATGGTGAGGAGAAGCGCGGAACGGAGGTTTGCGATCACTTGAGTATCTTAGCGGAGGGCCGTCCGTTCAGTATGGCCAGATTCATCGTTCAGGGTCGACGCTCATCGGACACTTTCCTTTACTAGCCATTCCAGGCGGCGCGGAGCGAAGCCGAAGACGCGTCTTGCTTTGGCATTGGAGGCTCCTACGAGCTTTGTCGCATAGAAGACAGCGTGGTCGCCAGAAAGATTGCGCGCCTCTCGCTCAGTGATTGTGGCGGGCGGGGGTGCCCCGAGCGAGGTGGCGAAGGCGGGCAGCCACACCCTGAACTCGGTTGGATCGTCATCCACGATGTTATAAACACCGTGGGAAGAGAGAGCGCGGCAACCGTGGCTTCGACTGCATCGTCGATGTGAATCCATGACCAGACTGCGGTTCCTTGCCCAATGATCGGATATTGGCGTTGCCTTACGATCTCGGCACATCGTCCATCAGGGGCATACCAGGTCTCGGGACCATAAAAGAAGCCGTAACGCAGAATGACCGCTTCGATACCACTGGACGGAAGCCGCCGTTCTAGCTCCGTATACACAGTGGCGTTGGCGGCTATCCCAGGTGTTGCATTGAATGCCAGCGGCGACTGTTCATCAGCGAGTTCGCCGCCCTTTGCTTGCATCATGATCTCACCGTCCAGAATCTAGACGAAGACGTGCGCGTTGTGACGATGGATGGGACCGACCCGACACAGATCGAACGTCATTTTCTCGTTCATTCCTTCTCCTGTCGCTGCGGGCCTCAAATACTGCTGGTTCAGTTACTAAAGGCCCACTAGCGCAACCGTAACGATCCAGCATTTCTGCGCGAATTCCTTCGCGACCACCAAACAGCTCCGTAAATGAGACAAGCAAACAATACAATGGCAAGTATCACCTGCCAGGCATGCAATTCCGGCCTTTGCACGACCCGATCGAAGTTGATTCCATCTGCCTCTTGCATATACAAAACAATGTAGCGCAGAAGTGGAGAAAACGGTGAATTAGCTCCCGATCAGGCGAATCTACGGTACAAAGAAGTCTATTGCCTCATGGGAGGCTTGGGAACCGCACGATTTCAAAAGAGTCAGCAGGTTCTTCTACTTTGTTGAAACCCCAGTGATAGTACGCAAAATCGCACCGCGTGCCGGTGCTTGTATTGAAATGGCCATGTGCGCTCCTGCGGCTGCGGTCCAATAATCGCCAGTGACGTAATCCGCCGAGACTCCTGCGGCAACGACCGACACCCTTCCGTTGACAACAGTCATGATGGCCGAGACCCCCGCCGGCAGATCAAACTCCGTTTCATCTTTAGAGAAACTCCAGTCGGCAATCTCAATACTCAGCTTCTGAAAAGCACCATTCGGCCTGGGCACCAACAGCTGCTTATTTGTTCGTGAGATCTGTTTCGCAGTGGTTCGTGGTTCGTTGTCTGAAACTTGGCCGAGGGATTGGCTAAGGGCAAGCAGCGCAACCAACGCGACAACACATGCGGGGTACCCTTTGTAGATCTTATCCATTTGATTACTCCACGACCGACTTACTAACTATGCAGACGAACTCAAGGCACAAGCGCATAGACATGTCCCTTCATCGTGCTGATGAACGCCATCCCCTCGGCCAATACCACTTCCTTCCGAAATCTGGCAGCACTGCCGCCATCAGGCAAACTCACGTCAACGAGCATCGCTGGAGAAGGTACCAGATTGCCCCCGCTTTTCACGCAATCGGCCGCGTCGAAATTCGTGTTGTCGCACGTAGTTCCCGGTGCAGCAACCACAGAAGGGTCGGCAAAAACCATTACATGGCCCAACTCCGTTCCGACGTAAATAAGACCATTAATGACGCTGGGGGCGCCCACCTCGTCGTCGCCAGGAGCCTTTCCCTTCACAGGAGGTTCAGCGACGCTAGTGTTCGGCACGGGGCTAATGAGCCAGCGCACGCTTGGTTTGTCCCCCCTACCGGTGCTCGCCGCACACACATTGAGCGCGTGCAGCCGTCCAAGAAGACCCGGCGCGTCCGCGCTTGCGCTCGCGGGCAATGCATATCCCCCGGTTGCGATCACGAGCACATCACCCCAAGCTGCTCCGGGCACGCGAAAGCCATTGCCTCCGTGATGATGCTTATCGTTAGAAGGAAACTTGCACCCGGCATTTCCCATGTTCGGAAACTGCCAGAAACACTCCCCCGTATCCGCGTTCACTGCATAACTCCAGCCGTCTTTCATCACCGACACAGCGAACTTTCCGCAACTGGTGTTCATGAAAGTAGCGCCGGCGTTCCAATCGGGATCTTGATCCAAATTCATCGGCAAAGGTTGGAAAAACCATTTCACGTTGCCGTTTAGATCCGTTCGAACCAGACTCAGTCCATAGTGAAGAGGAGGCTGGTATCCGTTCGGATATTGGCTCGGGTTGATTGGTACGTTCTGCGCTCTGCTGGCGGCATCCCACGCCCTGGTGTTGCCCGTGGTGAAGTACACTGCGTTTCCGCTTCCATCGCTGGTGGGAGCGTTCCAAACACCACCGCCAATCATGGGACTTTTGGACGAGGGATTCGTGGAGTAGTTTTCAGAATTGAAATATTGAGAAGAAAGCTTGCCGGTCCAAAGATCCACCGACCGCACGGCACCCAGTTGGATTGGATCTTCACCGCTCGCAATCCCTACATAGACCGCACCCGAACCTGGTTGACCTGGCGGAGGAGGATTCTGATGCACCAGCAGCGGCGAAGAAAATTTGATTACCTCATGATATTCGGGAGTCTTTGTGGTGCTGCCTTTGAGTAGCTGCGCAACTTGGGCAGCTTCGGGCGGGAAAGCTCCAACTGCGCAACCTGTAAGGCGTGCCACCACATCACTCTTCCAAATCAGTTGGCCGGTCACTGCATCCAAGGCCCAAAGACGGGCGCTTCCGTTCCCGTTGTCGGTTTTTGGATCAGGATCGGGCGCCCCGAAAATGACGGCAGGTTCGCCCTTGATGTTGTCGATCACGGCGCTCGCTTGAATACCGTACCTGCCCCATTGGCTGCATGTCCCATTTAAAGGCGCCTGTGCCGCGACCGGGAATTGCCATTTCAGAATTCCCGTCTTTATGTCGATGGCATAGAACACTCCGTTGATGCCTCCGATATACGCGATACCGCCCGAAACCACGGGTGATGCGGTAAATTGTTGTGGTCCAGGAGTCAGTGCCGCAGTTGGAAACTGCCACGCTACGTGAAGTGTTTTGACGCTGGGGGGATTGCCAAGGGCAGCCGTCGCTCCAGCAGCACTTTGTGTGCCCGTTCGAGACACATCGTGTCGAAACATCGACCACTCGTCTGGGGTTGTCGGCGGCGTGGCTGTTGGCGTCTGCTGCGCCCGAACCTCTAAAGGCGTCAGCAACGCTATAACTATCGCGCTGCAAAAGGCTACGTTNNTTGCTGATTGTGTGCGGGGGGCCACCACCAATGGAGAAAGTGCCATGCCCCTCGAACCAATTGAGAAGAGCGGGACCGGGTGAGGCAGACACAGATTGGGTCCGCCGCGGTCCAACGATAATGTCACGAATCGTGACAGTCGTATTCGCAGGGCCAGGTGCGGTAAAGAGGGTTCTCGAAAAAACACCGCTCACCTCAGATTTAAATGTGTGGGCCGACTGGTTACCGGCGAACGGCGGAGCGACTCCAGCGAATAAGCCCAGCATTACTAGCAATCGATTCGGACTTGCCAACACAATTCCCCTCCGCCTGGCATTGTTCTTAAGTGCGTGACCTATACCGCGTCAAATAGGATGTTAACAAGGTTATTCCAGCTTTTCTTGTGGCCACGTAGGAAAATCGTCTCAAAGCTTACGGTTGTACACTGGGTCTTTCTGGGAGGTCCTCAGAGCATGAGTGCATGCGCGACGCAAACGTTTCAACCCATCACACAGTCCCGTTTTGACTGCCTCGTTCAAAAAGCAGCCGCTTCGGGCATTGTGATAACTGGCATCGAGGGGCAAACTTCCAAAGATGCCTAGCAGCGCGCCTCTCTGTTCAGTAGATAATTCCGCAGGGCTACCAATAAAGGTGAGTTCTCTAACTTTGTGATCGTATGATCTTGTGCGTCAAACGAACCGAATTTCCGGAATCATGAAACTCCAGATTCACACGCCACAGTTTTCATAAGGTCACTGTCTAGGGGTAGTTGACCAAAACTGTTCTGTTCTATGATGTCAGATTCGGAGTGATCAAAATGAGAACCAGTCTGACTCTCCTCGGTTGTTTTCTCTTTACGACTTTCAGTGATAAGTTAAGCGCTGATGGCGCTGGTGGCGCTATACAGGGGACATGGGAGTTGTCGGCCCAAAAAGTAGGAAAGGGGCAAATGGTGGATCGCACAAAGACGAACATCCGGGAGATTAAGCTCATCGTAGACGGTCACTTCGTTTGGACGATTTATAAGACGAAGAACGGTAATCTTGATTCGGCGGGCGGAGGAACTTATACGCTAACGGGTGATACTTACGTGGAGCATCTAGATTTCGGCAGCCCGAGGCTTGGTCGCGCTATAGACCAGAACCAGAAATTTAACGTAAAGCTTGAAGGCGACCGTCTAGTCCAAACGGGAGTGCTTTCAGATGGAACAGAGTTGCAAGAAGTCTGGCAGAGAATGCCTCCCAAATGACAGGACGCTGCTGCTTTCAGGGGCCCTGCGGGGCTGTTAGTCTCGATCAAGGAGTACGCGATGGAGCCAGTTAGACCGAAACTACCGAGTGCAGCCATAGAACTGTACAACCGCTTTATTCACGGCGAAATCAACCGCCGCGATTTTGTGGAGGGCGTGCAGCGATTTGCGACTGGTGGATTGGCAGCGGCAACGATTATTGACGCCTTGATGCCGAACTACGCGCTCGGACAACAAGTCTCGAAGACGGACGACCGGATCAAGGCCACCTACGAGACCGTTGCATCACCGCAGGGCAACGGGAGCATCAAGGGATATCTTGTACGACCAGTCAGCGCTGACTCACGTTCCGCCACGCCTTCCAAATTACCCGGCATTGTGGTGGTCCACGAAAATCGCGGCCTAAATCCTCATATCGAGGACATCGCGCGCCGGTTCGCTTTGGCCAACTTCATGGCGCTTGCACCAGACGGGCTTACCTCTCTTGGCGGCTTTCCGGGTGACGACTATAAGGGCGGTCAGATGTTCAGCAAGATCGATGGCAAGAAGATGGCCGAGGATATGGTGGCCTCCGCGTTGTGGCTGAAAGCTCGTGCCGATTGTACAGGCAAGATTGGAGTCACGGGCTTTTGCTACGGAGGCAGCATCGCGAATTTGCTGGCTACCCGACTGGGCACCGATTTGGCCGCTGCGGTGCCATTCTACGGCGGCCCTCCCCCTAAAGAGGATATTCCGAAAATTAAGGCCGCGATTCTTGCTCACAATGGGGAACTCGATAAACGGTTGGCGGAGGGGTGGCCCGCATACGATGCCGCATTAACGGCGGCAAACGTAACGCACGAAGGCTACATTTATTCTGGCGCTGTTCATGGCTTCCATTGCGATGCCACACCTGAACGCTATAACAAGCCCGCCGCCGATCTGGCTTGGCAGCGCACGATTGATTGGTTCAACAAGTACGTCCGCGCCTAACCGAAGGCCGCCGTGCGATCCTATGCCAATGCATCGATCATTGGTTCTCATCACACTGATGCTCTGTCCATGTCTCTTTCGAGGCGCAGCTACGCTGTCGCCTCAAATCAAGAAAGCAGAGAGTGTCATGACAGTCGAGGGACTTCTCGCTCCCATCAAAGAACTCTCCTCCGACGCCTATGCTGGTCGCCTTCCCGGTACCGAAGGCGAAACAAAGAGCGTCGCTTATCTGATCGCCCAGGCGAAAAAGATAGGGCTTCAACCGGGCGCACCCGATGGCACTTGGACACAAACCGTTCCTCTGTGGGGTACCAAGTCGAAAGGCGTGCTTACATTCAAAGCCAAGGACGTTTCCGCCACGGCCGGCCAAGATTATGTAGCTTGGTCGGTTCTACCCGATGAAACGGTGAACGTGCCCGAGGCAGAACTGGTCTTCGCGGGTTACGGTGTTACCGCCTCCGAATACAAATGGGATGACTACTCGGGCATCGATGTCCACGGCAAAATCGTCGCCATCTTGAATGGTGACCCTCCCGTTGCCGATCCCAACGACCCCTCCAAACTCGATGACAAGATGTTTGCTGGCCGCGCGCTCACCTATTACGGTCGCACGGGCACAAAACTGGACAACGCTTACGCACACGGCGCAACCGCCGTGATTCTGATCTCCGCGACCCAACCCACGGGACCGAATCTCTTCCAGAACTACAGTCGCGAGAACATGATTCTGCGCGATTCCAATGACCGATCCCGTGTCAAAGCGCAAGCTCTCATATTGCCTAATAAGGCCAAGGAACTCTTCGCCGCCGCCAACCAGGATCTAGACGTCCTCCGCGCCAGCGCCGCCAAACCAGGCTTTCGTGCTGTGCCGCTCGGCATCCGCGCCTCATTCCAAATCACGAATCAAGTTCGCAAGATCGATTCCGCCAACGTGCTTGCCAAGATCCCCGGCAGCGATCCGACGTTAAAGAACGAGTACGTCATTTACAGCGGCCACTGGGATCACCATGGCGAATTTGATGGCAAGATATTCCACGGTGCTAGCGACAACGCGGCCGGCACTGCCGGTGTTCTTGAACTCTCTCGCGCCTTCCAATCTCTGCATCCTGCCCCGCGCCGCACCATTCTTTTTCTCTGGCCCACTGCCGAAGAAAAAGGTCTCCTGGGCGCAAAGTATTATGTAGAGCACCCGCCTTATCCACTGGCCCAAACCGTCGCCAATATCAATCTCGACTATTTCAGCAACTGGGGTTGGGGCCGCACCCATGATTTCAGCATCGTCGGCATCGGTAATTCCACTCTCGATGATCTAACTGCTCGCGCTGTTGCTGGTCAAGGCCGCGAAATCACCGGCGACACCGCGCCCGAACAAGGATTCTACTTCCGCTCCGATCATTGGGAATTTGCCCGCATGGGCGTGCCTTCGATTGAAACCACCCCGGGCATCGATTACCTTGGCAAACCCGCCGGCTACGGTGTGGAAAAACGCAGCGAATACATTCGCCACGATTATCATCAGCCGTCGGATGTCGTAAAGCCCGATTGGGATCTCAGCGGCTCCTTAGAAGATCTCGATATCTTGTTTGAGGTTGGCTATGAAGTCGCCCAATCTGATAGCCGCCCAACCTGGAAACCCGATGCTTTCTGGCGACCGAGAGCGCAGTAGACGTTCACCTGCAACTGCACCTCAGTGCGCTTGGTTCCCGGACTGCGGTGGTGCAGACTTTGGTTTCCAATGCGCCGCGGACAACTCGGTTTTGGCAATTTCATCTGCCGATAGCCTTGGTGCGAGTTCTAACCTTTGCTTCTCTGCATTTTGATCGTGTTGTTTTGCCGCAAGCGTCAGCCAGAAGTAGGCCAGCGTCTGATCCTTCTGAACGCCCTTACCATTGGCATAGCAAGCGCCCAACCGCGATTGTGCTTCCGGCAGACCTTGCTCGGCCGCCATCTTGTACCAATACACTGCGCGCTGCAAATCCTTGTGTACACCGTGGCCTTCGTCGTACAGCTCTGCTAATGAGACCTCCGCTTCCGAATCGCCGTGTTCTGCCGCTAAGGTGAACCAGACTTGCGCCTGGGCGAAATCCTGCGCCACGCCAACTCCCCTCTCTCTCATCAGGCCTATCTGAAACGCGGCGTCGGCTTGTCCCTGGTCTCCGGCAAGACGAAACCAGCGAAAGGCTTCTTCAGGATTCCTGGCCACGCCGAGTCCCTTCAGGTAAAGCATTCCAAGGTTGTATTGGGCTTCGGCTTGTCCCTTATTGGCGGCCTCGGTCCACTCCCGATAAGCCGTCGCATAGTCTTTGCTCTGAAACGCCCGTAATCCGGCAGCTGTATCGCCGCACAAGAGCTGGGTAAAACAGAAGCAAGCCGCTCCGGTCACGAACAGCCTGCAGATGCCGCGCGTTAACATTTATGTTTCCTCCATGGCGATCATAGACGCCTGCCTAACAACAATACTCCAAAAAATGGTCAGCGTGCAGGAGGCCAGATCCACACCTAAGAGGTTTTCCGGATACGGCAGTTGCTTCCATTGACTTCCGGGCGCATCCGATATACGATTCCATTGCGCGGAAAGTTGGGCCATGCCTTCGCTGCGTATGCTCTTAGCCCGGGAGGTTTTCGATGTTATTCGGTTTGCGGCCGTTCGCGGCCGCGCTGGTGCTGGCCGGTTTTCCTTATGTTGGATCGGCGCAAGAAACGACAAAGGATGGGATACGTCTCGACAACTCGGTAAATCGGCCAGATCGGCCTTATCGCCAGGCGGGGTCTTCCGATCCGCGCGATGCTGGTCCGCATGTTGCCAGGGGTTTCGGCAAAGTCCAGCGCCGATTGGTTTACGTGTCACTGCCGGGCGGCTCGGCGGGTGGGCAGTTTTCATCGGAGCAGAACGGAGTCGGCATCGTGGTGCTGGACGTGGATCGGAACTTTGAGTTTGTGAAGCGCATACCAACCTGGAACGTGCCCGCGAGTATGAGTCCCGAGGAAGTTTCGGGGATTGCGGCAAGCACCACCACGAACATGGTTTATCTAGCCACGCGTGGACGTCTGGCGGCCTTCGATTTGGGAAGTGACCAGAAGGTTTGGGAGCAGACGTACGATGGCACATGCTGCGAACGTCCTGAAGTAACTCCCGACGGCAAGACACTGGTTGTCGGCTCAGACCTTAAAGACTTCTGGTATGTGATCAACGCGCAGGATGGCGCGCTCAAGGGAAAAATCCAAGCGCCGAAAAGCAACTTCGCGCATAACATGGCGCTGAGCGCCGACGGCAATACGGTGTTTATGGCCCCGAACGGCGTGACCATGACGGTGGGCGATGTGCCGTCCATGAAAGCGATCAGAACCATCACGTTCTCCGACCACGTTCGGCCGTTTGTCATCAACCACGACGCCACCCGCGTCTACGCGAACCTGAACAACTTGCTCGGGTTTGAGATTGCCGATGTGAAGACAGGGGAAGTCATCAAGCGTATTGAAGCCCCGGCGGAGATGTGGAAGCCGCAGTGGGGTGATTTAAATCAGCATTTCTTCGGACATGGCTGCCCCAGCCACGGCATTGCGCTTACTCCAGATGAAAGCGAACTTTGGGTGGTGGATAACATCAACTACGGCGTTCTGGTTTACGACAACACTGGCGAATGGCCCACCTTGAAGATGACCTTCCCCACGACGGCTTCCGCCGACTGGATCACGATGGGGATTGATGGCCAGTATGCGTTCCTTTCTTCAGGCGACGTGGTGGAGGTGCGCACAAAGAAAATCGTCGGCCAAATGAAGGACGAATATGGCAAGCCGATGCATAGCGAGAAGCTTCTTGAGATGCGGTTCGCCAACGGCAAACTGGTTCGAACGGTGAGTCAGTTCGGCGAAGGAATTCCGAGTGCGGTGCGGACGCGGTTGTCCGCGACAGCGAGCATGAGGACGAAGTGAAGTGGCCTCTACCGGCCACGTTTTTCTTGCTGGCCGCGAGCGGATGGGCAGCCGGAGACGGGGCTGATTGGGAGGCCGTCACTGCGGTCTGCGGTAAATGCCACACGACAGCGATCTTCGAAGGGAAACCGCGATCCTGGGATCGCTGGAACGACGTCTTTGCCGAGATGACGCAGCACGGAGCCAACGGCACAACCGAACAACTGATGAGAGTGACAAGGTACTTCCTAGAGAACCTCACGCTGGTGAATATGAATACCTCCGCAGCGGAAGAGATAGCGGGAGTTCTTGGCGTGAGTGACGAGGTAGCGGCAACCATCGTCGAGCGCCGCCAGAAGCAACGATTCAATAGTATTGCGGATCTGCGGGCTATTTCTGGAGTGGACGCGGCGAAGCTAGAACAGAGAAAGAGCCGCATTTCGTTTTAGGATTGAGGGGATTCTGTGACAAGTTCCAGACGAAGCTTCCTGCAACTCTTGGCTGGCGGCTCGCTCTGCTTGGCCGAAGACAGCACAACGGCGGCCAAGCCGTTGCGCGGTGTTTTCCCCATAGCGCAAACGCCTTTTACAGATTCGGACAAGCTTGATCTAAAAGGTCTGTTAGAGCAACTGCACTTTATCGACCGGGGAGGGGTTCACGGTTTTGTTTGGCCGCAACTGGCGAGCGAATGGGCGTCGTTGAGCGAATCGGAGCGAATCGCCGGCGCGGAAGTTCTTGGCACGGCCGCAAAAAAGCTGCGTCCTGCGCTGGTACTCGGCGTACAGGCGCCGAGCGCTGAGGCCGCTGTGCGATACGCCATTCATGCAAAAAAGGTTGGAGCCAACGCGATCATTTCGCTGCCACCTCACGGCCAGATAGATGAGAAAACAATTGCCGGCTATTACCAGCAATTGGGCGCAGCAACAGACTTGCCTTTGTTTGTTCAGGCCGTTGGCAACCTGAGCGTACCCACTCTGGTTGAAATGTACAAGTCAATCCCGACATTCCGTTATGTCAAAGATGAGGCTGGCGAGCCCCTCTTTCGTATACGCGAGTTGCGGGAGCAAACCAAGGGAGAGTTGAAGATCTTCACGGGTTCGCACGGCCGAACGATGATCGACGAAATGAATCGCGGAACCTCAGGCACCATGCCGGCGGCATCCTTCGCCGACTTGTACGCCATGGTTTGGGATTCATGGCAAGCCGGAAATCATAAGGAGGCAATGGAGATGTTTGGGCGCATCTCGATGCTGATTAGCGAAGTTAACGTGTACGGTATTGCGTCTCTAAAATACATCTTGCAGCTTCGCGGCGTTTTCCAAAACCACCGCACGCGAGAGAGCGGCAACACCCCTCTGGATGAAAAGGGCAAAGAGATCATTCGTCAAATGATGGAAGAAATCAAACCGTGGCTCGCCTCTTGATTTTCAAGGCGTTCCTCGTCGGGGCCCTCGGTCTAAACGTGTTTGGGGCAACCCAAGCTACTGTCGAATCGATATTTCAACAGAATTGCGCCGGCTGTCATGGCGCGAACGCCCAAGGGGGAGACCGTGGACCCTCCCTGATGAAGAACCAAGCGCTTCTCCAACGCACTGAGGCTCAGATTCATGACTTGATCAAGAACGGCACCAAAGGCGGAATGCCGGGATTTGCGCTACCGGAAGACGATCTGAAGTCTATGGCCAAGTGGGTTCGGAGCCTCAATTTGTCGGCATTGGAAGCGCAGCCTGCAGGCGACCTCATCACCGGGGAGCAATTTTTCTTCGGCAAAGGCCGGTGTTCTGAATGCCATATGGTTCACGGCCGCGGAAAACCAAACGGACCGGATCTCTCAAGTATAGGTGCGCGTTCGACAGTCAGGGAAATAGAAGATGTGCTCGCTGACCCCAACTCGCAAATGGGCAGGCACCCAACATCCGCGTGCCCTAGTTTCGCGTTTTGTCCAGACGAATCTTGGGGGGTGATCAACGTTCGATTGCGTGATGGTACTTCGCTGCGCGGATTTCTGCGCCATCAAGGCAAACACGATCTCCAACTGCAAACCTTCGATGGCCGTCTTCTTCTGTTGACAGATTCCGACTATCAGGAAGTTTTGCGCGAGAAATCATCGTACATGCCAGCCCTTCAGGCCAGCGGAATCGAACGCCGCAACCTTGTCGCCTATCTCAGCACACTGGGAGGTAGTGTCACTGGCCCACTTAGTGGAAGCGACGAGTCAGTTTCTCCGGAGTCGATTCAAGCCATTCTGCATCCGAGTTCCGGCGACTGGCCTACCTATAACGGAGTTTTGGGGGGCAATCGCTATAGTTCGCTCGATCAGATCAATACACACAACGCCGGCAGCTTGCACCTCCAGTGGGTGTATTCACTCAATAGCCCCGAGTTGGAGACGACGCCGCTCGTGAGTGGCGGTGTCATGTATGTCACGGCTCCGGGCAGGGTGTGCGCGTTAGATGCACGCAGCGGAACCGAGATCTGGTGTTACACGCGCCCTGATGCGCTTGCAGGTACTCTCGGCTCGCAGCCGAACCGCGGTGTAGCCCTCTTGGGAGATCGTGTCTTCTTTGTAACCGACTCCGCTCATTTGATTTGCTTGAATCGGCTCACGGGCGGAGTTGTCTGGGAGATCAACATGGTAGATTCAGCCGGCCGCTATAGTGCTACATCGGCGCCCTTGGTGGTTGGTGATTTGGTCATCTCCGGCATCGCGGGCGGTGATACCCCGTTGCGCGGTTTTCTAGCTGCGTACAACGCGCTCACGGGCCGTGAGGTCTGGCGGTTCTGGACCATTCCTAAACCTGGCGAGCCTGGATCCGAAACATGGAAGGGCAAAGCGATAGAGTCGGGCGGCGGTGCGACGTGGCTCACCGGCTCCTACGATGTTGAGACAGAAACTCTTTATTGGGCAGTGGGAAATCCATTCCCGGCCACCGATGGTGACGATCGCGATGGAACGAATCTGTACACCAATTGCGTCATCGCCATCAACGCCAAGGATGGAAAACTCAAATGGTATTACCAATTCACCCCGCACGACCTGCACGACTGGGATGCCACTGAACCGCTGCTTCTTGTCGATGCACCCTTCCATGGACGTGACCGCAAGTTGCTTTTGCAGGCGGATCGCAATGGGTTCTTCTACGTCCTGGATCGCACGACTGGCGCATTGCTGCTCGCCAAGCCGTTTGTCAGGAAGCTCAATTGGGCGAGTGGCATCGGTGAAGACGGCAAGCCACAGGTCCTCCCCGCAAACCGGCCCAGCAGCGCGGGCACCAAAACCTGCCCAGCCGTGAGAGGAGCTACGAATTGGTACTCGTCCTCTTTTAGCCCGGGTACTAAACTGTTCTACTTCATGGCCGTCGAGGATTGCAGCGTCTATCGCCAATCGCACGACGGCGGCTATGAAGGAGTACGCGATCCATCTGATGCAGGCCAGCGCTTTCTTCGTGCGCTCGATATCGAAACGGGCAATGTTGCTTGGGAAATTCCGCAATTTGGCTCAACGGAATCTAATTATTCCGGCGTTCTGACGACTGCCGGCGGCGTTCTCTTTTACGGCGAGACGGGCGGTGAATTCACAGCCGTGGAGAGCAAAACCGGACGTTGGCTGTGGGGCATGCGTACCAATGCTGTCTGGCGCGCTTCGCCGATAACGTACTCTCTCAACGGACGGCAGTACGTTGCTATCGCGGCGGGTGCGAATCTACTGTCGTTCGCGGTGGATGCTAAGTAAGGCGGCAGTGCCGGACTATTGCGGGAGCGCCCAACTCGCAAGTTCCACTCGCAGGGGTACCTTGCCTATACTTTTGCCGGCCGATTCAGCAGAGACGACAAACTGTTGCCAGCCTGGCTGTTTGGTAGCAGGGGCCAGTGCCTGAACTCTCAAAAAGTATTTTGTGTGCGCATCAATCGTTGCCGAAGGAGGAGGGCTTATCAGCTTCCATCCGTCAGGAGTCTGAACTTGCAACGTGATTTGAATGGGCGCATCCGTTGGATTCTGAACGATCAAAGGGATACTGAGAGTTCCGCCTACTTGGATCGTCAATTCCGCCGGAATCAATCGGGAGAGGTGGTCTAACCCATGCGCCTGCCAGAACTGTCGGTAGAAATTCCAAGGTCCTCCCAGTTCCATAATCGGCGCATCATAAACCGGGAGAACAAATCCAGGTGAGCGCTGATAAGCAACACCCTGATTGACAATGCCCGCAAAAACGTCGCCGGTCTTGTCCGACTTTACCAGCGATTTGCCTAAGATGAACTGGCTCGGTTTCATAAGTGGAATGGGGCGTTCCAACCCTTCCGCGCCATGCTCCAGAAGTGCCCGTTCCACTCGTCCACCTCCTTGCGTTCGATGATAAATGAACTCCTCCGCAGCAATTTGGCCATAAGGGATGCGTCGCGTATGAGAGACATCACTCGCCGCGTATTGTGGCCCTTGATTCGCGAAGAAATCCATATGCGTCGGATTCGAGAAATAGTAAATCTTCTGGGGTTGCCAAGGGCGGAGACCTTCCAGATGATTCTGGTTTTGCCGCGGCTCGCTGGCCGGAGTGACCTGTTCCGGAAAAACCGTGGGATCTCCAGCGATGTCGAACGCTTCGGTGGCGAGCACGCCCGACGCTTGGTGATCGCCGTGATTCTCTCCCGTGACGCCCAGCGGCAGCCAGGTGAGGATCACTTCCGGTCTTGTCAACCTGACCAAACGAACCAAGCGGTCCAGACAGCGCGCGTGATCGCAGGTCTCTAATGACACGAGGGGATTCTGGCTGGGCGTATCCGGGCCGCCCAGGTTCCACATATTAGTGATGCCCAGCGAAGCGGCTCCACGAATCGCCTCAACCTCGCGAATATCACCCATGGCTCTAGCCTGTTCTGGTCCCACCTCGTTCGTGCCGCCATCGCCAACCGTCGTCCAAACAATAGCCACACGTTTTCCCTCGTCGACTTGACGCGCAATGAAAGCGGCGGCCATGATCTCGTCATCTGGATGAGCGACAACAACTAGAAGATCGGCCTTGTAGCGTTCGTCGGGCTTGCGGTTGTTTGCGTCATACGGATCTTTCGGCCAGGGGTTGTTGACATCCTGACCGCTGGCTACACCTAAGCTGCTCAGCAACAATATTCCCAGGCAAAACCGGAAAGTTCTCATGGCATGCGGCGCCTCATGGCCGGACGAAACGGCGTTTTCTTGCTGTCGTTATGAGAATGAAATTGGTGCTGGAGGTGGGGGTCGAACCCACATGACCAGTGAAGGTCGCGGGATTTTGAGTCCCGTGCGTCTGCCAGTTCCGCCACTCCAGCGTCGGTTGAGCGCAAACAACACGAGTATAACAAGAAAGGCGTTTTGCGTCATAGAATGGTATGTCTACAGTTGGATATATTGGGTTGAGGAATGAGCCGCATAACGACGCAAAGTCTGTTTGAGACCTCCGTTCATAAGTCGCCGTGGCGAAGCTACGTGTTTAGTATGGCGTTGAATGTGGGGTTGGCGGCGCTGGCGGTTACGATGTCGGTACCGATGGCCATGGAAGTGCGTAAGTCCATGCAACACGTAAGTTTGGTTGCGCCGGTACCGGAGTACAAACCGAAACCGCCCGTGGCCAAGCTGATTGCGCCGAAGGTGATTCCGCATCTGGTGATTCCGCCGCCTGTGGTCAAGACGTTTGTGCCACCACCTGTTGTGCTGCGGGAAGTCAGGCCGCGTGAGGTGGTGCAAGCGCCCGAAATCAAGCCTGTGCAAACGGTGCCTGAGATCAAGATGGATTTGCCGCCGGCCCCGAAGGCACCTATTAAGACAGGCGTATTTCAACCGACGACGGAATTGGCGAAAGCAACTCCGCCCCCGCTGCCACAGAAAGTGCAAGTGGGTGGATTTGGCGATCCAAAGGGAGTGCCGCCTTCGGACAACTCGCGCAATTCGGCTGCCACGTTAACTAAGGTGGGTGCGTTTGATTTGCCAGAGGGAGCGGGACACAGCGGTCGAAATGGAGCTTCCCAAAGCGGCGGCGAGATTCGTCAAACGGGTTTTGGGAACATGGGACAACAGGGCCGTCCCAAATCTACAAACACGGAGACGATTCGCTCCACAGCTTTTGGCGATGCGACCTTGACGCCACCTCCCGTAAAGAAGGCAGAAGCAGACAGTGATCACCAGACGCCCGTTCAAATCTTATTCAGACCGAAGCCGGAATACACGGCAGAGGCACGCAACTTACGTCTGGAAGGTGAAGTTTCTTTGCAAGTAGTCTTTCAAGCCGACGGAACGATTCGCGTGGTGCGGATTGTGAGCGGCTTGGGTCACGGACTAGATGAGGCGGCCGTGCAAGCAGCAGGGCGCGTACGTTTCAAACCCGCCACGCGCGGCGGTGTTCCTGTGGACACCAACGCGACCATCAAGATCAGTTTCGAACTTACATAAAGGAAGCCCGCGCAATGACACGGCCAACAGCACTACTACTATCTATCGTCCGCATCGTGATCGCAACCGCACTGCTGGCGAACTTTCCAGCAGCCGCGCAAAACGAGGTAAAGGGAACTCCGACGAAAGTCGATCCAGGCAAGGAATTGGATCAGATCATTGAACACCCCACACCAGAGAGGGCGAAATCGTTTGACGAGGTGGTGGATCGTGCGGTGAATAGCGAGCGCATGCTGATTCGCAGGCTGCGCGATAAGACGCCGGTGATTGAAACCTATATACAGGAAATGAAACCGGATGCGGAGTTGGGTCTTGTACCGCACAACGACTTCTACTTTCTGGGGCAGTTAAACATGAAGGACGGCTTGGTGGATATGTCGTATCTGCCGCCGCGTACTAAGGTCAAGGCGGTTTCGCATTTCATGGCTGCGTTGTTCACTATGCAGTACAATTCGCGCGGGTTCGCGGACGAGTTGTTTATTGATGTGGCGGATTTTGACCGGGCGCATTACTCGTTTGAGTATGTGCGGCGTGAGTTTCTGGGAGAGGTGCGGTGTTACCGGGTGGATGTTTCGCCGCGCGAAGAAGCGGGACGACGGCGATTTAAAGGAACGATTTGGATTGAAGACAGGGATTACAACATTGTTCGGGTGAAAGGACAATATCAACCTTCGAATGAACACGAGTACGTGCACTTCGATTGCTGGCGCGTGAACAGCGGCGGCATGTGGCTGCCGGCTTATATCTATGGCGAAGAGGATGCCTACCGGACGGCGGTGATCAAGACGGCGCCGATGCGAGCGCAGACACGGCTTTGGGGCTACGAACGGCTGCATGACAAGACGGATGAGGCGTTTACGAACTTGACGGTAGACATTCCGCAGGGCGTGAAAGACGACAGCGACGCGGCGGCGGACAATTCACCGTTGGAATCTTCGAGGATGTGGCAGGAAGAAGCGGCGCAGAACGTGATTGACCGGTTGCTACGCGGTGGTTTGATTTCTCCGCCGGGAGAAGTGGATCAAGTGTTGGAGACAGTGGTGAGCAACCTGTTAGTGAGCGCCAATATCAATCTTGCGTTCAAAGTGAAGGCGCGGGTACTGCTGACGACGCCGATGGAATCGGTATCGCTGAACCACACGATTCTGTTGAGCCGCGGACTGATTGACGTGCTGCCTGACGAAGCGAGTTTGGCGGCGGTGCTGGCGCATGAATTGGCACATATTCTGCTGGGACATTCGATTGACACGAAGTATGCGTTCGAAGACCGATTGCTGTTTGATGATCCTTCGATTGCCAAACATGTGCAAGTAGGACGTGACCAAAAAGAAGAACTGGCGGCGGATGAGAAGGCGATTGAGATCTTGAAGAAGTCGCCGTACAAAGACAGCTTGCCGAAGGTTGGGTTGTTTCTGAGGATGCTTTCGGAACGCAGCGATGATGTGCCGCATTTGATCAAACCGCTGATTGGGAACCGGATGTCGAACACGAAGAAAGATTTGCGGATGTCGGGGCTGATGGATATGGCGCCGACGTTGGAAATGCGGGATAAGGATCAAGTGGCTGCGCTGCCTTTGGGTTCGCATATTGGGATGGATCCGTGGTCGGACCATGTTCGGTTGCTGAAGGTGACGCCGGCGGACCGATTCAGCGCGCGCGACAAGATGCCGTTTGAGATTACGCCGTTCGAGATTCATCTGACCCGGGAAGGGAGTAAGCCGGCGGCGGCAGCGGCAACGACTCCGGCGCCCACAGCAGCAGCGGCGGGTGATACGCAAGCGGCGGCACCGGTGGCGCATCCTTAAGGGGTGAGGTGAAATTCTTGGCCGATGGAGCGCAGACAGATGCGCTCGGTGGCTGAACCGACGGCCGCGAGAGCGCGTTCGATGGGTTCCAATTTGGGTTCGCGACTGAGCGCAAATGTCTGGTGATGGACGGGGAGGATGAACTCAGCACCAGTCATGTTCGCCATTTGCACAGCTTGTTCGGGATTGCAGTGCACGCGAATCCAAGGGTTGTACGCACCAACGGGCATGATGGCAAGATCGACCGGTTGCGATGACTTCACTTGTTTGAAGGAATCGGTAAAGGCCGTGTCGCCGCCGAAGACGATGCGGCGCTTGCCAATTTCGATGAGATAACCGTTATAGCCGCGATAGGTATCACCCCGCATGCGAGCGCCCCAGTGCTCGACCTCAAACGCGGTGATCTTGGCCGGGCCTACGGTGACGGAATGATTCCAACGCACTTCGTGAACGAACGCGTAACGGCGGACGCGGAGTAAGTCTGACGTTTGCGCGGCGGTGACCACTTGCGTTCGAGGGCGCTCGAGATCACGCAGGCTGGGCAGATCGAAGTGATCCATGTGGGCGTGGGACAGCAGGACCAGATCAATGGGCGGCAGATCTTCCGGCAGGAGAGCCACATCGACGAAACGCTTGATGCCCAAGGTGAGAGGACCGATGCCGATGCCGACGCGATTACTGAAGACGGGATCTGTGAGGATGGTGAAGCCGTCGATTTTCAAAAGGACAGTGGTGTGGCCTAACCACGCGGCGTGCAAACCTTCGGCGCTCCAGAGTTTGGGACGCGGTTTAAATTCGGGAGGAAGGGCGTTACGCGAGTAGTCCTCGTGAAGGACGCGAAGGAAAGCCGGAGCAGTTTGGCGCAGAAAGCGCGCAGTGCCGGGCATGCGGTTGCGAAACTTGCTCTGGTTCACCAAGAGAAGTAGTTGCTCCAGCGGGGAAACGTTCTCGCTGTAGGATGAAAACAGGTGAAGGTCAAATTGCTTACCTACCTTAATAGTCGCAGATGAAAACGAACGCAGCGCGGGCGCTGGACGAACTGAAGATTGCGTATGAGCTTCGTGAGTACGAAGTTGACCCCGACGACTTGAGCGCGGAGACGGTGGCGCGGAAGATCGGCATGGACCTGGAACAAGTTTTCAAGACACTGGTGGTGCGAGGCGAACGGGCCGGCGTGGTGATGGCGGTGGTGCCGGGGAATGCGGAGCTGAACCTGAAGACGCTGGCCAAACTGGCGGGCGACCGGAAGATGGAAATGGTGCCGTTGAAGGAAGTGCAGCCGTTGACAGGCTACATTCGGGGCGGCGTGACGGCGCTGGCTTGTAAGAAAGACTATCCGGTGTTCATCGATGAGACGGCGATTCTGTTTGACAAGATTTCGGTTTCGGCCGGGGTGCGCGGGACCCAACTGCTGTTGCATCCCGACGATTACATACGTGCGGTGAAAGCCGTGGCTGGGGATATCAGCTCAGTCGTAACGTAGCGCACGCACACTTCTCCCTTGACCTCTTCAATCGATTGATCGCACGAGCCCACGATGTCTCTTTCTTGGGGCGACGCCGAGGGTTGGGGATGTGATGGACAGAATGTTTACGCGGCGGCGGTGGCCTCCGTTGTCATTTCGGTTTCCTGCGTGATTTCGGCTTGCGGGGTGGTCGGGGAATCGGGCGTAATTTCCGGAGTTGAAAATTCAAACCCATTTGGGGTGGCGGGTTGCGGAGTAGCGGCCGGTTTTGCTTCCTCCTGTTCCTTTTCCTTTTCCTGGCGTTCGGCTCGGAGGCGGCGGAGTTCGGCGGTGTCGGCTTTGAGCTGGCTGCGGAGGCGACGCTCTTGGAGGGCTAGGTTGCGGAGGTCCTTTTGAAAGGTCTGGAAGATGAGGGCTTCGAGCATGACGGCGCGGGTTTGGGGGTCGCGTTCGTGGGCGCATTCGCTGGCGAGTTGGTGGCGGCCGAGGGCGTAGAAGCCGGATTCGAGAACGGGGATGCGGAGGAGACGCCATTCGGTGTCGGCGATGGTTTGAGTGAGGTGCTTTTCGATGTCGTTGACGGGGGCGAATTTGGCGTTGACCATGGCGACGATGGATTGGTAGGCGGCGACGTCGTCGGTGGGAAGGAGGATGGTGCGGCCGGTTAAACCGGTTTTTACGGCGTTGTGAGAAGAGATTTCTTTACCTGCAGGCGAGGTAGGGCCGGTGCTCATTTGGGCGTTGGCACGGTTGGCGTTGAGCTGGGCTTCGGAGATGGGCGCGGCGGCGTTGGATGTTTGACGAGAGGCGCGCTCGGCGGCGCGGCGTTGGGCACGGTTGGACATGGTGTGAAAACTCCTTGGTGAAAATGAAAAAGCTCGCCGCGAGAGGAGGACTCTCGGACGAGCTTTGTTCTGAGAGAAAGTTAGCATGGAGGAGGCTCAAAACGAACCTCGCGACAAGATATGTGGTAGTGTTTTTGGCTGTAAGTTGTTGGTGGGGTGGGAGATAAAAAAGTTGA
>PMQB01000676.1 GCA_003169195.1 Bryobacterales bacterium
ATGAATGGCTTCGTTTTTTCAAAAGCAAAAGGCATGCCGGCCGTCAACGTTTGTTCACATTCTGGCTCCTGGCTTCCGGCTACTGACTTCTTGCCCATGAAAAACCCATGAATTCTACCTGTCCCTATTGCGTTTACCGCGCCGAATGACTTACCTTCACCATCAGAGACAAAGGAACCACAAATGGAAAGCACCGCAGCCACTCCCGCCCTACACCACGAAAACATACGCACTGGCACAAGTGTCGAAGAACTCAAGCACGCCTTCCTCGACAGCCTAAAATACGACCAAGCCCGCCGTCGCGGTCGCGCCACTACCCTCGATTACTATCTCGCGGTCGCCTCCGCCATCCGCGATCGCCTCACCCAGTACTGGGTAGACACCTCCCGCACCTACAGCGAGCAGGATGCCCGTATCGTCTGTTACTTCTCGGCCGAATTCCTTCTCGGGCCCCACCTCGGCAACAACTTACTCAATCTCGGCATTACCGATCCAGCCTTCCAAGCCATGCGCGAACTCTCACTCTCGCCCCAGGCCATCCTCGATACCGAAGAAGAACCAGGTCTAGGCAACGGCGGCCTCGGCCGTCTCGCTGCTTGCTACATGGATTCTCTTGCCACTCTCCATATCCCCGCCATTGGCTTCGGCATTCGTTACGAGTTCGGCATCTTCGATCAAATCATTCGCGACGGCTGGCAAGTAGAAGTCACAGATAAATGGCTGCAATGGGGCAATCCCTGGGAGATCGCCCGTCCCGAAGGCGCCATCCAAGTCAACTTCGGCGGCCACACAGAAACCTCTACCGATGTCCACGGCGCGCAGAGCGTTCGTTGGATTCCAGGCTATGTCGTCAAAGCCGTTCCCTACGACACGCCCATTCTTGGCTATCACACCAACACCGTCAATACCCTCCGTCTCTGGAAAGCCGAAGCCGTCGACTCCTTCGATTTCCGCGCCTTCAATTCCGCCGACTATTTCGGCGCGGTTCATGACAAGATGCAATCCGAGAACATCTCAAAGGTTCTCTACCCCAACGACGAAGCAATCCAAGGTAAAGAACTGCGCCTCGAACAACAGTTCTTCTTCGTCTCCGCCTCACTCCAGAACCTCATCGATATTCACCTTCGGAAGAACCGGCCGCTGCAGGAGTTCCATGCGAAATGGGCCATCCAGATGAACGACACTCACCCTTCCATCGCCGTCGCCGAACTCATGCGCCTGCTCGTCGATGAACACAACCTGCCTTGGGAAGCCGCCTGGAACACCACGCAAAATGCCCTCGGCTTTACGAACCACACACTCCTACCCGAAGCTCTCGAAAAATGGGGTCTCCCGCTCTTCAAAAACCTCCTCCCCCGTCATCTCGAAATTATCTTCGAAATCAATCGCCGCTTTCTCGATGAAGTCCGCGCGAAATTCCCTGGCGACGAAGGTCGTGTCAGTCGCCTCTCCCTTATTGATGAATCAGGCGAACGCTACGTCCGCATGGCGAATCTTGCGGCCGTAGGCAGCCATGCCATCAACGGTGTCGCGGCGCTCCACACTAGGCTCCTCGAAGAATACGTGCTTCATGATCTCTATGAAATGTATCCCGAACGCTTCGGTAACAAAACAAACGGCGTCACCCCGCGCCGCTGGATCGCCCTCGCCAACCCCGGCTTATCTGCGCTCATCACTCGCAAAATCGGCGATGGCTGGGTCTCCAATCTCGACCAACTTCGTACCCTCGAAAACCACATAGATGACGTAGGCTTCCTCAATGAATGGCGAACCACCCAACACACCGTCAAACAACAGCTAGTGGATTACATCGCGCAGAAAACCGGCACCGTTGTCGACCCCAATTCCATGTTCGACACCATGGTCAAGCGCATCCACGAATACAAACGCCAACATCTCAAGGTTCTGCACATCATCACCCTCTACAACCGCATCAAACACAATCCACAAGTCCACATCGTTCCGCGCACTTTCCTGTTCGGAGGCAAAGCAGCGCCAGGCTATTTCATGGCTAAGCTCATCATCAAACTCATCAACTCCGTCGCCGAAGTCGTAAACACAGATCCCGATGTAGCCGGCCGCCTCCGCGTTGTCTTCCTCCCTGATTACAACGTCACCTTCGGTCAACGCGTCTACCCCGCCGCCGATCTCTCCGAACAAATCTCCCTCGCCGGCAAAGAAGCCTCCGGCACCGGAAACATGAAATTCTCCATGAACGGCGCACTCACCGTCGGCACTCTCGACGGGGCCAATATCGAAATAAGGGAAGCCGTCGGCCCCGAAAACTTCTTCCTCTTCGGCCTCACCTCCGAACAAGTCTACGCCGCCAAAGCCGCCGGCTACACTCCGAGTTCCCACTATCACGCCAACTCCGAACTCAAACAGACTCTCGACGAACTCGCCTCCGGTCGCTTCTCCCGAGGAGACCAGTCACTCTTCAAACCCCTCCTCGACTCACTGCTGAGTCAGGACCCCTACATGCTTTTAGCCGACTATCAGTCCTACATCGAGTGCCAAGACAAAATCGACCAAGCCTATCTCGATGTCGACCATTGGACCCGCATGTCCATTCTCAACACCTCCCGCATGGGCAAGTTCTCCTCCGACCGCGCCATCCACGAATACTGCAACGATATCTGGCACGTCAAACCGGTCGAAGTCCACCCCTTCGCGGAGTAACCCGCAAGCCCAAAGAAAATGTGAGGCGGCATCGCTTCCCCTCTTTTTCGCTCTACCCCCGCTGCTCCGGCATCATAAACCCATGCCCGAAGGAAACGAGATACACCGCTATGCCGAACGCCACGCCGCCATGTTTGCCGGACGCCGCCTGACCGTTGATGCTCCAAACGGCCGTTTCGAACCAGGCGCCAAACTCCTCAACGGCCGCAAGCTTCTCTCCGTCGATGCTTATGGCAAACATCTCTTCTACACCTTCGGTACCAACCTGAACCTCCATATTCACCTCGGCCTGTACGGCAAATTTCGCGATGGCGCAATGCCCTTCCCCGAACCGAAGGGCGCACTCCGCCTTCGCTTCTCAACCCCTGATCATTGGCTCGAACTGCGCGGTCCTACCGCCTGCGATGTTTTGGATCACGAAGCCCGCAGCACCCTAGTTAATCGCATCGGTCCCGATCCGCTCCGCAAAGACGCGCGTCCCAAAACTGCCTTCACTTACATAGCGAAAAGCCGCACGCCCATCGCAGCCTTGCTCATGGATCAGTCAGTCATCGGAGGCATTGGCAACATCTATCGCGCCGAATTGCTCTTTCGCGCCGGACTCAATCCCCTCGAACCAGGCAAGCAAGTCCCTCAGCCAAAACTCCAATCACTCTGGAAAGATGCTAAGACCTTAATGCAAGCCGGCATGATCGACCGCCGCATCGTCACCACTCGCCCCGCCGATCGGCCCCACCCAAAAGCCAAAGCCCGGCGCGGCGAGATTCACTACGTCTACCACCGCGCCGGCCTTCCCTGCTTTCTCTGCCAAACCGAAATCCACATGAAAGAGTTTGTAGGCCGCAAGCTCTACTGGTGCCCCACTTGCCAACCTCCCGCTTTCTAAAACAACCGAGAAAAAGGGGGGACACTCCGGGCCCTTATAAACGCTGGCGCTAACGAGACTGTCACAGGCGTGTCCCCTCTTTTTCGCTCCACCCTTTCTCACGCCGCTCACTGCCGCACGCCCAGTCTAGAACAAACTCATCTGCCCCTTAGCAGTCTTCTTCCGTTCCCTCCGGTCATCCATCACCGTCCGCCCTCCCAGTTGAGGCGAGATCTTCCGCTCATGCGCCACCACTCTCTCGAAATCAGCCTTGGGTTGAAAGCGCTCCTCCACCGTCCGCACCAAGTTGTCTAACCGTTTGAACCCATCCACCTTCTCCGTGTGCCCTAACTTCGCCGAATCCAACGCCCTTCGCAGCACTCCTAACGACTCATCATAGGTTTTCAGCGGCACCGGAAACGGATGCCCGTCCTTGCCTCCCAACGCAAACGAAAACCTCGCTGGATCGGAGAACCGGCTCGACGCACCATGCACCACCTCCGCCACCAGCGCCAGCGTCTGCAACGTCCGCGGCCCAAGATTCTCCACCAGCAGCAGCGAAGCGAAGTCCCGCAACTGCTTCTCGTAACTCACTGCCAGCACTGCACCCAGCCGCTTCAAATCCACATCGCGCGCCATCACTTCATGGTGCCCTGGCATCACCAAATGCCGCACATCCCGCAACGTCACGTCTGGCGTCTGCCCCGCAATCGTAAGCAGCGCCCGCTGCGCATCAGCCGCCCGATGGTCCACCAGATTTAGAATCTCGCCTTCGTTCTCACCCACAATCCCGGTGTGCGGTTCGCACACAAAATCCTTCACCGCAGCCGAATGCCAGTGATACCGCCGCGCCAAACCATTCCCGTCGTTCATCCCCTGCTGCACTACCGCCCAATCACCCGCCGCTGAAACCACGAACGAATGTAGATAGATTTGGAATCCATCCCCAATCGCGTTGTTATCCACCTTCGCCGTCAACCGGCTCGCCCGCACCAATTCCCCGCCGTTCAAGCTCCGGCTCTCCGCCACCGCCAGCAACTCTTCCGGCGTCTTCCGCGATTGCTTCCCACGCCCGCCGCAGAAGTAAAGCCCCAACTCATGCGCCCTAGGATTGATCCCGCGCTTCAACGCACCCAGCACCGATGTTGTAATACCCGACGAATGCCAATCCATCCCCATCACCGCGCCCAATGCTTG
>PMQB01000302.1 GCA_003169195.1 Bryobacterales bacterium
GCATTAAGGGCATGCAGCAGAAAATCCTCAACGCTTTGGTAGGCTCCGCTCTTCATGCGCTGATGAATTAGATTTTCAAGCTCTGGCTGATGAATTTCGATGGTCATGGCGAGCGTCCTCGTCTTTCTTCGTTATCTTCTTAAAGAATAAAGCATTTAGTTGCTCTGTCACGTCTTCCTGAGTTCCCTGCCGGGTGGTTCGGCACCCTTCCGTTCATGCAAGAAAGCGTGTTGATCGTTTTGAAGATACCGCCATGGCCCGAGTTCCGCGCCGAAATAAACCCAAAGGGACCATAGCGAGAGAGAGGCCTCTTGGTAGGCCCGCCGCGCAATGGCATCTAATCTACATGTTTGCGGCCCGACTCCGCGCGCAAACAGAATTAGCGTCGCCTCGCCACCGTCGAAAGTAACCCGAAAATAGAAGATCTTCCGCGCACATTTCGGCGCAAACGCGTGCGTGTGAAAATTCCTGAGGCGTCGCGACGGAGCACTGGGCGCAGGGGCGCGCAGGGAAGAGCACTACAGCACTGCAACACTGAAGAGTCACAGTGCTACAGTGCTTACCGAAATCACATTACAGGAGCCCTTTAGGCGCTATCGACGGCGGGCACGGCTTGATTTCAAGGCAACCGGTGGGCGTGGCATACGCGAGCGCCGGCCAGGCGAGCTTCAATTTCTTCAGCTCCCGTAATACGTCATTCCGAAAGTTGCGAACGGTGATTTTGTCTTCCGCTTTTTCCGGTGCGGCGCCAAACTGGATATAGAGTCGCTCCCACGTCAGCCGCTCTGGTTTCGCCCCAGTGTTGTAGAGCTTGAACGTTTTGAAGGTGAGCCACATGTAGAGATCGAGCCCAAGCGACGAGCGCCGCATTGCCTTTAAGATGCGCATGTCGAGCGGAATTGGATGCGCCACGATTTCATTGAAAAACGCTTCTCCGAGATGAATTTTGCTTTCCCAGAGGGTATCTTGCTCGGGTTTGCGGTAGTCCCACCATAGTTCCGTGCGATCGGCGACGGCAGAGGATGCCGTTATTTTGTGGCCTGGCGTTTCGTAGATCAGCTGAACATGGGCGTTAAAGAGTCGATCAATTTGGTTCCGGAGTCGGGTGCGATCGCCACGGGTTCCGCCGCTGTTAGAGTTCATTCCCAATTGCCGCATAAAGGACAACAGCGACGTCCCCAGAATCAAATCGCGGCTTCTGGTTCTAACCGCCTCGGTGGAGACCCACGCCAGCAACAGCCGCGGCAAGTTGCCGAATGGGAGACGGTTGTCGCCGCCTGCGATCATGATGAGCTTGTATGGACCATTTTGGCGCTTGTACTGCAGCCGCGCGCCCGGATCGGTGCGAGGTAGCGAGCAAAGCGTAAGCAAACGCGCCATGAAGCCCATATCCGCGTTTGAATCTTCGCCGATGCTGGCCAGCTCGTCTATCTGCCGATAGCTGGTGTAGTGGTGTTTCCCCTGTTTTGTTAGGGCTTTCGTCTCTTGCTCAACTTGCTGAAGCGCCGGCGCGAAGGCTTCCATCCCCGGCAAAATGCCGGCGACGTTCTCCAGTTCCCCGCCCTGACGTTTGGATTTCGCCATTATCCAGTGGCTCGTCTAGAGTGCTTTGACACTGTAGCACTGTGACTCTCCAACGATGTCCGAATCAATAGCTCGATGTATTTACTTTGATCGAGTTCTCCGTCATCCAACATGGCGCGCTTGAGGTCGGTATGCAGCACGCGCGGGATATAGGCCGTCAACTTAACGTAATCCTTGGAAGTTGCTTTGTTGAGTTTTTTTTGGTTCGCGGCCGGTTTCCTGACTGGCTGTTCAATTTCCGATTCTTCAATTTCCTTTGCTGAGGCGGCCTTAGGCTCTGGCTCTTTATTCTTGCGCAGAATGTCCGAAAATACGCTCTTACGCTGTGACACTATGACTCCTTAGCCCTACGGCACTGCAAAGTTCTTCCGTCACTATCTCGTAATCGCGGGCCCCCGAAATAGCTTGATCGCTGCTTTTGATCTGGCCGACCAGAACGCCTTCGGCTGCGGCCGTTTGAAATGCTACAGTTCGACGGATACCGCGTTCAAAAACTGGAATGTTGGCACCACACAGGGCTTCCCGCGCGTCGTCACCTTGTCGGCTTGGCGCTGGCGGAATAATAGTCAGCAAGACTCGAAAATTCTTCGCGTTTAACTCTTCCAGTGCATGAAGGGTCAATTTCATACCTTCGAGTGCCAGTGAATCCGGCGTTGTGGGGATGATGAGCAAATCGCAACCCTCTACCAAGTCGCGCAGCTCGTCTAAATCTGGCCGGGCCTTGGTGTCCATAATCAGGTGTTCGTATTTCCTGGCGGCGCGCGCGGCCTGGTGAACGCCCATGACCTCAAAGGGCAGGGAATTACTTCGCCTAGCCCAGTTCAGCGCGCTTTGATTAGGATCGCCGTCAATAAGGCACGTGCTACCAAGCTCAGCCAGATTGCCGGCTAGTTGGATGGCTGTCGTTGTTTTCCCGACGCCTCCCTTCATTCCTGCAACGGTAATGATCATGGCGGTACTGTAGCACTAAAGCACTGTTGCACTCAAGAGCTAAAGTGTCACAGAGTCAAAGCACTTGTGGAAATCGGGAAGTGAACTGGGAGTTTTGTACGCTGAAACACCATCATGAGCAAAAAGGATACGCTGAAACACCATCATGTGATTTATTTTCAGCCAGTTGGAATACGCTGAAACACCATCATGATGGAAACTGGTGTACGCTGAAACACCATCACCGCTATACGCTGAAACACCATCACATACATATAGTTATTACAAATAAGAAACAAATAGTCAGAAACCTGAAGTTGTGGAAACAGTGGAAAAAGCAAAAGGACGCCCATGGCGGTTCTTTTTAAAAAGCACTCTAACGAGTGCTGAAAAAACGAGGTGCCTTACTTCGCCGGAATCCTGAAAAACAACATGGGGAGCTACCGCTCCCCAAACCCCAAACAAAGAAAGCCTAACGGCCATCTTCACTAAGGGCGCTTCGCGCCCACTCATAAAGGCCTGGTGCCCTTCGCTCCAGACAGTGTCAAGGGAACCGCTTCGCG
>PMQB01000029.1 GCA_003169195.1 Bryobacterales bacterium
CTGCAACACCGGGCCGGAACCGCTGATCCGCAATGATGTGCCAGCGCTGCGACGCGCACGTCTGTCCTGGGTCAACCAAAACTTCTTACGGAACGAAACGTTAGTGGAAGCGAATGCTTGCCTTGTCGCTGAGCACAACAAGATTCCGCTTGTGCACCAATGGGGTGGCGGCGAAGTCGCCTCTGCGGATGGGCTCCGCTTTGTTGTTCCCGTTCGAACTCTCCATGCAGGCCCGAATCCCAAGTACTTCGGCTATGAGCGTGGTGTCACCTACTACAATCTCGTCTCGAATCAGTTCACCGGTCTCAACGCCATTGTCATTCCAGGTACTATCCGAGACAGTCTCTTTCTCCTGTCCGTCGTGCTTGAACAACAGACGGAACTTCAGCCTGTTGAAATCATGACCGACACCGGGGCGTATACCGATGTTGTTTTCGGCCTGTTCTGGCTGCTTGGGTATCGCTTCTCTCCGCGCATTGCGGATATTGGCGGTGCCCGCTATTGGCGAATCGATCCGACAGCGGACTACGGTCTTTTGAATGGCATCGCACGCCATCGGATCAATACGAAATTGATCCTTGAGAACTGGGACGACATGCTCCGACTTGCCGGCTCTCTCAAACTCGGTGTCGTGCAAGCAATGTCGGTGATGCGAACGCTGCAAATCGGGGATCGACCCACCAAACTCGCGCAGGCAGTCGCTGAACTGGGCCGAGTCGATAAGACCATTCATGCTTTGACCTATATAGATGATGAATCGAAACGCCGGCGAACGCTCACTCAACTGAATCGCGGTGAAGAGCGGCATAAACTCGCCCGGGCAATCTTCCATGGAAAGCGTGGGGAACTCCGGCAACGCTACCGGGAGGGACAAGAAGATCAGTTAGGGGCACTCGGTCTGGTTGTAAACATCATCATTCTGTGGAATACGTTATATATCAGCGCAGCGCTCGATCAACTTGCCGCCGAAGGATTTCCCATTCAACCCGCCGACATCGCCCGCCTCTCGCCTCTGGTTTTCGACCACATTAATTTGCTCGGGCGCTATGCGTTCTCTGTCCCAGAATCAGTTATCCGGGGAGAGCTACGGCCACTCCGGAGACCGGAAGATGCCCTGGAGGACGTGGCCTAGTTCCTTACACCGGTTTTCTGCCCGGTTGCTCCCCAACACCCAAGAATGACTTGCTGCTGCTCCAGGCGCGTAGGTTTAGAAAGGCCCTTGATGTCGGCCATGTCCGGCACCGGGAAATGACGGAGACGGACGTGCTCCAAATCTTCTGTCACCGTTTCGCGCGCGTACACGAAGAACTGTCGTTTGGCTTTAAAGTAGCCCAACTGAAGGATCAGGTGCATCGCCACCGAGATCGTATGGACACTGTCGACCAAGTCATGTTCAGCTGGACTCAGAGCGAAGTAGAGGCGGCGGTCCTCTTCTGTAAAGTGTGGCAAGCCGTAAAGATCATCGACCTCTTGGGCAGTCAGGATCGACAGGCGATGGGATTCAGGGGCCATGTGCCACGAACTTTAGCGATTGCACACAATACAACATAAGGTTGAAATGGCTCTTCATCGTCGCATCGTTGTCCCTGTTGAAGTATACTTTAATTGGACCGACGATTTACACGCGAAAACGCCCTTTTCTTGGGTCTTTTGAAGAGCAGGTTTCAACGGGGTTCAATTGGGACAGTCTGCAGCGCTCTATTGCCGGGTATCGACCGCCGACCAAACTTGCGCCCGCCAGGAACGTGATCTCCGCGCCTTCGCCAAAAAGGCGGGCTATAAGGTTGTGGGGGTTTGGAAGGAAACTGCTTCAGGGGCGAAGGATGAGCGCGCCGAACGAAAGAAGGTTCTCGCTTTGGCGCAAGCCCGCAAGGTCGACGTAATACTTGTTACGGAACTGACCCGCTGGGGTCGCTCGATGCTCGATCTGTTTCACACGTTGCAGGACCTTCAAGCCTGGGGCATCTCGCTCGTCGCACAGACCGGTCTGCAGTTTGATATGCGCAGCGCGCAGGGCAAGTTGATTGCCTCTCTGATGGCAGCGCTGGCGGAGTTTGAGCGGGATCTTCTGCGCGAACGGGTCCGTTCGGGTATCGCGGCTGCTCAAAAGCGTGGCGTCGTGTTCGGCCGGCGGCCAGGTCAGCGCGTCAAGGCGGAGCGTTACGCGGCTAAAGTGCTAAAGCTCGTTGGAGAAGGCCAATCGTACCGGGAAATAAGCCATAGGCTCGGGTTGAGCAAGAACACCGTCCTTGACATCNNAATTTCGGCCTTCGCTACCTTAAGGCCTATAAGAAGTTCAGCCCCGATCCGAAGACCGGTGCCAGAGAAGAGAGAAGATTAAGAAAAGTGTGACGATTTAACCAGTATCCTTACCGCTCCAATCGCTCGAGAACGCGTCGCATCGAGTTTGCACCAGAGCCCAGTTTGAGCCATATGAACGGGCACTCAACAGAAACCCGCATGTGTGGGCTAGATCGTCAGTTGTTCATCCATTGCAGAAAACTGAGCGAATTCGCCTCTCGAAAGACAAGCACTCCTTGATCCTCGCCCTTCAATACAGGGATGACGTTCGGGTCGGCTTGACCCACGGGAACCTTCACCCATTGTCTAAGAGACCGATCCAAATGGTACGTTGCCCGGCCTCCTGCCAGATCATCCCATGTCAAAAAGGCGTCGCCGCTCTCAGTCAGCACCAGAGCGAGAGCCTGTCCGGCACCCGCCATTGGCGGGATGCCTGGATAGATAGTCCGCGACCGTAGATCACTCGAAATTTCGATATACGCCGGCTTCATCGCATCTGTTGAGTGCGACGGCCGCCAAGATGTGGGTCCGTACCAGCCTATTTTGCTGTTGGTTGCGGAAAGGATCGAATCCTCCCCACTCCATGCTTGTCCTAGATCTGTGTATGGAACGCCTGAAGCAATAAGCTTTCCAGTTCTATCAAAGTGCCGTAATTCATCCCCACTCTTATTTACAACTCGCTGGGACGGGTCTGACACGGCAGATTCTAATCCAACGGTCCAAATGCTCCCATCTGTAGCAACGGAAATCGCCCAAGCCCGGTACGGGTAAGTCCGGATCACTGTAGCACTTTCGGAGTTTGCTTCTTTGACAGCTAGAAATGGGGCAAGCTGGCCCTCGGAGGAATACCCCTGCCCACAAAATACGATCGTATTCTTCGCATCCAAGTCAAAGTCGTGCACCCAGACCCTGGTGGCATTTGGCAAAGAGAATTTGAAGGTGGATCGTGCGCCATTCGCTTGCGACAGGATAAAGGTTGCGGACTCCGCCTGACTTTTATCAACGCTAATAAGGTTTCCATGACGCCACTTCTCTAGGCCATAGGACGTATCATTAGGCATAGTGACTTTTTGAACTGGCACCAATTCGGCCGCTTTCGATAGCTGCAACGCGGGTAACAGAATTAAGCAGCAGGCTACGCATACGTGCTTCATCGTTCTACCTCCATAGATTGTCTCACTTTTTTGTTGTTCATCGGGGCCTGGTCGGAACTTCCAAAATCAACCTCCCGGCAGCCCACAATCGCAACCAAACGGATACGCCTCCGAACCGTCACACGCTTCCCCACCGGTGCAACCGACATAATCCCAAGTGAAACTTTGCGTAGACGGCTCAGCCTGGCCACCCCAATATCGGCCTCCGCAATACGGGTTACAATTGACCTCAATAGCACGCTCATAACAGTCACAACCGTTCTGAGCTTGAACGGGCGTGCTAAAAGATAGACCGAAAAGTGCCAGGATGCGGTCCAACTTCGAGCTAGCTCGGGGCATCTTACCCTGTCCTTTGCTGCAACTGCGCAGCTCCGGGACGTGCAGATACTTCGAATACCGCGGGTCGACAGGAAGACCTTCGAATAACGAGGACAAGTGTCGCTGAGACGTGTCATAGAGGCGCAAGGACATTGCCACGCGCCTTGAGCTGGACATCTCGTTGAGGCCCTTTCCCTTACCCACTCGCGGCCACTCGGTGCGCGCCACGAGCATCACTGTAAGAACAACCACCAGTCCGCTAATTCCTATTAATATCCGTTTCATGCCTTCTTCCAATCATTCCTGATCTTATTGCTTATAACGCACTAACCGGTTGATTCAATTCATCCTCTGTTGAGCAGCGTCGTGAAGAGGTATACCAAAAAAGGCCTCCAACGAGTCTCGTGTTTCGGACACGTACGCGCCACTCCACTCGTTTCGGATCACGCCAGTAGGCGAAATCAAAATAGTTGTTGGCGTACTTACGGACAAGTACGCCGTCGCTCGCGCAAAAGGAGCAATGACATAAACGGGGAACTCAACGCGACGATTCCTTAGAAAATTCTCCAATCCTCGGTTGTTTAATGACAGCCCAATCACGCGATACTTAGTACCCACACCCGACGCAAGCATGTCTAGCGTTTGCGTATTCCTTTGGCACCACACACAATCTGGTCGAAAAATATAAAGAACGGTTGGCACGGACGTATCTGTGAATGAAAGCTCGGTCTTATTCCCTAGAATGTCAATTACCTCGGGGTTCTGGGCTTTTTCGCCAATATGGAATGGACGACTCGGCTCCAGAACCGAGTGAATATACCTAGCCTGGAAAATGTTGATAAGTAAAGAGACCAACAATAGTCCTAGTAAAATCCGTCCTTTCTGCGCTATTTCCAAGATTACAAAACCCTTAGCTTACTTTAATGGAATACAGTTAGATGGACAGTATATTTGAAGGGCTAGAAGAATGCAAGACGCGGATTTTAAACTATTTGCGTTGCAGGTAATTTTCCCAGAGAAGTCATAGACAGGCGAACGTTGTTTAGGGCGAAATCAGATTCACAGCACCGAAATAAAGCCTACCTTCTAGTGGGAGAACGTTTCCGCTGACCTCGATTACTTCAGCGCCGCCATACGGTCCAAGATTGCCTGCGGCCAATCCCCCTTGTCATACCCGGCTCGCCCCAGTCGGATTGTCCCGCTCCCGTCCATAATCCACGTTTGCGGAATCGTAGACAGCCCCACCAACGCTTCCACCTGCGAGTACTGAGTGAAAATCACCGGGAATGTGTAGTGCTGAGCCTTTACCATCGGCTCCGCCGTCGTGGGGCTATCATCCGTGTTGATGGTCACTACCTGCAGATCCGTTCTATCCTTCAACTGGTCGAACAACCGCTGCACCGCCGGCAGCTCGGCTCGACACGGCCCGCACCAACTCGCCCACACGTTCACCAAAGTAGTTTTGCCTTTGAAATTTCTTACCGACCATCTCTTTCCTGCGAGGTCAACTCCTTCAAAATCTTGGACGGGCTTCCGCATCTCCGCCCAAGGTGACGGCTCTTCTGCCGTCGTCGGGCGCTTCGCTTGTTGCAGTGTCGACCACACGGCAAACCCGTCCGTCGTGCCCCCTAACTCATTCCAAATCGCACGTGCCCGTTCCCGTTCTTCGCGAAAGCCTGGTGTTTGACTTAGTAACAATTGATAATAAGTCAAAGCATCTAACTTATGACCTTCAGCTTCAGCCAAATGGCCGGCCTTCACTAAATAGACTCTTTGATAACCAAACGACATTTGCGGATTATCCTCAACCCATTGCTTCATACTGTCAATCGTGGCTCGCGCTTTTGTGAAGTTATGAAGATCCAAAGCGATATCGGCCTGAACCCTTAGCGTGTGGAACATCCCACTTTCTAATGGAGCAGACAATCGCTTTGCCAAGAGTGGATTCTCCGCTCGCTGCCGCTCAATTTCTCGAAGCGCTTCATCTGTAAGATCCAAACACTGTGTTAATCGGATCTTGCGGTTACCCCAAACCTCGGCCACCAACGTCTGATAGGGAGTGAACATGACACCCTTAATGGGATGTGCCCGCAACGTCAGTAGAACCTTCTCGCCCAGCCGTTCCACATCTTCGTTTGGCGTTGTTTTCAGCCGGGCCATCGAGTCTAAGCGCCAATACCAAGCCCCTACATCGTTTGGCCAATCCTTCACCCATTGAGCACTAGCGTCCGCTTGCTCTCTCTGAAATAAATCCATCTGCTCCTGCGGCGCATCCTTGTTGGGTTGAGGGTGGGCCTTAAGCCAAGCGTCCAGGTCAGCAGCAAAGCTTCTAGATTCTGTGGAGGAGGGAAGCACCGGCGCCATGCGAGCCCCTTCAATTATTCCCCTAACTGTGCCACTGGGAACGGTGCCGCATAATACTAACAACCACAGGCTAGCGCCAAAACTTTTACGCATGCATGCCATCCTTGCCGCTGTTGTCCCGCAGCCTCATATTACTGCACTACTAAAGCTAGACGCCACAATCCAGACTTGTCGTTGAGATGAAAATGTTGAATGCAATGCGATGTGGTTGGCAGGTCTCGTTAGGGATGTGTTTGCTGTTCCCGTTTGGGCGCTTGCGAGCCGCGTACTACCCCTAGACAACCACTAATTTTACCTTTTCGAGGGGTTGGGCATTAATAGCCATTTTGAGCAGGAAGGCTTCCGGGCGCTCTTTCGCGACTCTTAAACCTTACGGTGGGGAAAGCCTTCCCCCTCGCTCCACCCGCCAAAGGCTGGCGGTTTCCGCGCCCCCCTTCTGCGGGGACACCCCGCAACGCCCCCGCGGAGCCTAAAGGTGTTGCGGCTTGAGATTTACTAAAGGTCGACCTGTGGGGACCGCCGTTTTTTGAGATGAAACGGTAGCAGGGTCATCCCGGGAAATGTCAGCCATTTGGCCATTCCCTTTGGCTTATCATGTAATCATGACATCATGTGATACGGACATCACGAAAGCATGCTGACATGAAAACCATTTCAATCATTTCCCAAAAAGGTGGCGCTGGCAAGACCACCATCGCCCTTAATCAACCCTGAGAACGATTCGGACGAAAATACACCTGATGTCTTAATCTTCTATTAAGGATTTCTTAATCTTTGCCTCGGCGTCGGGATCGGATGCCCTCCTCCCAGCCTGCGAGTTTGCCGGGCAACCCGCAAAAAGTAATGGGAGGAGGGCCGACAATCGGACAACATCGGCTGGCCGTCGTCGGCACTAGTACACTTCCTTGTTTGAGAGGTGCAGGCCAGCCAGGTCGAAAAGCATAAGCCTTCCGAGAACATTGGCGGGATCTCCGGTGGGCGGCGACCAAGCATCAATTAGCTGATAGCGTCCATCGTTGGATGCTTCAATGACCCAATCCGCCCCATCCGGGGCGGGCAAGGAGTCCTTTCTACTGGGAAGCGTCCAGAAGTGGACTGCCTTAACACCCGAGAGAAACTGGCGAACCTGCGCTGCGGATATTCCCTTTTCAGTTGTTTTTACCTGGAACGGTTTCTGTTTGGTACCCGCTGGAGGCGGCGCGCAGTCACAACAGCCATTTGAGACCTTTATGGTCAGGAAGGCAGCTCCGTCCGCTGTAATATCCAGGCGAACAGAAATTGCAGAATGGAAACTCCGGAGCCACATGAATCGGTAAACCGCACCTGGCGCGTGCTTTCGCGACGCTTGCCAGATCGAGGCCTCTTTGAATGATCGAAGACAGCCGGAGAGTTGATCGGACCTGAAGTGATGCCAGTCGGCATCGTGACCGAGGCTTCCGGGCGGAAACATTTGGGGCTGCTCGGCAGACACGATAACCAAAGACAATATGAGCCCGAGAATCGGTCGCATCTACAACATTAGACACCGATTCAGCGAGCCGGTTCCGACTCGAACAGCATTCATTGTCCATCGCATGTTTTCGGGGAATCGTGCCCTATGGTGACCGGATGCTCCCTAATCACGGCGCACACGGAAGTTATCCCGACCCTTCAGCCTGCCGCGACAGTTCCCGACGCCACCTCTACCCCGTCAGGCCGACTGTTGCGAGCTGGGCATCACCAAAACTTTGGGTGTTTCCATTTGGGGAGGCTTTCGAAAGTCCGAAACGATCGGCGCTGGGGACCTTCCAAAATTCGGGTTGTAGTTGCCAAATCGATTAATGTGCTCGGTCGGGTAAGGACTGAGCGAGGCGGCCAACTCATCGGAGACGAGATGTCCGTCCGCTTCCATCTTTTGCATAGCTCGGGTCATGCCAACCAGGTTGTGGAAGACGAGCAGATTGGCGACCAGGTGGTTGTATTTGATGAATTTCCGTTGCTCGTCTCGCACATTCTCCGCGATTACACTATCACCGCCAAAAGAAACCCATTGCACGAAACGGTTGAATCGCTCGCTCTTGGTCGTCGCGGTCTGAATAATATGCCGGAGTTCCAAATCGGAGATGTACTTGAGCAAGAATACAGTCCGCACCACTCGCCCCAGTTCCCGAAAGGCAAAATAGAGGCGATTTTTTCGGCTGTGGCTGTTCATTCGCCGCAAGATGTCGGACGGCAAAATGGTTCCGGCTTTGATCGAAACCGCAACTCGCAGCATCTCCGGCAACATGGTCTCGATCAGCTCTGCATCCACTGTGCCCTTGAAGAGGTCGTCGATATGCTCGTACCGGTCTTGCCCCATTGCCCGAAAGAACTTTTGCTCCTTCCAGTTCCGAATGCGCGGCATGAGTTGAACGCCGAGCAAGTAGGCCAGTCCGAAGATGGCTGTGCTCTGTCCCTGCGTATCAGCGTGAATGGTGTCCGGTTTCACTTCAGACTCGTTCTCTTTCAGAAAGTCCAAAATATAATGGCCTTCCCAAGAACCGCAGGTGGTGAATCGGCTCATCAGAGCGATATAGGAATCGGACACCATGTAATACCCGATCCCGCCATAACCGCCGTAGCGAATATGATATTCCGACATCAGGCTCTGCGGGTACAAATCCCACTTCATACCGTCCGCCGAGGCTGACTTGCCCTTTCCCCACAAGCGCTGCAAGGGGAGCTGCACATAAGCGTTGATCACTGTTGTGATCGCGTCGTTGAGGTTCGCTTCGGTGATATGCCGTTGGTTGATGAAGGCCAGTTTGAAACGGTCTATGCCCCGGATGGACCTGGCGGTCTGGACCGGGCCGAGATTGCAACCATAGCAGAAGGTCACCAGGATGTAACGCTCCCAGGCCCGCTTGACCTTGGCGTCCAGTCCTGAAATGGGTCCAAAGAACCGAGTCCAGTTCAGCCAGTGTTCTGTGTCCACCAGCGCATCGAGAATTTCGACCTGGGCCATCCGCTCCTTCAACAACTGTTCAAAGTGTGCCAACCCTTCCGGTGATGGATACGCGCGCACTGGACTTAGGATGGGCTCGCCATTCTCGATCCGAATATGGCGGTTCGTGGGTATGCCCTGATCGGTGGCCCGCGCTGTCTCTTGCAGTTCTGACAGGAGACGAGCAACGAACGCCTTGCCCTCAATCGGAATATTCATCTGTTCGCCGTATGTGACTACCTCGCGCTGGTAGTCGTGCAGAGGAAGGAGCTGACTTCGATAGTCCCGGAACTTGTCGCCGAGCGGCACATATAGGTCGGATGACTGCAACTCTCCGGCAACCTGGTGCAGGACGCACATTTCCAGATACCGGTGGTCCACATGAGTGATCGCTGCGGAGCGCTTCTTCTGACCGGTAACGCGTTCCCACCAGTCATCGGGGACAAACGAGAGATCCAGTAATGGAACCCGCCGGAGTGAGCCGTCCGCGCCGATTTCCTCTTGGAGGAATGCCAATGATGACTCGCGGTTGGATTTGTTCGCGATTACGAAAGCGGCGGCCTTCAGCAAAGTAGTATCCGACGACGCAGATTCCAACGGAAGGCTCTCTAGCAGCAACAGCAGCGCTTTCCTGGGATGGCTGAAGAACTGGGGTAATTGTTGCACGAAGTTTCCACGATTCAGAGCTACGTGTTGCTCGCAGCGCTGCAGCAACGCTTCCGGATCGGGGCCAAGATACGAGCCGATGGCCGACAGGCGGGTCTCCGTGGTGCCTGCCGAGCGATAAGCGAGCGTGACATCGCGGAGTGTAGTGATCAGTTCCATAGCGCGCTCGGCCGACTCCGTTCGCGCGGTCTTGAGCGCCTCGTCGGCGGAGTGCTCGATTTTGCCCATCTGCCGGATGAGCATCTGCGCACCGTCGTCAAAGGCCGTTGCGCGTTGGCGGAAGAGGAGTGCTGCCGCCACCGCATAGCGTTTGTCTTCGGTCAATTCGTTCATGCGGGCGGCGTTCAATGCGCGTCCCTCTGCGGCGAACCGGCCCACCTTTACCGCTGGAATCCCATCCAATGGGTTGGTCTCTCCGGCTTGTTCCCGAAGCCAATTCAAGTGATCTACAAATCGCTTGATTTCTTTTACAGTCGGCTGGCCCGGTTCACTCTTGACTAGATCCCAACTCGTGTAGCGGTCATCATCTAGGCGGTCCCACAGCTGATTGATTCGTTCTTTTGCGGAAGAGTCAAGCGCTCGTGCAATGCGTGCGTAGTATCCGCGGTTGACAGTAGCGCGGGCGGTTCGCGCGCCGCGGAATAGAGTGCTGAAGCCGGGCAACTCGTAACGCTGCCTAACAAGCTCCTCGATCGCGAAGTTGATAATGTCGGCAAGATCTTCCCGAACCCGCGAGATATCGACGCACGCCTTCAGCATCGCTCGACGGGCTTCCCGATCATAGGCCGAGACGCCCACCCATGATCGAACCAGCTCCATGTGGCGGGAACGCGCGCCACGTCTGTCGTCATACGTGGCGAAGCCCTCCGGGATATCCAAATACCCCGCCGCTTTAGCGATGCACCGGACGATGGGATCGGGGACGTCGGGAGTATTTACGAAATACCCCAGTCGCTGGAATGTCTTTAGACAGACAAGCAGACCGACCAAAGGGACGGGTTCCCGCGCCCGCTCTTCAGCGAACGCCAATTCGAACAGGGTAGGCGTGAAGATTTCCGTCAGTTCGCGCGTTGAGGGATTCGCTTTGAGCACTGGGTAGGCGGTGTCCGAAGGACTGAGCATAGCGATTTCCTCAAGCGAACAAACCTTGGTTCATTGGCCTCAATCCCGCCAACCTGCTGTCTGCTCCAAGAGAGAATAGCATAGCCAAATGGAATATCAGAAACGGTCGTTTGCGAGAAGAACAACGCCGTCGAAGCGGAATGCGCGTTTATTGGGTCTTTTCGTTCTCAAAAACCATTCTCGAAATGCTATTCTCGATTCACTGTGAGACGGACGAGTATCGAGAAGAAACGTGTTCGGGCAAAGCCTCTGTTCATTGGCTACGCTCGTGTGTCCACTGAGGATCAAAATCTTGAGCTGCAACTTGGGGCCCTCAAGAAAGCAGGATGCACCAAGGTATTTACGGATCGGACGAGCGGCGCCGGTGCGGACCGGCCGGGCTTGAAGGAAGCGCTATCGCATCTGCGCGAAACCGACACGCTGGTGGTATGGAAGCTGGACCGTTTGGGACGCAGCGTGAAGGGGTTGGTCGATCTGGTGATGAGCTTAGAGAATCAGCAGGTTCACTTTAAGAGCTTGACCGACAGCATCGACACGAAAACGCCGGCGGGGCGCTTCTTCTTTCATGTTATGGCCAGTTTGGCGCAGATGGAACGGGAACTGATTGTGGAGCGGACGCGTGCTGGTTTGGAAGCAGCGCGGCGACAAGGCCGTGTCGGCGGCAGGAAGCGCCTGATGACGGATAAGAAGCTGAACGCGGCGAAAAAGCTTTTGGGATCCGGAACACCGCCTCAAGAAGTTGCCCAAAACCTTGGAATTTCCGTGCCAACCCTTTACCGTTGGCTTCCTGCATCTTCAAGAAATTGAGCCATTTGTTCAAAACAATCACGAAGATTAAGAAATCCTTAATAGAAGATTAAGACATCAGGTGTATTTTGGTTCGAATCGTTCTCACGGTTG
>PMQB01000004.1 GCA_003169195.1 Bryobacterales bacterium
CCAGTTCCCGTTCGGCCAGTGTTGCGCGAATGGCAGCTAATTCTTCACGCTTGCGAAGAATTTCCTCTTCCTCCGGTTTAAGCCTCCGCGTGATCTGACTGGACATTTCTGAGTTCCCTCCAGCTTAACGCCAATCTATCCAGCTACAGCCCGCTGCTCTTGATTAGCCGGGTGGAGGTTGTTGTTAGATGGCGACGATATGGCGCTTCGCCAGTTATATACTGCGTTCAAAGACTCCCATGGGCTTTTTCTTTCGGCGGAGCGCCCGCGCTGGGCCGTTTCGCCTCAATTTCTCGAAATCAGGAATAGGCGCATCTCTCGGTGTCAAAGGCGCTCGCTTTACGATGACACCGCGTGGAACAACTTACATAACCGTGGGTACCCATGGGTTCTATTACCGCGAGACGCTTTTGCGCGGCGGCGACAACCGAACACGCCGCGTGGGACCACCTCCTCGCGCTGTGCCGGTCGCTGCACATACATCGGATGCCATTCCTACCGCTGACATTTCTGACTTGGTGGATAGTTCGACCGAACAGTTGGTGACACGGCTCAATGAGCGGGCCCGACAGGGCAATCCGGCAGTAATTTTCTATGTTTTCGCAGCCGCGTTGCTCCTATGGGGCGGCTTTCTATTCAACGACCAAGAAGCTGCAAAGACGGACATGCCCGGTGGATTGATCCTCGCCGGGATTCTTCTGATCCCCATTGGGATTTGGGCACACAGAAAGAACATTGAGAGCCGACTCACGCGGCTGTTTTATGAACTCAACGACACCGAAGCGGAGAGTCATAATTTGGTGCGGCAGGCTCTCGGGCACTTGGCGCGTTCGCAACGCATTTGGAGGATCGAAGGAATTGCAGCTACGTCAGATTGGAAGCGAAATGCCGGAGCGTCGTCGCTTGTGCGGCGAAAGGTCGTGAGTATTGTTAACCAAGAGCCGCCACGTGTCAAGTCGAATGTTGTCACGCTTTGCTTGAATGCGGGAAACACCAAGTTCTTCTTTATGCCAGACGTGGTTCTTGTCTGGCAAAACGGGTCGTTCGGAGCTATCGCGTATCGGGATTTCGCGGTTGAGTATGCGATGACCCGTTTCATTGAAGGTGATGGTGTACCTAGTGATGCCACAGTGGTTGATCAGACTTGGCGGTTCGTCAACAAGAATGGCGGCCCAGACAGGCGATTCAACAACAATGTGCAATTGCCGGTCGTAAATTATGGAGTGTTGCGGTTTTCATCAGCGAACGGACTCAACATCCATTTGAATACTTCGAATGTAGAAGTGAGCTTAGCCTTCGCTAATTGCTGGCGCGAGCTTCACGACAGAATCATTNNCTAGAGCGGGGAGCGTGATTCCTCCGACCGGTGAGCAGGCGGACGCGTTCAAGATGCTCGGTTTGAACGCCGACGCTTCTCCGGCTGAGATTTCTGCTGCGTATCGCAGTCTCGCGCAGATGTACCATCCTGATAAAGTCGCTGCGTTGGCACCTGAGTTCCAGGCCCTCGCTGAAATGCGAATGAAAGAGATCAACGCCGCTTATGAACTGCTGAAGGGACGGAAGAGATCGGCGCAGACGATGTGATGGGAAGGCTCGCACAAACGGCAAAACAACAATCGATGGCCAAGGAGGGAAACATAAGTGAATGGCGACTTTGAGAGTAAACTGGCGCTAAGACGGAGCGATCCATCGCCGGTTGTTTCGGCAACGGGGTCAACTCTTGTAGCCCGTGGTCGGTACGACGCGGCGGCGATCATGGCGCACCGTGAGACTGGCCCGAAGCCGGTTCCGCTTGCAGAATCTAAAGTCTTAAGGCTAGCCCAAGAAGGGAACCCGATTGCTCAGTTTGATCTGGGGCGCGTGCTGAGCGAGGATTGGTTTCTTGCAACAGGTGCGCTCACCCATACACGTCAAGTCGGTTCCACTGGCGAAAATGTGATTATTGAAGGTCCTGGAAACGACGGGGAGGCGGCGAGTTGGCTGCGCAGATCGGCTGATCAGAATTATGCTCCAGCACAATTTTTTCTAGGCCTCGCATACGCAGACGGCGAAGAGAATTCTGTATGGTTCAATGCTAACAAAAACTTAGTTGAGGCAGCCAAATGGTTTCGAAGGGCGGCTGACCAAGGCGACGCTGCTGCGGCGTGGTACCTGGGCGATATGTACATCCGTGGAGAAGTAGTGACGAAGAATCTGGAGCAAGCGATAAACTGGTACCGCAAGTCGGCGGACGGTGGAAACTCCACTGGGCGCTCTAAGCTAATCAACGCCCTGTTCGAGATGGGCAAGACTGCCGTAAATCCCCGGCCATTGAAGGACGGGTAGACGCCACGCGCACACGGCTTGTCACCGGTCTCATGCCCAACGATCACGATTATGAAAACGTTACGAACGGCGCTTCGCTTTGGCTTCTGATCGGCATTTGTAAACTGCGTTCGTGGGTTCCAATCACTACCGCTTTGGCGGGCATTATCTTCACCGCCTGATGAATAGTTTCGTGTTAACCATGAATGGTTTTGTGCTAACAAGGATCATCGCGGCTTCGGGACTGCTAGCGGCGATGCTGAGATGGCCTTATAGTTATTACTCCATTCTGCGATGGACTGTGTGCATTGTTGCAGCTTACAGCTATTTCCGGTTCGCCAAATCTAGCAGGAGATCTTGGGCGTGGATTTTTGTTGCCGTGGCGGTAGTGTTCAACCCGGTTGCACCAATCTTCTTTTCGCGGCCAACATGGCGGGTCGTTGACCTAGCAGCAGCTTTTATCCTATTACTCTCGGTGCTGATCCCTGCTGCTGAAAATCGCGGCGAGGCGAGGATGCTGCCGGATAGAAACCGCGAAAGAAACAGCTAGATCTAGGTTTGCCGGTTCTTGTGGTTCCAAGCGCCGAATTTCTTTGATTGGCGGTTACTGGAATCCAAACCAATCAGCGATTGGGCTTCTTCTTTTCCACTTCTGAGCTAAAGCAACCGAAAATTCCAAATGGCCCGCAGCCATGTTCACCTCCAGGTGCGTGATCTCCCTGGCCAACATTTAATAGATGCTCACACACGACCTTCGCATCCGCCGTCAGTTCAATTCTGCTGTCTTGGCACGAGAGAAAGCGGCTTCTTTCACTCATCTGGTCCAGCGCATCAGCATTTGCAGATTTGTATTTGATGGCCTCGTAACGGGTCGAATCAAAATCGCTTGCGGTGCCATTCCAAACACCGGGCACAGCAGCGAAATACGCAAGGATCGGCACCATAAGCCACAGCATTGGTTTTGCTATTCGTCTGACAAGCATGAGGGTGCCCACGGAAATTGTGAACCCGACAACAAAGAAGAGCTTAGTGACGAAACTCCCGGAGTCTTGATTAAACGAAAAGAAATTTACAACCATTTCCGCGCCACTCCACCCCGCCTGACTTTCCGCCATTGACCCGATTGCCACAGCTAAGGTGACAACTGGGATCTTCCAAAGGATCTTCCAGCCGTAGCTCATAATGTTCATAGGGCTAGCATCAATCGAAGACCAGACGGCATGCAACGAATTAGTGAACGCGGTCCAGGCCAGATGCACTCCACTCGCCGGTGATTTCTCGCGCTTTTGCGAGAGTGCCTTCGATGCATTCATCATCGTAATAGAAAAAGTCGTCACCTCTTCGGGCATTCACCAGACAAGTTCTTAGCAGAGGCGAAGGAGATCTGTCCCAAGAGTTCTTTGAGACACGCTCCTGCATATCCAGATACGTGAGGTGGGCGAGTAAATCCGCAGCCTGCAAGCCGGGTGTGTCTTTTGCTAGTGGGTAAGAATCCTGGCCGAGACGCTCCCGGAACGGTGACTCGGGATGCTCCCGGATTTCCTTTAGCAAAATTCGAGCGTAATCAGCGAACGCGCGACCCAGACCAAAATAGAAATCGGCTTTATCACCCTGGCCTGTGTACTCGGCAACCCTCTTCAAACACTGCTGAAACGGCATGAAATACGGCTTCGACGGAGCACCAGTTGTAATCAACCGGCCATCGGTGACTCTTGCTCCCGTTAGAAATTTTCGATCCTCTAAAGAACAGCCGTTGAAGTGTTCAACAACGAGGCCGACGCTCACAGGATAGATTTTTTGATGGCCTATGGTAGTTGCCAGACTCTCAACAGCAGGAGCGTATCTGCGTTGGCGCACCCAGCTCGTGGCGTGGAATTCAGCCATAGGTATCTTAAATTCGTCAAAAACAATCCGCCAATCGCTGTCAAACCTCCCCCAATCTACTTTTTCGCCGAAGTATCCAGCTATGACGCAGACGGATGCTCCATCGTGTACGCCACTTTCGTCAAGATAGCTCTGGATCATCACTCCATGTTACTGCGCTCACCCATAAAGCCATCGTCCGTTGGAGCCGGATGGCCGATTGCGCTGGCACGGCCCGGTTCGTTGACGACATTGGTCACCATTACCGCAAGATTGCAACCAAATGGTGCGCCTAATACAAAACTTCTGTGAAGACTACCCGCTAAGTGGCTCATCCGCCAGTCCGGCGCTTCGCCGTCCAAGGCAGTCCAACTTCGACCACTACCGCAACTCCGCCATACATAGCCCACCGCGTTTGGCCGGTCATGAAACTGCCGGGCAACACGTTTATGCCTTGCAGGAACCAAACAGCGCCAATCAGAATTAGCAGGCCGCCGAGTACGCCACGAGCGATTCGCATAGGAATCTCCAATGGTTGGAAGTATAACAATGGTCCAAAATGACACCCCACACGATCTGCACGGTGCTTAGACAGAATTGGTGCATACTGCTGGTATGGGTGAATTTGTCGGCGTGGCTGCCTTCTCCGTCCCCAACTTAGCCGAATTAAAACAGCAAGCTTTACTTTTTGACCGAATAGCCGTGCCAGGGCTACTTGCTGTTATGGAAGATGGCATTCTGGCTGATGGGCGCGAGAGTGCAGAACTGTGCTGGTTGGCCGATCAACGGTTGATTTTTGCAGCAACAGTACCAGTGGATGAGCGCCTGATGGAGGAGATGAGAAGAGTC
>PMQB01000026.1 GCA_003169195.1 Bryobacterales bacterium
GCATACCTGTCCAAACATGCGGGTCTGTGGGGACGGAGGACGAATTGCTCTTGACTTCCGCTGTATTTAGTACTAATTACATAATATGCCCCCTTACGGCGCGCTCGCTGTTGGTTTACACGTAGTGTTTGGAGTTGTCTTCGCCTGTGCGCAAGACGCGGGCGCGCTTGCTTTCGACGTNNCCTAGCCCGCATTTCTCATCGAAAAACACACCACATGCCCGTGGTGTCATTATTTCGGCAAAAAGACTGCATGTATCTGTTTAATGGTGCTCTGCGCGACGAGAAATTCGGCAAACCCGAGCTAACACGTGCATTTCAACGGTCGGCGAGCCCGTTCGGGCAGTTAACGGAGACAGCCAGGGACACACCTCTCCGGGTAGACCTTCCAGATCGCATAGAGTGGAGTTGTTGAGGGAACGGTTTCGGGGCAGAAACTATGTGGAGACGCAGCCCGATTCCAGCCGGGCGAGCACACTAGTAAATAGCGCGGCGTTCGGATAACCGCTGCACAGCGACACCCAGACCTTACGCACCGTCACGCGGATCATGGGCGCCAATCTTGAGTAACTTCCGCCGGATGGTTCCGCATTGCGCCTTCTCCAACTCGGTCCCGGCCAACGCCGTCCGCCGCAGAGTCTGCAGCAGGACATAGGCGATCGAAGAAAAGTACAACCGCAGTTGATTGGACCACATCTTGCCCGTACTGGTGCGATCCGCGAATAAGTCCAACTGCTGCTCCTTGATTCGATTCTCGGGACATTCGCCGCGAGCGCAATAGTGCTTCTCATACAACTCTTGCGCCGCCATTTGCTCGGCAGACAACGAGGTGACTACGAAGCGCGGATTGGCTCCTTTGTCCAGGTGCTCGGCCTTGGCGATCACCCGCCGTTCCCGGCTCCAAGTGTCCTGGGTAGCATACAAGAATTCGGTGAACACGCGGGCGGGCGCTTTGGTTTCTTCGTATTGCTGCAACGCTTGCGCCATCTGCGGCTCGATCTGTTTCTTCAACCGCGCATTTTGCGGCAGCCCCATGATAAATTCCACTCCCTCGCGCTCGCACCAGGCCATCAGATTCTCGCGGCAGAAACCTCCGTCGCCCCGCAGCACAATCTTCACCGCCGGCCAACGCTCCCGAATGCGCGCCACGATCGCTTCCAACTCCTCCACCGAATCGGCGGAAGCGTCGATATTGGACATCCGCAAGCGGGCGCACAACAGATGCTCCCCGCAAAATATGTACAACGGCAGATAGCAGTAATCGTGATAATACCCGTGATAAAAGCGCCCTTCCTGTTTCCCGTACAAGATATCGTCGGTGGCATCCAAATCCAGTACGATCTGCACGGGAGCCCGTTGGTGCGCATCTAAGAACAGATCCACCAGCAGCGCACCGATGCTCTCCATATCCACTACGATCTTCTTGGTTTCTACCTTGCCCGACTCCTTCTGCCGTGGGCTGGCGTCGTAGTCGGGAGCCGTCAACTCCAATCGATTGAGCGTGCTTTTGCCGGCCAGCGCTTTGCCGCGATCTTGCGCGCGCCGCCGTTGTTCCCCCTTCACATCGTCCTTGCCCAACGCCACGGCCAGCATCGGATCCCGCCGCAGGTCATCGTGGTCATTGAGGTCCTCATAGCCCAGCGCCAACCCGAACACGCGCTGCGAGATCAGATCCAACAACGGGTGCTCGATCTGGTCGGACTTGCGGAAGTCGGTGAAGCAAGCGGTGAAGCGCCGTACGATTCCGGTTCGCTCCTCCAGTTTCTTCAACACCAAAGCTCCTCCATCGGAGGTGATGTCGCCTCCATCGAAACGATGGACCAACTCTCTTCCCCCCAAGTTCTGCGGGGCTTCGAGCGGCTGAGCAAGGGGATTGAATCGGCGCGGAGTCAGTAGCGGAGTGATCACCAGTCCCATACCGATTCAGACGTCACGAGGAAGAGGAAAGTAACATCGATTCGTAAACATGTTTTAGCGAATTCGGCAAGACTACGGTAATGTAGCAGTAGGAAAGAGATTTGAGAAATCCGCGTACACTGTATTCATCATGCCCGCTCGCAAAGCACCACGCCAGGCCCTGGTTGGCGTAGCCGCCGAACGCTTTCGCCAGGCCCAGCAAGAACTCCAAGGACTGGACTATTTCCTGAAGGGTACAGTCTTAAAGCGAATGATGAAGTGCGGCCATCCGCAATGCGGTTGTCACCGCGATCCGGCCCAGCGTCACGGCCCTTACTTCGAATGGACCTACAAGGTCAACGGCAAGACCGTCAACGTAAAGCTCAGCCCGCAAGCCGCCCCGCTGTATTTGGCCGCCACCAAACAGAACCGGAAACTCAAGGCCGTTCTGGCCAGGATGGAGCGGTTATCGCGAACCGCACTCGCTCGTTTGGCCAAGCAAGCCGAGAATACCGACTGAATCCAGGGCGACATGGTCGTCGAACAGACTGTTTTCCTCCATCAAGCACCTGCTTGTCGGCGATTCCGTTTGTTATCTATCGCCTAACCCAGGATCCATGGCGCGCACGAGCAGACACGATGAAAAATGCGGGCTAGCATTTCCATGCAAGCTAAAGCGTGCCCCACCAAACCTCTTAGCCGCCGCTCTTTTTCACGGCCGCGGCCCACTCATCGGATGAAATCACGGTTACACTCACCTGTTTCTTTTCGCTCTCTTTCA
>PMQB01000589.1 GCA_003169195.1 Bryobacterales bacterium
AGCCGTACCGCCTGCTTGCTCAATGGACTTCTGCACATTGCCAGCCCCTTGCGCGTTGCGGTTATAGCCAATGGCGACACGCGCACCTAATTGCGCGAATAAGCGGGCGGTGGCCGCGCCGATGCCCGACGATGCGCCAGTGATGAGTGCGGTTTGATTAGACAGATTGACGAGATTCTTCATTCAGCAATATTGTCTCTCGCCGCGAAACAAGCACGAAATGCCTTCGATATAATCACGCCAGATCATTTTCAGTTAAAAGGGGTTCTATGAAACATCTGCGTCAGATGTGCGCCTTCGGTGCGCTTCTCTTGTTTTTATCCGCTTGCGCTTTGGCACAAACGCTCACAGGTACGCTTGTCGGAACAGTTACAGATTCCAGCGGTGGCACGATTGGCAACGCCAAGGTGACGATCACGGAAACCAATACTAACGTCAGTCGAACTACGCAAACTAACGAAAGTGGCAACTACATTTTCCCCAACTTGCCGCCTGGCACGTATAACGTGCTTGTCGAGCAGGCTGGTTTCAAGCGCGAACAACGAGCAAATGTCGAAGTGCTCGTGAACACAAACCCGCGCGTAGACATCACACTGCAACCGGGCGCAGTATCAGAATCGATCGAAGTTACAGCAGCAGCACCGCCGATCCAGGCCGATACGGCCAGCATTGGCGTACAAATCCAATCCACGACGGTTGAATCGGCACCGCTGGGAACCAATCGCAACTTCCAGAGTCTTTTGAATTTGGTACCGGGCACGACGCCCGCTACGTTCCAGCACTCGCAATTTTTCAACGCGGCCAGTTCGCTACAGACCGAGGTGAACGGCCAGTTGCGTATGGGCAACAACTACATGATTGAGGGCACCGACGACAACGAGCGCACCGGCCTGCTTCAAATCTTGATTCCGCCCATCGAAGCGATCCAAACGGTAGACGTGGCCGTAAGCAATCAAGATCCGGAAATGGGCCGTGCATCGGGTGCGATTGTGAACGTGCTGTTGAAATCGGGCACCAATGATCTGCACGGGTCGGCGTACGAATTCTTGCAGAATAGCGACTTCAATTCGCGTTCTTTCTTCAACCCGTCGGTGGGCCACTTGGCATACAACTATGTCGGCGGCAACATTGGCGGCCCGATCAAGAAGAACAAACTCTTTTTCTTTGCCGATTATCTGCGGGTTATGGATCATGAGGCGAATACCAACTTGATGACCATTCCGCCGAATGCCTGGCGAACGGGCAATTTAGGCTCGGCCTCCACCACAATTTACAATCCGAACACCGGTAATGCTGACGGCACCGGGCGTGTGGCGTACACGGGCAATGTCATCCCTAATAGCCAAATCAATCCCATCTCTCTGGCGATTCTCAACGCGCTACCCGGAACAAACCAGGGAGGCGCCACCAGCACAAGCAATAACTTCTTCGCCCTGTTGCCTTTTCAAAAGACAACAGATTCGCTCGACAGCAAGATTGACGATAACATCACAGACAAAGACCGGCTGACGGGGCGCTTCAGCTTCGCGCGACCCGTAGTGTTTCAAGCGCCGGCCTTCGGTAACTTTGGCGGTCCGGCCAACGGCGCGTTCGCCGGTACGGGCACACAGAAAACTTATAGCGCGGGCTTGAACTACGACCGGATTGTTACGCCTAGCCTGGTCTCTGAATTGCGCATCGCCGTTTCTCACTATCACAACGTGGCCACTCCTACCGATTACGGCAAGAATGACACTACAGCGCTCGGTATTCCCGGAGTGAACATCAATCCGTTTACAACCGGCACCGTGGGCATTCAGATCAACGACGGATTCTCCAATCCGTTGATCGGTTATTCGGCTAGCTTGCCATGGATTCGCGCGGAAGCGAACGTCGATATCGTCAACACCTGGACGAAAACGCTCGGCAATCACACCTTTAAATGGGGCGCCGATCTGAAGCGGGTACGTGACGATTTGCTACAGGATCAAACTTTCAGCCCGCGCGGCATCTACTACTTTGGCGCGCAGCAAACAGCGCTGGCGACACAAAGTGCTTCCGGCGCCTATTCATCATCGAAGACGGGCATTGGCAACGACTTCGCGTCATTCCTCTTAGATACCCCATATCAGATTGGACGCGACGTCAACACTTATTTCCCGGCGTACAGGCAGTGGGAGTTCTTTGGCTATGGCGGCGACAAGTGGCAGGTGTCTTCCAAGTTGACAGTGGACCTAGGCTTGCGCTGGGAATTTTATCCACCGGCCGTTCCGGAGTTTAAGGGTGGTTTCTCAAACTATGACGCTTCTAACAACACGCTGGTGATAGCAGGGGTGGGCAACAATCCTTCCAATCTGGGAATGAAAACGCGTTACAACTACTTTGCTCCGCGCGCTGGCTTGGCTTATCGCTTAGACGAAAAGACGGTTATTCGAGCGGGCTTCGGCACAAGCTACACGCCCTTTCCTGACAATACCTATGCTTACAACTACCCGGTTCGTTCGAACAATCAGTACAACACCGTAGGCAATGGCTATGCCGACACATTCCTTCCGAGCGGCCTGCCAGCTAGTTTCCAGAACGGCTTTCCGCTGCCAGTACCCGTAACGATTCCCGCTAATGGAATCATACCTGCAAATACATCACAGCTACTCTCTCAGAGCATGGTCACCGTCAATAAGAATTTCAAGAATCCCTATGTGGAAAGTTGGAATTTTGCGATTCAACGGGCACTCCCCTTCGGCTTTACGCTCGACACTGCTTATGTCGCCAGTCATGGCGTAGATAACGTGGCGACGTACAACTTAAATACGAATCTTTCCACACTGGGCGGTGGTTCGGCCGGTCAACCGTTGAATCAACTGTTTGGCAAAACGGCGGGCGTCACGCTTTATTTTGCGGGCTTCTCGTCTTCTTACGAATCGCTGCAAGTGAAGCTCGACCGCAAATTGGGTTCTGGTCTCTTCCTCACCACCGCATTCACTTGGGGTAAGGCCATGGGCTATCAATCGAGCGATGACGGCGGTTTGGATTTCTACATTGACCAGCAGCGCAACTATGCGCGAGCCGACTTTGACCGTGAATATGTTTACTCGCAAAGCTTCAACTATCGCCTGCCGTTCGGCCAAGGTAAGCGCTTCCTGACGTCGGGGCCAGCGGCTTGGGCATTGGGAGGATGGCAGCTTTCGGGCATCATCAGCGTTTCTTCGGGGACGCCCATGACCTTCACGGCAAACGGATCGAGCCTCAACACTCCCGGGGAAACGCAGACGGCTGATCAAGCCGGTGCGGTATCGCTACCCAAGGGTATTAATGTAGGCAATCCTTGGTTCAGCACTGCTAGTTTCACGCAACCGGCCGGGATCCGATTCGGTTCGAGCGGACGGAACGTTCTAAGCGGCCCAGGGCTTTTCGCACTGAACGCCGCTCTTGCCAAGACGTTCCACGTGACAGAACGGATTGGAGCGGAGATACGCGCAGAAACCTTCAACCTAACGAACACACCGCAGTTTTCAAATCCATCAACCAGTTTGACGAGTTCTACTTACGGCTATGTCACTGGAACACTGGGCAGCGGAACTGGTGTGAACGGAACGGGCGGCGGTCGAGCCTTGCAACTAGGCGCAAAGGTGACATTTTAGGGTCTTACCAGTCTTTCAGGTGTTACCAAAGAAGGCTGCCCTCGAGAGAGGGTAGCCTTTTTTCGATTGGCCGTGAAGAAAACAGCTGATGCTGCCGAAACTAAACTATCGGGCTCAACGGACCATGTCACATTTCACAGTTATTTACGAATTCGATCGGTTCCGGCTAGATCGCAAAAACCAGCGGCTCACCCGCGATGGGCTATTGGTGAGTATGCCGGGAAAGTCGCTGTCTATTTTGGCCGCGCTGATAGAACATCGGGATAAGGTTATTTCGACCGAGAAGCTGGTCAATGCTTTTTATCCGAAATCGCTGTTTGGAGAAGAAGAACTCACAGGCGAAATCTTAACCATCAAGCGTTTGTTGGACGATACTTCGAAAACAGCGCCCATGGTGCGGACCATCCTGGGTCAGGGATATCAGTTTGACGCGGAAGTGAACGAGTATCTAGGTGATTCGGCCAGTGATCAGAATTTTGGGAGCAGGGGCGCCGAGTCACATCCGGAACCAAGCACCGCGCCACGGACCGGAACGAAAAGCGGTCCCATGATCGGCATAGCCGTCGGAGCGATTCTGGTGATCGCCATTGGTGTTGCGATTTGGAAATTCTTGCCCAGGACTTTAAGCAACAGCGGAGGCGGGGGTTCCCAGGTAGCGGTGTTGCCCTTTCAATCTCTTACCGGCACCGCCACTGATGACAGTTTCAATAACAGCCTCACCACAGCACTCATTGACAGTCTGGGAAAGAGAAACCTGCAGGTTGTGCCGGAATCCTCCGTTCAGAGCTATATCGCGAACGGAGCCGTTGATCCAGTGACAGCAGGCCGGGACCTCGGTGCCCAAGTCATTGTCAGAGGGATGGCGCAACGGCTCGCTGGACGCATCCTAGTGAAGGTTCAACTCATTAACGCACAAGATGGAAGCCAGATCTGGTCAAACGGGTTTGAGGGCGATTCCAAAGACTTGGCCGGGCTATCGTTCAAAATTTCGGAAAAGATCGGTCAGGGCCTGCCAAGCGCGAACGGCACGGAACAGCCGTAGACAATTCTAGTGTAGTTCTAAACCGAGAAAATCCGGCCAAGCAGCTGACTATTTTGCAATGAAGCGATGGTTGAGCGAACTGGACGAGTCTCGAGATCAATTTACCCTGGGAACGATGCTTTTCATCGCGTTGGCCGCGGTTGTGGGCACAACTCTGACAGTTTGGGCTTTGCATTTCTTGCATTTAGGAACGGCCACGGTCGCGGCGAGCAATCCATTTCCCCGTATTGCTGTCCTGCCGTTTCATTCGCTGAGTGCCGACCCAGACGACATTCGCTCCGATCATACACTCACCGAATACCTGATCGGCAGCTTGGCTCGCGTTTCTCGGGTAGAATCTCTGCCAAATGAAATGGATGCTGACCCCGTCGCGGTTGGACGGGAGTTGGGCGTGAGGATGATGCTAATCGGCAAGGTGGAACGATCAGGCGCACGTATGAAGGTAAGTGTGCAAATGGTCAGCGCCCGGAACGGAAGTAGAGTTTGGGCCGGGAGCTTTGATGGTGAATCGAACGATTTAGGGCGGCTATCGGCACAGATCGGCAGTGCAGTCGCGCCGCACTTGACAGCATTGTTAGACTGAGTTTTGGAACAACTTGCGTAAACGGGTTTGCTGTTACTGGCGCCCTAAAGTTCCTCTTTTAGTAGTACGATACTGATTTAGCATTCTGGCAAGCTATGATAGGCCGCGACGAATTCGACCCGCTGGCCCCGCAACGCGAGGCGGCGATCTTCTATGGTTTGTTCCTTAGGGGACATTCCGCAGACGATTTGCGCCGCGACATTGATGTTCCGCGCCCACTGCTGCATAAATGGCTGCAACCGCGCCGGTATGAAGACAATTTCCGCGATTCTTTGCGTCAAATGTATACTTACCGCAAAAAGGTGCTGGCCATCTTTGATGAACTGGTGCTTAAAGAAAAGTACCGTGTGCGCGTGAACTAGACTGGGTGGATGGAACTTTCCATCTTCCAAGTTGATGCGTTCTCGAGCCAAGTCTTTGGCGGCAATCCTGCGGCAATTTGCCCACTGGAAAGCTGGCTGCCCGACGCAACCCTGCAATCCATAGCGCTGGAAAATAATCTTTCCGAAACCGCCTATTTTGTAAAAACCGGCGATCGCTATCATTTACGCTGGTTCACCCCAGCGGCTGAGATGGATTTGTGCGGTCATGCCACACTCGCGGCGGCGTATGTGCTGTTCCACGAGTTGGGTTATCAAAGCGAAGCCATTTCGTTTTATACGAAATCGGGCGAACTCGTGGTCAAACGCGGCGCCGATTTACTAGTGATGGACTTCCCTTCTCGTCCGCCGGGACCGATCAACGCTGATCCTGGAGTGTCTGCCGCCATGGGCGGGAATCCAACGGAGATTCTGGCCTCTCGGGACTATTTTGTCGTTTATCAGACCGAAGAAGAAGTGCTGGCGCTGCAACCAGATATGACGGCATTGTCGCGCCTGGACAAGCCAACATTTATCGCGACGGCTCCAGGCAAAACCTGCGACTTCGTTTCGCGCTTTTTCGCACCAAAACTCGGAGTGCCGGAAGATCCAGTGACGGGATCGGCGCACTGTACCCTCATTCCCTATTGGGCCGCAAGGTTGGGTAAAGATACGCTGCACGCGTGGCAGGTTTCACCGCGCCGCGGCGAACTTTTTTGCAAATTGGCGGGCGACCGAGTCGAAATGGCTGGCCACGCGGTGCTTTACCTCAAGGGTCAGATCTGGGTTTAACCGAATTGGGCGAATAAAATCACGTGCCCGGCGGGGTCGAAAACGCCGTACTCTTTGGCTCCGTAGGGCGTTGTGCGCCTTTCCACGGCGGTTTTGCAGCCTTCGGCGGAGGTGATGATTTCTTCCAGGTTTTCAACTTCGACGAAAAGAAAACTTGGCCCTTTCTGGAAGAACTCAGCCAGCGAAGGTGCATCCTTCACGGCCGAAGTAAAGCTCTGGTACATCAATTCGATATTGTCTTTTTGCAAAATCGCGAAGCCAAGTACATTGCCCTCAGGCACTTCCACGGTTTTGTTAAAGCCAAGTCGGTCCACCCAAAAGGCAACCGATGGCTCGATTTCTGCGGCGTAAAGAACGGGTGTTAGCTTTTTAGGCATAGGGAAACTCGCTAGGCAAAATTTCGGCTGGTGGATCGCCGGCTTCAGTCATACGTGCGAGCAGGCGCTCGCGCAGATGGTTCTCTGCAGCGGCCGTTTCTTTGCGTCCGCAAAGATTAACTAACTTGTAAGGATCGGCCCGGTTGTCATAGAGCTGAAAGGAGTTATAGCGCGCCGCATTTGGCTTATGCGTACCATATGGGGCGGCCACAACGTAGGTAAATTCGGGCGTACGGAGTGCGCGGGCGGTCCAGAATTCCGACATCTGGACGAAGATTTCGTTCCTTTTTACACTTATTTGACACGAAGAAGGAACGGGTTGTCCGGCTGCCTTCAGCAGCGTGGGCATTAAGTCGACCGTGGACATAAAATCTTGTACTTCTTGACCAATGGGGAAGCCAGGACCTCTTACGATCAACGGGATACGAATAGACGAGTCGTGCCCGCTGCGTTTGTATTCGTCGTTGCGGGTCATGAAGTGGCATCCATGGTCACTCAAGAAGACAACGATGGTATTTTCGGCGAGGTGGCGCTCATTTAGGGTCTGATTGATCTCGCCCACGGCCTCATCAATGGAGCGGATGCAGCCGTAATAGTCGGGTAATTGCTGCTGATAGTCGCCAGGGAACGAGCGAAGATCCGGCGGCACGAATGGGTTTTTATAGCGGTCGGCGTAGCCTTTGGGCGCGACCATCCGGCCCATATCGTTTTGATGGTGGGGTTCCAGAAAGGAGACGACGAGGAGGAAGGGAGAAGCGGTGGACACGTTGTTGAGGAAGCGTTTCGCTCGACCAGTCATAAAGTCGACGCGGTATTGGTCTTTGAATGGAATGGGTCGACCGTCGCCATCGTAGAGTTCGCCCTCGAACGGATGAGAGGTCATCTCAAGAAGATTCGAGGCTTCCCAGAGGCCAAGAAAGCCACCGCGAGCGGAGGCGGCCACTGGTCCTCGCGGGCCATCGGCGAGATGCCACTTGCCAATGTAGTTGGCGGAGTAGCCGGCTTTGGTAAGTTCGGTAGCAATGGTTGGGGTTGCGGAATTGAGCGCGACACCATCGTGAGTGTTCCGCCAGACGCCGTGGCGAGCCGGATACTGTCCAGTGAACATGCTGGCGCGTGAGGGGCTGCAGACGGGTTGGGCGACGAAGGCGTGACGGTAGAGGGTGCCGGCTTGAGCCATGGCGTCAATGTTCGGTGTGACGTCCATCGGGTTTTGGCCGTAACCGCCGATGGCGTCATAACGAACCTGGTCGGCGATGATGATGACGATGTTGGGCGGAACGGCTGGTTGTCGCGCCGATGTCTTTAACAGTGCTGCAGAGGCTGCTGACGAAAGAACATTCCTACGGCTTGGGAGAGGCATGGAGTTCCTGTAGGCTCCATACGCGGAGCGGATCGCGACGGCGAGATGTGATGGCTTCAGCGGCGGCACGCGCGCCGCTCATGGTCGTAATACAGGGAATGCGGTAAGTTACGGCGTTGCGGCGAATTGTTTGTTCGTCGGGAAAAGAGTGACTACCGGTGGTGGTGTAGATGACAAGTTTCAAGCTGCCGGCTTTAAGAAGATCGACCGCGTTGGGACGTCCTTCGTTTACCTTGAACACGGTTTTGCACGGGAGGTTGGCTGCTTTAAGTGCGCCCGCCGTACCGCGGGTGGCGAAGAGGCTGAAGCCAAATTCGTGGAATTTGCGTGCGACCTCCACGGCAGCGTTTTTGTCGCGGTCGTTGACGCTAATGAAAAGGGCACCCGAATCGGGGATCGGATTGCCGGCAGCCAGTTGCGCCTTGCCAAAGGCCTCACCGAAGGATTCGCCGACGCCCATGACTTCACCGGTGGAGCGCATTTCGGGTCCGAGGGCTGGGTCGACGCCAGGAAACTTATTGAAGGGGAACACCGGGCTTTTGACGAAGAAGTTGTGGACGGGCAGGGTGCCATTGACGATGCCGCCGGTGAGAACTTTGAACTCGTCGAGTTTCTTGCCGAGCATGAGACCAACCGCGATTTTGGGAAGAGGGACACCGGTGGCTTTGCTGACGAAGGGGACAGTGCGTGAGGCGCGAGGATTGACTTCGAGAACGTAAACGTCGCCGTTCTTGAGCGCGTATTGCACGTTCATCAATCCTACAACGTTCAGAGCACGGGCAAGTTTCGTGGTGTACTCTTCGATGGTCCGGATGGTTTTCGGCGCGATAGAGATGGCCGGGAGTACGCAGGAGCTATCGCCGGAGTGGACGCCAGCTTCTTCGATATGCTCCATAATGCCTGCGATGAGAACGTTCTGTCCGTCGCACAGAGCGTCAACATCGACTTCGGTGGCGTCTTCGAGAAAGCGGTCAATAAGAACGGGGCGCTTGACAGAAAGATTGGTGGCTTCCTGCATGTAGCGGCGCACGGTTTCTTCGTTATAGGCGATCACCATGTTGCGGCCACCGAGAACATAGCTGGGACGCACAAGTACGGGGAAGCCGAGGCGCGCGGCGACGTCGCAGGCTTCGGCAACGTTGGTGGCAGTGCCGTGCGGGGGCGAAGGGATGTTGAGGTCGGTGAGAAGTTTGCCGAAAAGCTTGCGATCTTCGGCAAGGTCAATGGAACTGGGATCAGTACCAATGATGGGGAGGCCAAGTTCCTTGAGAGGCATGGCCAGATTGAGCGGAGTTTGACCGCCGAATTGGACGATGAGGCCGTCAGGTTTTTCAACGTCGTAGATATTGAGCACTTCTTCTTGCGTTAGAGGTTCGAAGTAGAGCCGGTCGCTGGTGTCGTAGTCGGTGGAGACAGTTTCAGGGTTGCAGTTGACCATGATGGATTCGACACCGAAATCCTGCAGGGCGAAAGAGGCGTGGCAGCAGCAGTAATCGAATTCAATTCCCTGCCCTATGCGATTGGGGCCGCTGCCAAGGATCATGACTTTCTTGCGATTCGACGGTACCGATTCGTTTTCCGATTCGTAGCTCGAATACATGTACGGCGTGAAGCTTTCGAATTCCGCGGCGCAGGTATCAACGCGGTTGAAGACGGCTTCGACCCCCAATTTCTTGCGGGCTTCGCGGACGGCCATGGGTTCAACGGCGAGGCGTTCGGCAATTTGGCGGTCGCCCACACCATCGCGTTTGAGTTTGCGAAATTCTCGCGCGGTGAAGGATGAGAGTATTTTGCCGGTCAGACTCATTTCCAGATGAACGACTTCGTGGACCTGCTGGAGGAACCAGGGGTCAACGTTGGTCATTTCATGAACTTGTTCAACGGTGTAGCCTTGGTCGAAAGCGAAGCGGATGTAGTTAAGACGGTCCGGGTTTGGCGTGATGAGGCGCTTGGCGATGAGCGAAGGATCAAGTTTGGCACCGGAAGCTTTGCCGGTTTCCAGACTACGCAGACCTTTGCCCAGAGCTTGCTTGAAGGTGCGCCCAATGGCCATGGCTTCGCCGACCGATTTCATTTGCGTACCGAGGACGGGTTCAGCGCCGGGGAATTTTTCAAACTGCCAGCGCGGAATTTTGACGACGACGTAATCGATGGTGGGTTCGAAACAGGCGGGAGTGGCGCGGGTGATATCGTTCTTGATTTCGTCCAAACGATAGCCGACGGCCAGCTTGGCAGCAATTTTCGCGATCGGAAAACCGGTAGCTTTGGACGCGAGGGCAGAACTGCGCGAAACACGCGGATTCATTTCGACGACAACCATGCGGCCATTTTGCGGATTGATGGCAAACTGCACATTGGAACCGCCGGTATCGACGCCGATTTCGTTGAGGCAGCGGAGCGCGGCATCGCGCATCATTTGATACTCGCGATCCGTTAAGGTTTGCGCAGGCGCGACGGTGATGGAATCGCCCGTGTGGACGCCCATAGGGTCGAAGTTTTCGATGGAACAGACGATGATGCCATTGCCGGCGAGATCGCGCATGACTTCGAGTTCGAATTCCTTCCAACCGAGAACGCTTTCTTCAACGAGCACTTCGTGGACCGGCGAAAGATCAATGCCACGTTCCAGGATTTCTTCGAGGTCTTCGCGATTGTAGGCGATGCCGCCGCCAGTGCCGCCCATGGTGAAGCTTGGGCGCAGAATGATAGGGTAGCCCATGCGTTCGGCGAATTTCAGTCCGTCCTCGAGGTTGTTGACGAGTTGGGACTGCGTCATATCAAGCCCAATTTTCTTCATGGCATCTTTGAAGAGCAGGCGATCTTCGGCCTTTTTGATGGCTTCGATTTTGGCACCGATCAGTTCGACTTTGTATTCGTCGAGAACGCCGGCTTCAGCTAGTTCGACGGCGAGGTTGAGTGCGGTTTGGCCGCCGACGGTAGAAAGCAAAGCGTCGGGGCGCTCTTTACGGATGATTTCTGTGGCATACGCGACGCTGAGCGGTTCGACGTAAGTGCGGTCGGCGAGCTCAGGGTCCGTCATGATGGTGGCCGGATTGGAATTGAGAAGGATGACTTCGTAGCCTTCTTGACGGAGGGCTTTGCAGGCTTGGGCGCCGGAGTAGTCGAATTCACAGGCTTGGCCGATGATGATAGGGCCAGAACCGATGATCATGATGCGTTTGAGGTCGTTGCGTTTAGGCATTAGAGGAGTGCCCCGGATACGAGAACGCACAAACCTGGTAGCGGCAGATTAACGCAGATTGACTCAGATAAGGAAAAAGCACACGTGAGGACAGCTGGCAGCAACCGATAGTCTCCTAGACTTGTGATGATCGGAGGGCCGATCACTTTATTTGACCATACGGGAGCAGCAGAACCGAAGGTGAAGAATTTCAGTAGAAAGCGGTACGAGTCGAAAGCAGAAGGATTTAAACGGTGGATCGGCGTTTAAGTCAATTGGGAAATAAAACAAGGAGTAGTTTGTAGTACTAAATCAAGCCTGGGACGACAACGTGGGTGTCGTCCCAAGACAAAATTCGGACCCTTACGGTACGTCGAAGGGAGAGGCGCCGGTCCAATCGGGAACCGGAGTCAAACTCAGGGTGGATGAGGCCGGCCGGGGTCTGATCAGGTATTTTAAATAAAGTCCAGCGTTGACGGAACGATATTCGCGAGAATTATTGACGTCGAAGAATGCTCCGCCTAACCATTGCGGAGTGATTTGATAGATGGTGCGAACGCTCAGGTTGTAATTGCCGCTCGTATTGGTATAAGTCGGATAGGAAAGCCCAAGGAGGGCTTGGCGCCCGGCGTCGGTTGGGAAGTACGGTGATGCGTTCTCGGTAAAGTGCTGAACCCCGAGGCTGGCCGAAATTGAATACTGCAGTTTCTGATTTACCTTTCCTGTCCAGTGCGCGGGCACGTTGAAGAGGAAGTATTGTTGAGGGCTAAAGTAGCCGCCCTGACCGAGAGTGAAATAGCGTAGATTTTTGTCGTAATGCATACCGGTCATGTTCAGGCCAACCGTCAACTCGCCGGCTTTGCTGCGATAAATCTTGAAATACGATCCGGCATTCACTTCGATCCGGCTGTTCTTGGCTACATTTTGTCCTTCAATATCCTGGTAACCCGCTTTTGCATAATAGCCGGTGTTGCCGTGACTCCAGTTTCCTATGAGTGAAGCACTGTTGGCCATGACACCGCCCCAAACCAGCTGAGAGCTGGGATCGCGTTCCCCGGCAAAAGACAGCTTTGTGTCTCGGACGGAGTCTCTGTCGACGAGAATTGTGAACGGCCCACCTGCGGGATTCCAGCGAAGACCACCGATCCATCCGTGCACCAGAAATTCCTCTGGACTGAGACCAAAACGGAGACCGAAATTGGTAGTAGACAATTGGGCTTCCACACCAATGCCGAAAGCGCTGCGAAGGCCGGGTGTCGCATCCAGGGCAGTGGCGCCAAAACCAAGATGACCATCGTTACCTGGAGTAGCCGGTGCACCGCTGTCCACATAGGTCGGCTTTGCAATCAGCGTAAGACGGAAACGATCACCAACTGTGGTGCTGGTCTCTAAATGAGCTTCTTCGATGAGAAGCTTATCGAAGCCGCCCTCACCAGAGCGCTGCTGGATGTTTACTCCATTTTGAAAATAAGGAGTGTTTCTTCCCTCGATGGCTGCCAACTCGGATTGAATTTCTTCGCGCAACGCGAGTTGTTCGGCCGTCTTCGGCGTTGGGCCAACGAGTTCAACCGGTTGAATGAAATCGGGCTCAGTAATTTCGTCACCCGCTTCTTTGCCTTCGGCGAAGCTGCGATTCAACAGGGAGCTATCGTCAGTCAGGCTGTCGGAGGACGAACCGACTGGTGCAGACACCAGGACGGCGCGGGCACCCCCGTAATAGGGACTGGCGGCATTAACGCGGAGAGCGGAAAACGGGGCATTTGGCTTGCTGGATGGGCTGAGATCATTCTGCAGAACATCGTCTGTAAATGCGGTTGTAGCGGCTGGCACAGACAAGAACGATCCGAGGATTCCCTCGGCCGGCTTAGATGTCTCCGAAGGAGCGGATTTGACAGATCCCACTTTCTGTTCCTGCCGAATCGGTTCGTCGGAAGAGATTTTCTCGAGAGCGCGGCGAAGATAGTAGCTGGCGCGCTCGTAGTCGCGATGTTGCGCGGCCTGTTCGCCTGCTAATTGCAGGAGGCGCGGATTACTGGGGAACTCTTTTAAGCCGCGATCAAGCCAATTCGCAGCAATTGCTTTTTCGCTGTTGGCGGAGGCCGCTCCGACAGCGCCGCGGAAATCATCGGCTTCCGCGTTTTTTAGGTCCCAGCGCTGATAAACTTCGAAAGCCCTCGGAAAGTCTTCTGCGCGCAGGAAGGCGCTGGCGAGCATTGCTTCGAGCCGCGGATCAGCCGGTAACAGAACTGCTGCCGCCTGTAGGATAGAAATTGCCTTAGGCATTTCTTTGGCTTCGATAGCGGCTTGCGCTCGACGCTGTGCCCAGACAGAAGAGATTTGATTCAGATCGCGGCGCTCAGTTCCCGTCATATCCGACCGGAGATTGTCTCGATCCAAAATCTTTGTTACTTCATTCTGGCTATCTTGGTTTGCCATGAGCAGCCAAGCCAGTTGGATTTCAAGATTCACCGGCACTGCGCGCCCTAAAGCTTCGAAGTGCTTTTGGGCGCTTCGCACGATGCTCAGAGCACGTTCTTTGTGACCGGCTCCCATATAAACACCGGCCTCAAGGATCACAAAACCTGGTTCGGCCTCCGCTTCGACTGAGGCTTTTTCAGGCATTCTCTCGATTTCGGCGAGAGCAGCGGGGTCCGACTTTTGTTCGTGAAGCAAAGCGACAAGCGAGATCCATGCGCGCTTATCATTCGGATACTCTTCGGTGAGCGACCGTAGAAGTTTTTCAGAGTCCTCACTTTTCCCGATATGGGTTCCCAGGTTTGCCATTTGAAGTTGAGCATCGAAATCAGCTTGTTTGCCCTGTGCGTTTTCAAGTCTAGCCGCTTCAATAAGTGCTTTTTCTGCCAGATCGTATCTTTTCATGGCCGACTGTAAACGCGCCACCGAACGGAGGAACTCAGGCTTTGTTAGAGCCAAGGCGTAGGTGTTCTGCGGAATTCGCTGCAGCGCTTGATAGGCACGGGGAGCGTCAGAGACTTGGAGAAGAGCGTTCATTGAGCCGGTCCAGGCATCAACGTTCGCTGGATGCTTCGCGGCAATCTGCAAGAACATATCCGCCGCCTGCTTAGCATGCCCGAGTCGCAGAGAGCGTCCGGCAAACTCCATCTGCTGGTAAACCGGTACCTCGCTCCTGTTAGCACGAGCAGTCGCGATGGCGCGCTCGAAAACGCGCTGAGATTCGTCCGTCGCGCCAGCGTCGGCATAAATAAACGAAAGCATCGCTAGGTGTTCAGGATTTTTCCCCCAATCTTCTTTCACTTGTGGAGGCGCCTGTTTGAGGACCGCAAGGGCATCCTCAAAATTGCCGAGCTGAGATTTCGCCTTGACAAGCCCGTACCAAGATTCAAGACTCTGCTGTTTTAGGCGCGTTAGTTTCTCGTAGAGCGGCATAGCGAGGGCAGGCTGCTGCCTCATCATGTGGGCACCCGCAAGGGATTCGATGGCCTGTTCGCTGGCGGGCCTGAGGCTCAATGCTTTCTCAAAATGAGGAACCGCTACGTCAGGTTTGTTTTGAGCGGCCGCGTCGCCTCCAATTTTCATTTGCTCCCAAAAGCGGGAGGTGGCAAGTGCCTCAAGGAGACTCTGATTCTTTGGTTGTGTTTCGAGTGCTTGTTGAAAAAGTTCAGCGGCGGCGTGAAAATCCTCTTGCTTCATGCGCACGTAACCCATACCTGCAAGAGGTACTGGATTATGTGGGGTGGTTCTTAACGCAATTTGGAAATGCTTTTCGGCTTCGTCCACTTTCTGGGCGTTCAGGAAATTGTATGCCAAGGTAGATTCTGTGTTATCCATTGGCAGTGGTCCATGCAGGGCAGCAACTTCATTCGTTTTGCCACCGTGAACCATCAGCTTTTGCACTTCTGGATCAGGGTACCGGGCTAAGTAGCTTTCGAGCAATGGCAATGACTCGGGACTGCCGGCAGCCCAGATGAGGGCCTGACGCCAAGCAGCGCGCGCTTTGCCGACTAATTGGGACTCGCCCTTGATCGTGGATAGAATCTGCATCCCTTCCAGTCGGCTGGCTTCGCGATACGTTTTAAGGCGGCCAAGAGAAACTTTGTATTCTTCAGACAGCGGATACTTTTTTGCCAGTTGTTCGATTGCCGCCACACCATCCTTCCAACCACCAGGAGTGGAGGCTTCGGTTTCGTAATAGCTAATGGCAACCGCACCGGGAGGAGGTTCATTGCCAAAGAGGCTGCGATAGATTCGCATGGCTCCTTCGAAATTTTGGCTCGCCGCCAAGCGATTGGCCTCTTCGATTCCCGCACGTTGTTTTCCGGCCGTCGTCATGCCTAGAACCGTGCCAATGGCAGGGTTATTCGGATCGAGGTTGCGAAGTCGTTCGAGATAGCGATTGGCCTCCTCGATTTTGCCGTTCTGTTTGGCGAATTTGGCCAAGCCGACTAGGGCTTCAGCATTGTTAGGATCCGCGAGCAGGGTCTGTTCCCAAACACGCGCAGCCAAGTCGAGTCGACCGCGTCCTTCGAGGCTGCGTGCTTTGCTCAATAATTGCTCCGTGGCGGCATTGGCGGCATGCACCGCCGGCGGCGTCGTCCAAAGGAGCGCCGCACATAAGATCACGCCAGTATAGAAACTGATACTCTTCATTTCCAATTCACTCCTAGTCTTCCCTGATCATCGAAAGAGAAACGGTTTTCGTACCAGCCGAGCGCAAACAGCGCCAAGTTCTGGTCGTAGTAACGCGGCTTTTTCCCGTACAAACCTGTCTTATCGTTCTTTTCCGACTGCAATCGTTCTTTTTGTTGCGCGAGGGGTTTCGTTCGATTTAGCGCCACCAATAATGGAATTACTGCTGCTGAGAAGCCAATCCCGCCATGTGCATCCGCCACCACTCCGGTTTCGTCTATACCCGCGGGAGGGACCTGGTTGTGTTCTAGGTAGGTAGCCATTGGTGAGACGGCAGTTAAAATTCGATCACGCCGAGGAGAGGGCGCCTCCATGCCGGCCCAAAGATAGACGCGGATCGCATCATAACTGGCAAGCGGCGGAGAAACGGGAGAAGGTTGGGTCGAAAAGCCTTCGTATGGACGATACGCTATCCAGTCCATGACAAAGCCTTTCGGCGCGCTTCCTTCAACGATCATAGGGACTAGATCGGCCATTTGCCGCCAATACTTGCTACCGGTGTGGGCAGACAATCCAAGTAATAAAGGGACAGGAAGGTAGCTGGCGTTGATTTGGAACCAGCCGTCGGAAGTCTTAAACCCGATCGGACCAGGAAGTAAGACCGGACCCAGCCCTGAGATCTCGAAGACTTCCCTTTCATAGATCAGATTTGCGAGCGAACGCCCTAAGGCGGAAAGAGTGGGATCTCGCCATAGTCGGCCTGCCTCTAATAGGGTGTAGGCTATCCAAAGGTCTGAATCAGAGGCCGAATTTTTGTCCAAGATTTGCCAATTGCCCTGACGATTGCCCCAGAGCCAAGCTGGGAGGTTGCTTCCGATATCATGGTGCGCCAGATGGAGTTGGGTCCAGGAGAGAATTCTGTCGAACGAAGGCCTATCGTTCGCAACGAGCGAAAAGAATAGAGCGTAGGACTGACCTTCGGACGTGGTGCGATCTTCAGCATCGCGATCGACGATGCGACCGCTGCTATCGAGAAAATAGGCCGTGTAGCTATCCCACAAAGGCCAATTGGCTTTTGCGGGCAGCGTTTGAAAAGCGAGCGCAGATAAAACTAGCGAGAGCGGAAGTACTTTCGTTCGCAGCATTGATCTTAGATTTCGGCTCGCAGACGGTAGCGCGCGCGCTCTTCGAGCCAATCATTGACACGGAAAGAAAGGAAGCCGGCAACGACCAGCAAGAACAATGGAAGAAGCCAATAGTAGGACGCAACCCACAGATGAGTCTGATCGAGCCATCCGAGTTGGCCCTGACCGTAGGATTTCTGTTCAATGACGAATGAATGAAACTGACCGCCTTGAATGAGGCTGAGACTCCCGTAAACCTGAGCGACCGTGGCCTCACCGGCGAAAACATCCTCAAGTGGTTCCAACTTGGAAATGTCCACTGTTCTGATCGCGACGGCCGTATGATCCTGTCCCAGCGGCGAGGCGAATTCGGAGACGAAACCGTCCGGACCGGGATCGGCCCCGAAAACTTCTTCGGCACCCCGAAGCGCATCTTTGGATGATCCCGGGAGCCAGCGGAAGATATTGAAAGCGGAAGCCGATTCGCGCGTTTTGATTTGGCTTTGAGACACTTTGGCCGATCCTCCAATGAGCCTGTCAAGCGCCTCGGATTCGTGCGACGAGGAACTGAGGATCAAAAGATCTTTGTTGGCAGCCTCGGCCGTCTGCGTAGGCGAAAGCACCGTGAGACGAAGGGCTGGATACCCCGTGCGGGCGCCAAAAAACCCCAGCACATCCAAATAGAAGCCCAGTTGTTGAGGAGAAGCATCGTCAGTCAAGACAACAGCAGTGCCTGCCAAATCTGCCTGCTTAGTGAAAGGAAATCCAGCATTCGCAAAGAGATCAAGGCGGGGCAGCTCCACAAAATGCGACAAGCCGCTTAGGTCAATGGAGGATGCCGGCGAGACACTTTCTTCGGTTGCCGTCTCCGTGGTCTGAGAATGAGCGGAATCTAGAGCAAATTCCAAAGTCAATGTGTTGCCAAGGGTGAGTGCCTCGACAGGAAGACCGATGTCCTGGGTCTGGTGGCGATTGAGCGTGGCATCTCGGATTTTTCGAGTCGTGACGAGCGTGCGGTTCAATCTAACGTGGATTTCGCCTGTGGCGTTGGCAGGCCACTTAGCCAAGTCGTAGACCAAGTGCAGAGGTACATAGCGTTGCGTTCCGAAATAGAGATCGGGAGGCAATTGAAAATACAGATTCACATTGCCATTGCCATACACTTTAAGATCTTCCGAACTCATCTGCTGACCGAGAGGCGAAGTGTGAGAGGTGTTGAGCCAACGCGGCGCATCGTAAGCTTCGCGAGCCGGCGGAAGTTGGGCCGAACGAAGGGAAGCAGAATTACCGGTACGAGGGTAGTGACCCGTCGCGAGTGCGCGCGCGGCCGTCAGCAGTTCGTCACTGCTGCTTCCCGTGATGACAAGCATTTTGCCGAAATCATTGGAGGGATTATCACGGAGGGTAACGTTGGGCCCCTCCCCGGATTCCAATCCCAGCGAGAGAGCCAAAGCAGAGCGGCGCTGGGCGAAGACAATAACGTTGCCATCTGGAATGCTATCGATGGTAACTGAGAAGCGAAGACCGCGATGATCCGCCAATTGGCCGAACCAAGAGGCGATGACGCCGGCGGCTTCCAGCGCTTTGTGATCGGGATTGCCTTGCAAGGCGATCTGTGCGACCAGTTGGCCACGAGAGGAGCGATCAATAAAGGGTTCAGGCAGCAAACGCAGATCATTGCTCAGCGCGAGGATACTCCCTTGAAAGTGCAATTGCGTTGAAGGTTCCACTTGTAGCCACAAGTCAGCCGCAGTACCACCGTTGCAGCCTGGGGCGCAACGTCCTTCGAGAGCAAGCGCCAATGAATTTTCGCTTGTCAGCAGATCGGCCGGAATGGAAATTTCTACGGACGTGAGCGCTTCCGGGATGGATGGCTGGGTCACCGGAACAGTGGCGACCGACATACCATTCAATGAGACGGTTATGACACTCACTTTTGCCGCGAGTCCGACGGACGCGCGGTAGGTGAGCAGGAGAGTTGCGTCAGTGACCACTTTTGTCAACGGAACGCCAAAGTTCAGACTGGCGTGAGACTCAGCGCCGTGCAACAGCAGCGGTTGGCTGTGGCCCAGCGCGGTAAAGTCGAGCGACTCGTTGAAGGTGGACCGGGTGCCCACATCTTGGCCGCGCAAAGGGGATGCGGTGCCCATCAGAAGAGAACCTAAACAGATAGCAGCAAGGATCATGGGAGGTGCGATCATGCGGCGCATGACCATTTCCACATGCTTGGGAGCACGTTTGGGAGGCCGACTCAAGAGTGCGATGGTGGCACGGGGAATAACAGCAATCCCTTGCAAGGCGATTCCCATAATGTGGAGGAAGCTGAGCAGTGGTTTATCCTGACGGACGTTATCCCGCCAACTGAGCCAGGCGTCGGCGCGGCCAAAAATTACGCGGACCAGCGCATCTTCCCTTTCGAGCGAGAGAACGCCGAAGCTAAACCGGGCGTTGCCCTCTTCGTTGGCAATCAACACCATGGGAAACGTGTATTCCTCGCCGGACATCTTGAAGATGCTTCTGAGCCGTTCACCTGGATTGAGATCCCAATCGCCAGGTAGGGGCACGCTGATACCACCACGGGAAATATCTACCGTCGTGGTGTTCCAGCGGTGATCGCCTCTGACGATTGAGACCGGAATCTTTGCAGAGATGCGAACGCTGGTTCGGCGCTGGGTCGCCTCGTGAGCAACAGCTGTGGCTGCACCCAGAATCACGATGTTGAGGACAGACCACAAAATGTTGAGGGCGATCGTTTCATGATGTGCCGGGCCGCTGAAGGTTTTCACGACACCCGAGACCACGCAGGCGAAATTTAGCGCCAACAAAGCCAAGTAAGGCGCCGCCAGTTTCCAATCGAAATACCGTTGATCAATAAGATCGTCCTTGGAAGTGACGTTGAATTTGCCATGCTTCGGACTGATCAGGGCAACAGTGGTGGGCAATAGAATATACGGAGCGAGAACCGTCTCATATACTTCGTTCCAAAACGAATAGCGATACTTGCCTTGCACGCGCGAGTTCATCAGAATAGCAAAGGCAAGGTGAGGCAGAGCGTAGGCAAGGATAGCGCCACCATAGCCGTAAATGTTGGAATGTCCCAGCAAGAGATAAACTGCGGGAGACATGAGAAAAATGAGGCGCGGGATCGCGAACAGGTAGTGCATCATGCTGTTCAAATAGCAGAGCCGTTGCGACAAGCGAAGCCCGCTGCCGAAAAGCGGGTTATCCGTTCGCAGGATTTGAATCATGCCGCGCGCCCAACGAACACGTTGCCCAATATGAGCCGCGAGGCTTCCGGTAGCAAGTCCGGCTGCCTGGGGAAATCGAATGTAGGCCGTACTCCAACCGCGACGCTGCATGCGCAAGGCGGTGTGCGCGTCTTCGGTTACCGTCTCAACGGCAATGCCGTTGATCTCTTCTATGGCAGTACGTCGCAAAACTGCGCAGGAGCCGCAAAAGAAAGCGGCATTCCAGAAATCGCTGCCGTCTTGAATCACCCCATAGAAAAGAGCACCCTCATTGGGGACTTGACGAAAGGTATCAAGATTTCTTTCGAAGGGATCGGGCGAGTAAAAATGGTGAGGCGTTTGAACCATCGCCAAACGCTCGTCCTTGAGAAACCACCCCATGGCCACTTGTAGGAACGAACGGGTTGGGATGTGATCGCAATCAAAAATTGCGATATAGTCTCCATGCGTCTGACGCAAAGCATGATTGATGTTGCCCGCCTTAGCGTGCTTGTTGTCGGGCCGGATCAAATAACCGACCTGGCAACTCTGCGCAAATTCCCAGAATTCGCGGCGGCGGCCATCGTCCAGGATGTAGACTTTCAGCTTGTCGGCCGGCCAATCGATGCTCATGGCGGCAAGAGTGGTGGCGCGCACGACATCCAGCGGCTCGTTATAAGTCGGAATGTAAATGTCGACGGAGGGCCACGCATCTACATCATCCGGCAGGGGCGCAGACGGGCGATTCAACGGCCGAATGGTTTGAAACACACCGAGAAACAGAATCACAAAAGCGTAGGTTTCGGCAAACAACAAAATGAACACGAACGACAGGTCGAGCGCATGCGCTTCGGCCCAGTTGAAGGATAGATAATTGAACGTTTCGGCGAACCGGAAATGCGCGTAGCGTACGGTCGAAAACATCGACAACACGGAAATGAAGATCGTCACCACCTGCGAAGTAGATACTTTGCTCAGGATGGCTGCCAAACAGAAGAGCGTCACGCCGAGGCACGCTTGCTGCTTCCATTCGAGCGGAACGGTGGCTAACAGGTAAAGCGCGGCACACGCAGTTAAAGCCACGGCCACACGTGCGAATACAGTTGATTTAGAAAGACGCCGTGGCTCCTTTGACAAGATACTCATATGCCCTGCCCCGCTACCGTTAATTCAAGGCTCGGAACGTTTCTGGATTTACCAACTAGCCATTGATTCAATTTGTACAAGTCCTCTGTGACCGAAGAAGTGGGAGCGTAATCGATGATGGTTGTTCCGTGCGCAAGGGCAGCGGACACGTCGGGATCGAAATCGATCGTTACGGGGATCAAGCGGTCTTCGAATTGTTGACTCAGCAACTGCTTCACCTCGCGGTGCAAAGACTGGCGAACGTCAAACTGATTGAGCAGAATGTAGGGAAGAGTCGTTTCTTGCCGCTTTAAACGGTTTAGTTCCGCCAGGCAACGTGCATCGGGTACGACCACAAGAAACGCTAGCGGCGCAGCAGCTTCAGCGGGAACGGCGTCTTTTGACCGGTAGAGTCCAGCGTCGACGTATGAGCAATCCACTTCACTCGAAAGTGCGCTGGTTAGCTCGCCGGGTTTGCCGCATGCGATATGAATCGTACAGTCGCGCCGCCCATCAGAACTGAACGTTGAGATATAGGAACGTGGAGAAAGAGCTCCAAAATAGAGTGGAAGAAAACTGGGAGACGCCATATCCACCAACAGGACACGTTGCTCCCCCTTGGACGAGATACGGCCCAGGGCCGAGAGGATTGTCGTCGTTCCGACGCCGCCGCAGGCACCATAGAGCGTGGCTCCGGGCGTGCGCGGCGCAGCCGTCTGTTCAGTCGAGGAATGCCCGGCGGAATGGACGGAATGCAGATTCAATAATGATTCCAGAATGCTGCGGCTCGGCTCACGTGCGCTCAGCGATCGGTCTACCGAAGACGCTCCCGGGGCTTCCAAACGCTTTGGAGCAAAAGAAGGCGAAACTTCTGCGCGCTTACTGAGCCGTTCGGATTCTCCGGCCAGCAACGCACGCGGTGTCTCATCTGCGTCTTCGAACTCCACATCCTCTGGCGTTGAGCCGCGCAGGAGTAGAGATGCCCCGCCTCTGAAGACCTTGTACTTAGTCTTCTCCAGGTCTAGTTGCTGGAGCAATCTTCCGATGTCGTCTGTTTGATGATTCTCCAAAACTTAGACCCCCTTTAATGGCAGAAATTGGATAGTGAACGTGACCGCATGAGCGAATGGATGGGAAATGAGCGACGTCGTTAAAGTAGTGGCCATGTGCGTGCAAATTCTCCCGGTTCCGATGTACCGTTGGCTTTCCCTATACCGACCTTATTCCGGCGGAGATAGGAAGAACAATTGGCGGCAACTGGTTCCGTACTGGGTTATCGGCCAAAACAGAAGATGAGAATAGAGGAAGCACAATTGGCAAGCGGCAATAACCTACCTACGGGCGGGTCTGGCTGAGACGCCGCCGCATCGTTCAAGATGCTCTCAGCTCAAAAAGATCGTCGCCTCGCCCGCCTCAGAGTTTTCTAAGCGCCATGGAAAACGTTTCTGCCGACTCCTGTTTTCTGACGGCGCGAAACACTATCAACCACACTCTCCAGAGGACGTGCAACGGCAAGAAGAAGTAGAAATATTTATTGCTGTAGTAGAGTCGTTCGGACTCGAGCGTGAAACCGTGCTTTCGCGCAAGCTGTTGGAACTGGCGAGGCGTGCAGCGATCGTAATAGACGGGAAATCCCTGATCACCCTTCATGTGCGGAAAAACGAAGAACAGAATCTTGTGCTTCAGCTTTTCCGGCAGAAGCATATTGAGCCGCGCGAAGGCCGCGTGTCTGGATGGCACCCAAAGGAGTGCCAAGCCTTGTGGCTTTAGAATAGAAGCGAACGCTGCAAAGGCTTGCTCAACGTCTTGTACGTGTTCTAAAACCGCTTGACAGATAAGGAGGTCGGCGTCTTGTGTGCCGCGATAAGTCGTGATATCTGCACATATCACGTCATCATAAGCTTCCTCCGGGGCCTTGTCGAGTTCTTCTTGACTGACGTCGAACCCTGTTACGCAAAGTTTAAGCTCGCCCTTCGTAAGCCGGTTCACCAGGGGGGTCTTCCCACCCCCAACATCCACTAACCGACTCCCGGGCTTTAGGAAGATTGGACAGAATCGCCTTTGGAAATCGGCGTTGCCGTCAATCTGGTAGCGTTCCGGCAACATCCGGTCGAAATGACCAGAAAGCCGAACATTAAAGTCAATGAATTGCCGTATGATCGTCGTCATCGCGGTACGCCCCAAAACTGGATTGACTAAACTGCCGCCGGACGTGGCAAAGTCTCACATCCCCCGCATTCAGAATACCTCCAAAATCATCGGCTCGTATCTGTATCTTGTCAGCACTCTATAGGGATTTAGTGTGAATTTCCTGACAGATTGCCGCGGAGCGGCCTTACTTTCAATCCGAGGCCGTAGGGCTGCGGCTTGCTTACGAACCGCCGGGCCATCGCCATACCAGTTTCCAGGGGCCTGTTCAGCCGAGCGAGATGCTCATCGCCTCCGCCTTGGCGGCGCGACCAGTCATATTGAGTATTTCGGAGTCGAAGATGCCACGGGTAATCCGAGTCATCCTGGGTTCGGAGTGTTCCGCTGTCCGAAGCGCTGGGGGTGTGAACCCGCAGCAGGCGATCGCAAGGACTAGGCAATCGAAAAGCGTTTGAAATTTGGGTCAATTGGTGAAAACGGGAGTTGCCAGATTGAGAGCAAGATCGCCGCACGCGGGCCGAAGAGTCTGCTTAGGTCTGCTCCACCGAATGCACCAATCTAATTCGCTAACGCTTCTGGCCCCCTTTCGCAATGCGTGACGCTGAGGGGCTAGCTGCCTTTAGCGCGCGGCTTCTAAGGCCGTACTCAGCATTTCTTCGATGGAACCAAAGAGCTGGTGATAATCGGCCAAACTCCGCACGATCACTTCATGGGCTTCCTCACGTCCATAAACGTGGGTGATCTCGCAAGTGGGCACTTCCACGTCAGGCGATTGTTTATAGCTGACGAAGTAATGTCGCAAGCGATCAAGAATCGGGCGCGCCACTTGATCAATATCAGTCAAAGCACCGTAAGACGCATCGTTTTTCAAAACCGCCACAATCTTGTCATCCGCCTCATTTTGATCAACCATGCGTAAACCTCCGATGGGAATGCAATCCACCAGAAGATTGCCATGATGAATCGGCCGATCAGTCAGAATACAAATATCGAGCGGATCACCGTCGCCCTCAAGCTTCCGGCCTGTCTGTAGAGAGGAAAACTCAGCCACGCGCTCGGCACAGAGTGTTTGCGGAACGAAGCCATACAGCGCCGGACAAATGCTCGAGTATTTTTGAGGCCGATCCAGTTTCAGGTAACCCGTCACCTTATCGATCTCATATTTGACGGTATCGGATGGCACCACTTCGACGAAACACTGCAAAACCTTGGGAGCGTCGCTACCCGGCGAAACGCCATGCCAGGGATGCGGTTTGTAGAGAACGCCCAACAGTTTCCAAAGGGCTATATCAGGTTGTTTCATAGATAGATTTAGGCGCGGCCGGTCGCACAAACTTTGTGAGCCGCAAGCAATTTGTGCCACCTTGGACTGAATAAACCGCTTCATCCATCAGTTGATGAATGATTTGCAAACCCATTCCGCCTTCGGGAACAGCTTTTAATTCTACCGGATCAAAGTCCAAAACACGGGAGCCAGTCTGCAGCTTGGCGGCCTGTTGCGCGGGCATGCCGTCTCCTTCATCTCGGACATACAGATCCAACCGGTCGGCAGCAGGTACGATTTCCACCGTTACCTCATGGCCACCAGCGCCGTGATAGGCATGCTTGATGGCATTTGTTACCGCTTCAACCGCGCACACGTCGACTGATGACATATCCGCTGCATTCATCCCGAGGCGATTGCACACTCCGCGGACGACCAACGAGACGAGGAACACATCGCTCAGGTCGCTTTCGATGGCGAGTCGGAAGCGGCTCATGTTGGAGCGTTCCTAGGGAACCGCCGTGACAGACAAAGCGGAAACAGCTTCGTTGATCGTCGGATACATGCGGAACACTTTGTCCATACGCGTGAGCTTAAACATGCTGGCGACGCCGCCCTGCGCGCCTGCAATCGCCAGATCGCCCTCTTTGCCCATTGATTTGAGACTCGATACCAGAGCACCTAGCCCACTAGAATCAATGAACGTGACCGCGCCCAGATCGAGAACAATGGCAAGGTTGCCTTGCCTTACATATTCAGCCAGATGCGCCTTAAACCTCGGAGCAACGTCCGCCGCAATTCGTCCGTCGAGCACCTTCGCTACCAGGACATCTCCTACCTTATTTTCTTCAAAACGCATAATACTCCTCTTCGTCTCTAATCTGCGATTTCTCGTGCCAATTGAAGCAACTCTTGCTGCACCGGGGCGAATTCCTGCTTTGCCCTGGCATCATCAATCACCCAGCTCACGCCTGTTTCCTCAATGCCGAAGTGCTCACCGTTGGGCTGTATACACTGGTTGCCGAAGATCACTAGGCGGTCTAAGCGAGCTACAGAACTCACCCGGGTGTAGTCGGCCAGAATACATTCCTTAACCACCGCGCCGGGCTCAATGACGCAACCCGCACCAATCACGGCAGGCCCCTCGATCGCCGCGCCATCGCCGATAAATGTACTTCCGCCAATCAGGACAGGCCCGCGAACCGTGCAGCGATTAGGATTCCAACCCACATTAATCCCGATGTGTACGCCGGGCATTACCTCACGGCCGGGTATACGAAAACCACGAATGCCTCCGCGTAACGCCAAGCGCGACGCTTCCCAATAATCGGGCACCGACCCGATATCCACCCACTGAAACGGCAGTTCCACGCCGTACATCGGTGCGCCGCACTTTACTAATGCCGGAAAGAGTTCGCTGCCGATATCGAACGAGCGACCAGATGGGATGTGATCGAACACTGACGGTTCAAAAATATAGATGCCCGTGTTGATCTGGGTGGAAACCGCCTGCTCCACCTTGGGCTTTTCCTGAAACTGAGTAATACGGCCCGTCGGATCGGTCGCTACTACACCATAGCGAAAGACTTCTTCGCGGGGAACATCGCGCAGAATAATGGTCGCAACGGCGCCACGTTCACGGTGAAAACTAACGGCCTTCTGAAAATCAACATCTACCAGCGCGTCACCGCAAAGAACGGCAAACGTGTCGTCGAAGAAGCTCGGAAAATCCTGGATGCGTTTCATTCCACCCGCAGAGCCCAGCGCCTCGCCTTGCAGTTGTCCGCGGTCAAGCAGGCCTTCAAACGAGTAGGCAATCTGCACGCCGAAGTGGGTGCCGTCGCGGAAGTAATCTTGAATCACGGGAGCTAAATGGCTGGTGTTCACCACGATCTGGTCAAAACCCGCATCGCGCAGGTGTTCCAGAATCGACTCCATGACCGGCTTGCCCAGCAGCGGAATCATAGGTTTTGGGACAACATTGGTAATGGGGCGAACGCGGGTCCCTTTGCCCGCTGCCAGAATCATGGCTTTCATGGATGCTCCTGTTGATTGTCGGTAAATTCCAACGCTAGTAGCGACACGTCGTCATCGAACTCATCGGCACCGCGCCACTTTTCCATCTCTAATTCCAGGCCGCCCAGCATTTTCGAAAGAGGCTCGGTGCGCGTTTTCTCCAGATAATGGAGCAATCGTTCCTCCCCAAACAACTCGCCCCCTGGATTCGCGCATTCGATCACTCCATCCGAATAAAGCATCAACCGGTCGCCCGGATTAAAGTCTGTATGAATGGTGTCGTACTTCATATCGGGCCAGAGTCCCACTGGCGGCCCGCCGTCGCCCAGCACGGTCAACTTCTTACCGCGTTGAATCAGCACGGGACTCGGGTGTCCTGCCTGCGTCAGTGTGAGTTCCCTACTGCGGCTGTCCAGCAACCCGTAAATGATGGTGAAATACTGATCATCCTTGCCCTGAAACGATTGATTCAGGTTGCCGACAACATCGGCCGAAGAAACAATGTCATACAAGCCCGTGTGCGGATTATGCTGCTTCATGGGACTACCATGCATTGAGTCTGGCCGGAGTACCATACTGAGCGTCACCGATAGCATGGCCGCCGGCACCCCATGACCTGAGACGTCGAGCAGATAGAATGCCAACCGGTGATCATCCAACTTGAAGATATTCAGAATATCGCCAGCGACATAGCTGGATGGCCGAAAGCGCCACTCCGACGCTATATTCAAAGTGGTCTGCGAAGGCGAGGGCAGCAAATTCATCTGCATCCACGATGCCGCCTTCAAATCTCCCTTGATCCGTTCGTATGCTTTTTCCAACCGCCCGTTGATTTCATTCAGATCGTGATTTCGATCAGCCAATCCACGTTCTAAATCGATGACACGCTCGCCGGCGCGTAGCCGAACGCGCAGTTCCGCCTGGCTTATGGGCTTCACTAGAAAGTCGTCGGCGCCCGCTTCCATGCCTTCGATCAGGTCAGCCTTTTCGCCCTTGGACGTGCAGAGAATCGTGTAGGTGTAGTGGTCGGCATTCGCGGCGCGGATCTGGCGACACAGCTCAATACCGCTGACGTAGGGCATCACCCAGTCGCTAATCACAAGTCCAATCGATTCGCGGCTTAATATGTCGAGCGCCTGCCGGCCATCTTTGGCTTCGATGACCTCATATCCCCATTTGCGGATAAACGACGCCGCAATGGCTCGCGTGATCGGATCATCGTCTGCCAGGAGAATTCGTTTTGCGGTCATTGCGTACTCAGGCGGGGGGCCAGGAGCGAATGCCCCAAATGTCGCTGGCGTATTCCTGAATGCTGCGATCGCTGGAGAATTTGCCCATCCGGGCGACGTTCAGAATCGCCTTTTCGCTCCATTGCGAAGTGTTGGTGAATAGTTGCGACACCTGGTCCTGGGCCGCTAGATATGCGCCAAGGTCCGCAATATGCAGGTAATGATCGCCGTTATCGAGAAGCGATCGGGAGATGGGATCGAAAATGCCGGGCTCGTTGCTTGAGAAGCGATTGCCGCTGATGGAATCTAGCACGCGCCGGATACAAGCGTCGCGCTCGTACCAGTCTCTCGGGTTGTAGCCCGCGGCGCGAATCGCCCGCACTTCCTCGGTCTTGAGTCCAAAAATGAAGATATTTTCTGCGCCCACTTCTTCCAGCATTTCGACGTTGGCGCCGTCAAGCGTGCCAATCGTCAGCGCGCCGTTCATGGCAAACTTCATGTTGCTGGTCCCGGAAGCTTCGGTACCGGCGGTTGAAATCTGTTCGCTGAGATCGGCGCCAGGAATGATCACTTCCGCCAGCGAAACTTTGTAATCGGGTAGGAAGACCACTTTCAGAAACTTGGCGGCGCGTGGATCCTTATTCACCACGCCCGCGACGTTGTTAATTAATTTGATGATCAGCTTCGCCATGAAGTAGCCCGGCGCAGCTTTTCCAGCAAAGATATGCGCACGCGGAGCAACTGGCGTGTGGCCATCTTCCACAATGCGGAAGTATTCGTCAATCACGCCCAACACGTGCAGCAGTTGGCGTTTGTATTCATGAATGCGTTTCACCTGCACATCGAACATCGCTGCCGGATCAAGGTGAATCCCGGTGCGGGCAGTGATCAGTCGGGCCAAGCGGCGCTTGTTGGTCTGCTTCACGGCCATGAATTCCTGCTGTGAACGCAGATCTTTCGCGAACGGCTCCAGCGCATGCAATTGCGTGAGATCCCTCTGCCAGCCGTTGCCAATGCGTTCCGTAATCCAACCGCTCAAGCCTGGATTTGCGTGGCGCAGCCAACGCCGTGGCGTCACACCATTCGTCTTATTGCTGAACCGGCCTGGAAAGAATTCGTTGAAATCCGGAACCAGGTCGCTCTTCACCAGTTGCGAATGCAGCGCAGCCACGCCGTTTACCGCGTGACTACCCACAATGGAGAGGTTGGCCATCCGAACCATACGCTGTGAACCTTCTTCGATCAGCGACATGCGCTCTTGACGGCCGGTATCGCCCGGCCAACGCGCTGACACGTCCGCCAGGAAACGGTTGTTGATCTCATAAATGATCTGCAAATGGCGCGGCAAAACTCGCTCGAACAAGTCGACAGACCACTTCTCCAAAGCCTCCGGCATGAGCGTGTGATTGGTATAGCCGCAAACGGCCTGCGTAATGCTCCAAGCCTCGTCCCAAACTAGATCATGCTCGTCAATCAACGTCCGCATCAGTTCGGCGATGGTCAGCGCCGGGTGCGTGTCATTCAATTGGATGGCGGCTTTGGCGGCCAGATCTCGTGCATCGGAATGCCTCGCCAGGAAGCGGCGGAAAATGTCGCGCACCGCACACGCCACCAGGAAATACTCCTGAATCAGACGCAGTTCTTTGCCGGATGCGACGGCATCAGAAGGATACAACACCTTGCTGATTGTTTCGGACTGCATCTTACGTTCAACGGCCCGCATATAATCGCCGCCGTTGAAAATTTCGATATCGAACTCATCCGAAGCGCGCGCCGAAAACAGCCGCAGGAAATTGATGGTCTGGCCGTCTTGGCTCACAATTGGCAAATCGTGAGGCACACCCACTAGGACACGCCAGTCGAGCCACATCGGATTGTACTTGCCATTACGGTCGGTTCCATGCTCGATTCGGCCGTAGAGCGGAATCAGATAAGCCTGATCCAGATGCTCAATCAACCAAGGGGAATGTTCACTAGCCCAGAAATCAGGCTTCTCTTTCTGATGACCGTCCTCTATTTCCTGCCGGAATAGTCCGTATTCATAATTGATGCCGTAGCCGCAACCGGGCATATGTAAGGTGGCAAGCGAATCCAGAAAGCAAGCGGCCAAACGACCCAACCCGCCATTTCCTAACGCTGCATCTGGCTCTACTTCCAGGACGTCGGACAGGCGCAGGCCTAGATCTGCAAACGCTCTCTCCATGGCTGGATACAGGCCTAAGTTATGAAGATTGTTGGATAACGACCGGCCCAACAGAAACTCCATGGATAAATAGTTAACGCCCTTGGCATCCGCTGCCTGAAATCGTTCAGCCGTGGAAAGCAAACCTTCCACTAGCCGGGGCCGCAGCACTCCCGCCGCAGCGCGAAACAGTTCATCCGGTGTCGCATTTCTGAGGCTCTTGGCAAATTGGTTGCGAAGTTGCGTTTCAAGCTGGGATTTCCAATCCACACTGCTTGTCTTTGTCGTCTCGGTAGTCTCGGTCGTGAGCATGATATTCAGTGTTTCGACCACTCCATTGTTCTCTTTGAGGGAATATCCGGATCGTCCTCCGATTTCTTGACGATGAGAATTCGTGAGTATCTTCAGCGGAATCGTATTGTGCGATGAGTTAGAACAGCACGTGCCCGTCGAGGCTCCTTTACGTTACGCGTTGCCTGATGCCCGTACGCGGTTACTCGAACTGGTGACCTCGGACTTCGAATTTGTGCGGGGATCACCTATCCCACTTGGGGCTACGGTGGTGCGCGGTGGCGTCAACTTCGCTCTTTTTGCGAAAACAGCTAAAACGGTCACCTTAGTCATCTTTCTGCCGAATGATCCGCTGCCGCTCTTGGAATTTCCCTTAGATGCGCGCTTTCACAAAACCGGCGACGTCTGGCATTGTCTGTTGAACGGTTTGGATCCGGGCATTCATTATGGATATCGTGTCAACGATGGCGCCGTTCTGGTTGACCCATATGGCAAGGCCGTTTGGGGACGTCCGCATTGGGGCCAGATTGCTACCGACGGGCTTCGCTCCGTTGTCGTAGAGGACCGCTTCGCTTGGGAATATGACCAGCCACTGGGAACGCCTATGGCGGATTCGGTCATTTACGAACTGCACGTTCGCGGATTTACCAACCACCCTTCGTCTGGCGTTAGCGCGCCCGGAACATATTTAGGCCTGACGGAGAAGATTCCCTATCTGAAAGAACTGGGCGTGACGGCGGTGGAATTGCTGCCGATTACCGAGTTCGATGAAACCGCTAATGAGCGGCATGACCCAATTACTAGCGAAGCGCTGCTGGACTACTGGGGCTACAATCCGCTTTCCTTCTTTGCAACGAAACCGGCCTATTCTGCAGCAACAGATCCGTTAACGTCCGTCACGGAATTCAAACAGATGGTGAAGGAGTTTCACGCGGCCGGGATTGAAGTCATCTTGGACGTGGTCTTCAACCATACCGGCGAAGCTGGCGCAGACGGCCCGTTAGTTTCCTGGCGCGGCATTGATGATGATACCTACTATTTGAAACAGCCGTCCTCTGGTCGTTACCTGGATTACTCCGGCTGCGGCAACACGGTGAATTGCAATCACCCGGTGGTGCGCAACCAGATTGTGGATTGCCTCCACTACTGGGTAACGCAGATGCATGTGGATGGATTCCGCTTCGATCTGGCATCCATTCTAGGTCGTGGGCGCGATGGAGGGGTCTTAGCAAATCCTCCGCTGCTGGAGCAAATTGCCGCCGATCCCATCTTGGCGAACACCAAACTGATTGCTGAAGCTTGGGATGCAGCGGGTCTATATCAGGTTGGATCTTTCCCAGCCTGGGGACGCTGGGCTGAATGGAACGGACGTTTCCGCGACGACATTCGCAAGTTTGTCAAAGGCGAACCGGGCATGGTGCCGGCGTTGGCCACCCGTTTGGCGGGAAGCTCCGATCTCTATCAAGGCAGCGGGCGAAATCCGGGCCACAGTATCAACTTCGTGACCTGCCACGATGGCTTCTCGATGGCGGACTTGGTTGCCTACAACGCTAAACACAACGAGCGCAACGGCGAAGACAACCGCGATGGCGGCAACGACAACATGAGTTGGAACTGCGGCGTGGAAGGAACTACTGATGATGCGCAGATTGAGCAGTTACGTGCGCGCCAGATTCGCAACCTAGCGGCGCTGCTCTTGTTGTCTCACGGCACCCCCATGCTGCTGGCCGGCGATGAGATTGGACATTCGCAAAACGGCAACAACAACGCGTATTGCCAGGACAACGAACTGTCTTGGATCGATTGGAGCCGCCGCGAGTCAAACGCCTCCCTCTTCCGCTTCATTCGCGGCCTGATTCAATTCCGCAAAGACCATTCCGTTTTGCGTAAGAGCAGTTTCGGTCCCGATCAAGAAGGTCGCGGCATCGTCATGCATTGGGGCGGTCGAATGCCGGGCGCTGCCGATTGGAGCGACGAATCAAGACTTCTGTCTTTGTATCTGTGTGAGCATCCGGTATTTGAACCGGGTGAACAGATCTACCTCATCGCCAATTCCCATTGGGAAGCAGCTGATTGCGAGTTGCCTAACATTGCTTGGGGGCGCTGGCATCGTTTCGTAGATACGTCGTTAGCGGCGCCGTTTGACATGGCCGGACGAGGCGAGGAAGTAGAGATCTCCCAGAATCGTTATTTCGTCAATGCGCGTTCGGTGGTGATTTTGGTGGCGAAGAACAGAAGCTCTCTATAGCTTCATGGCTTCGGCGAAATCGTTGAACAGATAGTGCGAATCATGTGGGCCGGGCGCTGCCTCGGGGTGATACTGCACGCAGAACACCGGATAATTTCGGTGCCGCATGCCCTCCACCGTGTTGTCGTTCAGATTGAGGTGAGTCACCTCCACCTCCGAATCCGGTAAAGAATGCGGATCCACGCAAAAGCCATGATTCTGCGAAGTAATCTCCACCTTGTTGGTACGGTAATTAATCACCGGATGATTTGCACCATGGTGGCCGAATTTCAGTTTGTACGTTTTGCCGCCGAAAGCGAGACCCAAGATTTGATGCCCGAGGCAGATGCCGAAGATAGGCACCTTGCCAATAAGTTGGCGCACTTGGGCGGCCTGATGCTCCAGTGGTTCTGGGTCGCCCGGGCCATTTGACAAAAACACCCCAGTCGGCTTTAGCGCCAGCACGTCTTCGGCCGCAGTATCCGCCGGCACCACCGTCACTTGGGAACCAATGTCAACCAGATGGCGCAAGATATTGCGCTTGATGCCATAGTCGTAGGCCACCACATGAAAGCGCTGTTCCGGCGCAGCGGCTCGCTTGTCGGAAACACAGACCGCGTCAATCCCTTCGGTCCAGTTATAACTGTGGGTGGCCGTTACGCGCGCTACTAAATTTTGTCCAGCCATGGACGGCGATGCTTTTGCCGCTGCAATCAGAGCCGCGGTTTCATGCACGCCAACCGCAATAATGCCGCGCTTCGCCCCGTGATCTCGCAAATGTCGCACCAAGCGCCGCGTATCTACTTCGGCAATTACCGGTATTCCACTCTTTGACAGAAAGTGTTCGGCCTTGTCATCGGCGCGCCAATTGCTGACCACGGGCGACATTTCGCGCACTACCAGACCTTCTATATAAGGACCGCCCGATTCACTGTCGGCGTGATTGGCGCCATAGTTCCCAATCTGGGGATTCGTGAGAACCACAATTTGCCCGGTATAGGACGGGTCAGTAAAGATTTCCTGGTAGCCAGTAATGGCGGTATTGAAAACCACTTCGCCTGTGCGCTGGGTAGCCGCACCAAAACTGACTCCTTCAAAAATGCTGCCGTCTTCCAGTGCGAGAACTGCTTGCTCCAACCGATAGGCTCCTAAATTAAACATTTAGCCGCAAGGGTTGCGGATGATCGGAGGGCCGATCACTTTATTTGACCATACCCGTGCGCGCAGTGGCCGATTCCAGAACCAACACCCAATCGCGAATAATGGGGAACTCCGGCGCCTGCCAGTTCCCTGCCCCGTCGGGGGTTACCGGCCCGATCGCACGCTCGCTTCCATCCGTAGGATTCCAGAAGAATGCGTTCATGCCGGCACTCACACCCTTGAAGAGCAGCGCCTTCCACGAAACGGGAGCGAACGCAATCATGAGTTCGCCGGGCACACGCGCCGCAAAAGGCTGCCAGTAGTTTTGATCGGTCCAATGCGGCTCAATCAGATCCGGCTTCGATTCTAGTTTCCACCAGCGGTATCGCGCCAGTAGTTTTTTGGCCAGCCCGAGTTGACCTGAACCTGGCAGTTGATAAGCCACTTCCCACGGCGTGTCGCCCCAGGAATGGCCATGCGGCGAAAGGCCATATGGCTTCTCGCGCGTGTTCACTTGCCAGATGCCGTTCGCGCCGTAAGTGTGTCCGGCCGCACCGCTCAAGATCGCAGCCCAGAACATGAAACGCTGCACCTCTTCCCTGCTGGCTTCTTGAATGCCTTCATAACAAACCTCGCCGACAATCACCGGCATCGTGGGCTCGGCATGATAGGAATGCAGCACTGTATCCACCGTGCTTTGCGCACTACGCCGGTCATCGTGGCCTGTTTGCAGCATGTCGAAATCAATGAGCGCCGGATCATCCACACAATTGCGAGCGCTGCGCGACGGGTGAATCGTAATCGGATGGGCAAACGCGTCGGTAGCTTTCACGTAGCGCGCGAGTTCCGTCCAACCATGCTTCTGCGTCACGATATCGGCATCGTGTGTTTTCGATAGATAGTAAGGCATAGTGCCTTCACCAGCCAGGCACCACATCACCGGATACGCACCCCAACGGGCAATCAGATACCGCCAGTGCTGCTTCATCTTGGCAACGCCCATGATGGGTAGAAAGTAACCCCACGCTCCGACGATGCATGCCACGATGCCGCGATCAGCGAGATGCTGAATGCGCACATCGGCCATATCAAAGTAAGCCGGATTGATGCGCGCAAAATCAGTCTGCCAAGCCAGACCCGCTTCGTTCGCGCCCCGCGGATCGAACGGCGGCATATCTGGATAAAGACCCGCCACAATCTGCGCCACCGTGAAACCCTTGGCGACACGGTCTGCCGTGAGCGTCTGAAAGCCGTCGGGCCAACTGAGACGAGTGGTCAACCCCATCCACCATGTGTCAGCCAGCCAGAAAAACGGCGTGCCATCGGCATGCTGAAAGTGACGACGGTCTTCGCTCACTTGCACCAAGCCATGCGCGTAAAGGGCATTGCTGCCGGTGTACAGACCCACGTCCAGCGGGCCTGTGCGGCCGTGCAGATCTCGATTCGCGGTATCGGTGCAAACGGTTGTGAACGAATAATGGCCGGTCTCCTGTGGAGCAAACCGGACGCGCCAAGTCGATTCGCCCGCCCAGAAAGCCGGCACTCGAAGATTCCGACCAGACGGAGAAATGAACACCACGTCGAGTTCCACGTCGTTGAACGGATCAGTATACTGCTTTCCCGATTCGAACGACCATTCCGTGGGAGCATGCAAAACGGCCGCGCGCTTTTGCGCGTTCACGGAAACTGCCGAGGCTAAGACAGTCCCACAAAATTGCCGGCGAGAGAGCGAATGAGAAGGGGCCATAGTTAACTCAACACGTTATCGCACTATATCCTTAAGAATTACGAGAGGACGAAGCTTGGATCGTTATTTGGTAGTTATGTTGGGCGCGGCGCTAGGCGGCCTAGCAAGATTTGTAGCAGGAACAGCCATCATGGAAAAGTATGGTGGCTCATTTCCGCTGGGAACGGTAGTCATCAATATCACCGGTTCATTTCTAATCGGGTTGTTGATGACGCTACTAAGCGAGCGATGGCATGCGCACCAGAACTGGCGGCTGTTCCTGGTGACTGGCTTTCTCGGTGGCTACACCACTTTTTCGAGTTTTGAATATGAAACACTGCAAGCCGTGCGCCGCGGCGGTATGGGCATCGCGCTTGCAAACGTCGTGGGCAGTGTGGCACTGGCGTATTTGGCCGTATGGTTCGGCGCATGGGTAGCTGGGCGGTCATGAGAGTGGAGGAAGACAATGCTTGAGAAAGGTCCTGCAAAGAAGGTCACGGTTTGGTTGAATGAAGATTCCAAGCATCCGCATCATCGCGAAAAGTTATGGCTTGCTGTTTTCGATTATCTGCGTCATAAGAACGTAGCGGGCGCGTCGGTCACACGCACGCAGATGAGTTTCGGAGACCGGCAAGTCGTGCATCGTGGCGATTCGCCTGAAACACCGGAGTTCGCCTACCGCATCGAATTTATCGAAACCCCCGCGCGTGTGGACGAAGTCTTGCCTACTCTCTACGAGATGGTGGTCGACGGCTTGATTGAAGTGCAAGACACCACCGTTGTGAAGGATGTGAATCAGCATAAAGCGGTACCGGAAGAAGTAACCAGTCCCGGAGCCATGCTTGAACGGCGTCAGGAGAAAGCGCAGATGATGCGCATCTTCATGGGTGAACATGATAAATGGCAC
>PMQB01000368.1 GCA_003169195.1 Bryobacterales bacterium
TCCATGACGTTGAGCGAGTAGTAACGATCCCATTCATCGACTGGTTCTGGAGTTGGGGTCGGAGGTGTTTTGTTAGTGGTGGGGGCGGGGCCTCGGTTGCCTGGAGTAAAGGGTAGGACGAAGGGGAAAATGACTATGTCGTCGGCCAGTTGGGGATTGAGGATGTTGCCGGCAGTTTTATCTTTGGGCTGGTTGTGCCAGACCTCCTGGGCTTCGCCGGTGGCGGTATCGGCCTTGTAGAAGGATGTGGTGTAGCCGCCTTTGAAAGTTGCTTGCATGATGCCAGGCGTTTTGTTGGCGGAGGTTGCAGCGCTGATACTCGCTGCGGCTGGGTTGCGTGCGCCTCCGCTACCTCCAAAACCGCCTGGCACGGGTGAAGGACTCTGCGGAGGAAGACTGTAGGTGGAACCGCTGGCGATTCCGACTTGTAGCGACTCTTGGCCAAAGGCGAGGCCGGGCTTGCGCATGAAGAGCAGATGTTTGCTATCGGCCATCCACATGGGCGCGGTGTCGAAGTCAACGCTGGGAGACATGTATTTCACGGAGCGAGTGGCAAGGTCGTAGACGGCGACGAAGCTGTGATCGACGCGGGTGGTGACGAAGGCGATCTTGCGGCCGTCGGGCGACCACTTGGGATCGCTCTGTGTGCCCCATTCGGTGATGAATGCTTTTTCGCCGCGATCAATGGGCGAAGCGGGTTTGGTGGGGGTGAGTTTGGCGCGGTAGATTTGGTTGTCTTTAATGAAGAGAAGGGAACTGCCATCAGGGGCTAATTCGGGATTAGCGGCGTCGATGACTCGCCAGGCTCCGCCGCCGGTGGTGCGGGCGGCCCAGAGTGCGTGCTCAGGGCCCGCGGGGTTGGCGGACGGATTGGGTGACCAGCCAGTGCGGTTGGGCGCTTCGCCGCGCAGGAAGACGACGGTGCTGCCGTCATCGGAGATGTGGATGCTCGACATCATGATGCCGTCGTCTTGCATGAAGTTGGTGAGGCGCACGGGCGTGAATTGCGGGGCGACGGCGGTATAGGCGTTGCGTTTGCCTTCGGCGTAGTCGACCCAGGCGATGCGATCGACTTTGCGGGCGGCGACCAATTCTTGCGGCGAGGCGGGGCTCAAGAATTGGCGGTAGGTGGGAGAGTTTGGGGGCGCGGCGGATAGGAAAACGGCGGTGCTGAGAATGAGGAGTGAGGTGAGAGTGCGCATAAAGGTTCCGATGAGCACGTAGAATAGCACGAATAGGGCATTCACCCAAGAATCGTTCCGAATCCCAGGCAAACAGGGCAGGGCGTGGCGATGATGCTGTTGCTGTGAACGTTGCCATAGCAGCAGTATTCGCAGCGACTCCACAGAGCAGGGTCTGTGGCGAGTTGCTGTAGCGCGCGTTCACGAGTAGCGATGATTTCGGGCGTAGTGTTGTTGTGAACGACCTTGCGAATGACTTCGGCGGCGTTGGTTTGTTGCCCGGGCCGGAGGCAGGCGAAGGTAACAGCGGCTTTCAGGCGCCCCCAGAAGAGCCACGTTGGCTGGTCAATCATGTCGATCATCTCGTTGATTACTGTCAGGTCTTGGAGTTTGACGTGACGGAAGCATTCCATCAGAACGAACAGGCCGGCAAAGGTCACCCGAGCATCGAACTCCGAGCGCCACAGCTGGACTAGCTGCGTACTCTCGCCCTGCAGCGCCAGGCAATAGGCATTGACGTTAAAAGAGGCGGCTGGCGACAGATTGTCGGTATCGACTAATGCACGGAGTCGCGACTGTCTTGCTGGCGTCAGCTCGTCTCTGTGAAGAGCCCAAAGATGGTCGACCAAATATACGCTGTCGCCATCTTTGCCTGTCTGTAGAGGATAGGCTTGCGTTTCGAGGATGTGGAGTAACTCATCGGGCTTGGCCTCTGACCACTGTTTCAAGGTTGGAATTCTTGCGGTTAGTTTCGCCGCCAAGGCCGCCGGCTGAGGAGTCATATTGCTAGCCTCTGCTGCCAATCACGAACCGCGAGGTGGCAAAACGGCGGAGAGGAATTCCGTTGAGGCACGGCAGTTCCGCTCTGTGTGAACTCGAGATAAGGCTCCTGAGCGCTGTCCCAGGGCTTCCAGGTTGGGAGGCTGGGCGCATTGGATTTCCAGATTTCGCAAAGTTCGTCCAGTAACTCTCAATACAGAGGATGAGCGATGTCGGCGAGTTTCTTAATCGCGTCTGTAGGAGAAGCTTTTGGGGCGGGCTTTGCCGATTGCTTTGCGGCTGCGGCGGCGGCACTACGAAGAGGGTCACGTTTTGCGGATCGCCCCGAATTGAGCGATGTTTTTCCGAACCCAGTGCAAGGCGGCCAGTTGGTCGCGCAGACCATCGTTGCCGGAGGTGCAGGGATTCGGCGGCGAGTTGCGGATGGGCGAAGAAGCCGATGACTCCGAGGCGGTAATTAATGGTGACGACGATGACTCCGTGGGAGGCGAGCGACCCGCCGTTGTAACTTTCGTCTGAACCCGTGCCGACGCGATTGCTGCCGCCATGCAGCCAAACCATGACGGGTAGCGCCTGCGGGTTAACGGGCCACGGAGAAAATACGTTGAGATAGAGGCAGTCTTCGGACGAAAGATGGGGCTGTGTTTTGAGTGGCGATTCATAAGCGTCGGCGAGAGGGGCAAGGAAGTTGTCGACGCCTCCGGCGGATTGAGTGCAGGCATGGGCGCGGTGGGTGGCGTCGCGAATGCCAGACCAACTCGCGGGCGGCTGGGGTTCACGCCATCGCAAATTGCCCACGGGCGGTGCGGCGAAAGGAATTCCTTCGAACGTGCTGATGTTGCCCTGGAATTTCCAACGAGAGTGCCGCCGGTGATGTGGACGATGGGAGCGACGGGCGACGCGCTTGCAAGGGAAAGGGGGATAGCCAGCAGAGAGGATCGGACGCATAGATGACTATGATCTCTCTTCTGAATGTACTTGCTGTCCTGTATTCTTGCTTTATCTAAGGATAGGTTTTAACCATGCGCACCAGCACCCGTCAAGGGAGGCTTGGCCTTTCGTTCCTCTTTGTTTTGGCCGGCGTTTGTCAGGCAGCACAACCCGTCAAATATTCCATTCTGTATACCGGGCATCTCTTCGGCTATTTTCGCTATCCGAACGTGCAACAGATAGACCAATCGGGTTGTCCGGCTAGTGCAGTTCCCAGTGTAGCGGCTGAACAGTTTCTGGCGCATGCGGCGGAGACGCCGTCGGATCTTCGTCTGGCGATGGGGGATAACTTCGCGCCGGAAGTGCTTTCCGTGAAGATGTACGATCCCGGTCCGCGCGAATTTCGTTCGCGCATTTTTTATGAGGCGTATCCACAGGGTACTGAGGCGAAGTGGCGTCCGCGAACGGGAAAGGCGCAGGCTGGTGCTGAGCCTTATCCGTTCTTGCACGGCATGCTGCCGTCGGATACAGTGGGCTGTTTTCTCAAGAAGGCGCAATTTCAAGCATTGGTTCCGGGGAAAGATGATTTCTATTTTGGACCGGATTATGTGAGCAGCTTGGCGCGCTTCCTGCATCAGGGATCAACGAGGGTGGAAATGCTCGGGGCGAATTTGATTGTTACGACGGTGGAACGGAATGCTGCCAAGGCGCTGCCCCCGGATGAGCTTCCTGCGGAGGTGCGGAAAGCCCTTGTGCCGCCGACCCCGGTGGATGCACAGGATGCGCTGACCATTGTCTTGCCCGACGACGTTCTGCCATGGCTGCGTGACATCAAGGTGAAGATTCCGGAATCAATGATGGCGACGTCGTTCACGGCGGATCTGTGTCTTGCTCCGGGCGATGATCCGAATGACTGTCTTGCGAAGAAAGGGATGCATATCGAGCTTAAGCCGGATAACACCGCAAAGAAAGATCGTTCGTATCCGTTGGAACTGGCGTATACCGAAAGTGAGAAGTATCCCAATTTCCTGCTATTGCCGGATCACAACTATGCGTTTTGTCTGCATTGGAGCGGCAACTCGTATTGCAAGACATTCACTGTGCGCCAACCGCTGTTTCAAGTGATGACCGATCCGAAACAAAAGCCCGGGCCACTCGGCGTGCGGATGGCTTTCGATGAAGCGTCCCCGAAGCCGTACTATGTTTCGAATGGTAATCCCCAGGTAGTGGTGTTTGGGGTAGTGGACAAGAATCTTATGCATCAGGTGGGACTGCTGAATTATTCCTGGTGGAACGACGATTCTAAATACGACACCACGGTACAAGCCATTGATCCGGCGAAAGCACTGCAGCAGGTGTTAGACATGTGCAAGCAGGATGCCGATTGCCGGAACAAGCCGAAAGTTTTGCTAGCGCAGATGGATCCGCAGTCGGCGCGCGAATTGGTTTCAACGCTGCAGAAGCCCGGTGACTCCAATATCTTTGACGTGGTTATAACGCAGGTGGATGCGCGCGATTACACAGGCACGGTGACGCAGAGTGCGAAGCGGGACGAGGCGGATGTAGCTGCCGGAGGGCCACTGGTGCTGGTGCCGGCTCCGCATTACGCCACACCGCTGACCAAAGAGAAGATGAGCATTAAGATGCAGCGCGCGGAAGTTTCGTTTGATGATTACGCGCATCCGGAGCGAGCTTTTTCTCTTGTCAACAAAGTGACTAACTACGATCTCACGCCGCCGCCCTCTAAGCAGGCCCAAGCATTGGCGGCGGCCGTGGCGAAAGCGATGGGTGTGTCAAAGCCGGGAGGTAAGGAACCATTCGAAGAACTCGCGCTTGACCGAATGCGCAAATTCTGCCGGGCCGATTTGGCGATGATGCAACCGCGCGATGTGTTCGAGCAGTTCTCAGTTTCGGTGGGATTGTGGTCTCGCAACGAGCCGGGAGAACATACTGAGGCGATGTTCTCGCGCGAAAACCTAATGGATGAGGCGTTGTGGAAAGGAGACTTGATTGTTTGCCGCGCGTTGAGCGGAGCCGATCTGAAAAAAGCGCTCAAGCAGTCCGACGGGAGCCCTGCGCTGACAAAGCTCAAATACCTGGGAGTGGAGAAAGACAATCTTCACGAGAATTACATTGTGGGCGGGCAGGCGGTAGATGAAAAACGGCTTTACAGTGTTGCGCTGACGGACTTTCTAGCGTTCGGCGATACCGGCTACTCTGATTTGAGCGCCAGCGACGTGGGAGTGCCGGATACGATCCGCAGTATGAAGAATTACAAACTTGTGGCGGAGGCTGCTTTTGAAGGGCTTAAGGATAAAGAGGCAGCCGCGCAGGGATTGATGATTACGGCTAAGTCCGCCGTGATTGCCGCGCCAGGTTTGTATGAACATGCCAACGTTCGGCCGCCTCTCAGCACGCCGCGGTTTGACGAAATTCACCAGTTGGCAGACTGGGCGGAACATTGGTGGCAGGCGTATGCCTTTACTCCGGCACTGAAGCCGGCGAAGGGAGTGTCGCTGGACCCGCAGGAGCAAAAAGCGCAAAGCCGCGGCTACAACTACTTCAACCTGGAAAAGCTCACGTTGGGCTATTCGCTGACGGCAATTGAAGGCCCGCAGCAATTGGTGCCGGTGCGGTTTGGCGGCATTTCGAATGTGCCGCAGTTGCAAACGCTCGAGTCACAGAGTGTCAGTCTGTGGGAGCGCATTCGCTATGGGCGCGTGTTTCCGAAGTGGATTGATATTTTCGGATCGGGCGAAGCTCGCTATGGGTTCAGCCGGACGAGACTGACGGCATATGCGGGGTACGATCCGTATAAGATTAACATCACGGAGAATAGCTTGCAAGCGGAGAGTGGGATCCTCACTAAGCGCATTTCCGAAACGATTCCCTTTCGCTTGTTATTGTCGGAACGGCTGTCTACGCAGTTGCGGGCGCCGCTGTTGAGTTATAGCGCGCTGACGTTGGGGCCGCCAGCGAGTGCGGCGCCTTCGAATTGCAAAGTGACGAGCATCGACACTACACCGCCTGTAACTGCCTCATCCACCTCCAGTATTCTCTGCGCTGCGCCGCGATCAATTTTGCAGGAGACCAAGATTGGCACGCGACTGGAAAATCGGGAGAATTGGATTGAGTTCGGCTGGGAGGTGGGGCATAACTTCAACAGCGTGAGCGGATATGATCTGAACAAGACGACAGCGGCGGAAGTGGACTGTTCGGCCACCACGAACCAGTCGGTGACGAGTTGTATTGGGAAAGCTGCTGCCGGGAAAGTGACGGCGCTTTCTCCGCTGTATGTCACGCAGCAGACTTTGCCGGTGTCCGGCTGGTTCTTGAACTTTAAGGTGTCTGCGCCGGTCTATGGCAAGACGGTGCAGTTCTCGATTGAGAATTACTCGGAAGTGTTTCTGCAGCACACGAAAGACACCAGCGCCGACACGCGCTTCTATCAGGATACGGTGGTGGCGCTGCCGGTCAAGATTTGGCAAAACCTATCGATTTCGCCGCAAGTGGAAATCTTTAATTACCAGAACAAAGTGTTGCCGCAACATTTTCTCAGTTTGGCAAGCAAGCTGACGCTGGACTATAACTTCGACTGGCATTCGGGAATCAAGGCCAAAAGGGCGGCCACTTTTCCGGACGCCGGCAATGCCACCAAGGCTGCGCCTCTGCCGGTACCTTAGTCTACTAATCAGTGGAGGTAGCGGACTTGGACGCGCCGGTTGAGGACGGAGCCACTTCTGTCTGCTCCGCTTCACTGACGATGGCTGCCGCCACCGCAGGAGGATCTATCTGGTATTCACCTTTTTGAACTAACTGCCGAAGCTCCAGTATGCGAGTTTCGCGATCGGTGTCAGGCATGTGTTGTCCCTTTTCCCCTAGGACGATCTTAGCGCAGGCTATTGGCTTGGAGAATGTGGATGGGGGACTGAAGTGTGGGGAGAAAAGTGACGAAAGGAATTTTAGGAATTAGTGTGAGGCGAGGAAATTGTGCGCCGATAAGAACTGAATGGCAATGAGAGCCGCAGAGCCAGCTAAGAAAGAGACGGTGGGTCGTAAAGAGCACCGCATGAAACCGGAATGACAGCCCAAGAGACAGCAACCCGCAGCCTACCCCAAGTGAGTCCCGAATTACGGGAGCAATTGATCTTGGAACATCTTCCGCAGGTAAAGTTGATTGCACGGCGCATCCATGAGCGGTTGCCCGTTTCGGTGAGTTTGGATGACCTAATCTCTACAGGAGTCGTAGGTCTTATTGCCGCTATTGACCGCTATGACGCGAGTCATGACGTGAAGCTGAAGACCTATGCGGAATATAAGATTCGCGGGGCTATTCTCGATAGTCTGCGCGGTTTGGATTGGGCGCCGCGNNGAAGAGATTGCGGCTCATCTAGGGTTGTCGGTTTCGGATTATCAGGATTGGCTGACAGATATTCGCGGCCTGACGCTGGGCAGTTTGGAAAATGCCGGAACCGAAGAAGAAGGCTGCGACCTACTGCGCTACTTGGCGGATACGGATGAGCAGTGGCCTTCGCAGATTGTGGAGCGAGCGGCTCTGGAACGGCTGCTTGCTGAAGCGATTGAGAAAATGCCGCAGTTGGAACGAACGGTGCTGAGCCTTTATTACTACGAAGAGATGACGCTCCGAGAAATCGCGAAGATTGTCGATCTGCACGAATCGCGCATCTCACAGTTAAAGTCGCAGGCTATCTTGCGGCTGCGGTCTTATATGCAGAAGCGCTGGCCGTCGCAAAAGAGCTAACTTATTCCTGAGCGTCCTGGCTGAGATTTGCTTTTAACGCGACCTGTTTATGGTCACGCATCACCTCAACGGCAAACGGCTTAGCGGTGTGCTGTTCCTGGTGAAAGTAAGCGGAAATGTCTCTCGGATCGCCGACCGGGCGTTCGCCAATCTGGGTCACCACATCACCGGCACGAAGGCCAATTTTGGCGGCGGGGGAATCTTTGAAGACTGAGCGAACCAGCACACCTCGTTTTACGCCGAAGAATTCAGCTAGCTGGGAATCGTGGGCATTGAGCGCTTCGCACTCGATGCCGATTGGGTTTGACCAAACCATGATGGGCGAAGGAAATGAGCCCGGCGCAAAGAGTTCGTTTGGGCTGCCGATGTTTGGTGCCTCGGCATTGAGGTTTATAGCGAACGGGCGGTAGGCGGCAGTGATGGTTGTGACCGTGGTTACTTTGCCTTCCCGCCAGTATTCGATTTTCACTTTGCGCCCGACTGGCGTTTCGCTCACCATGCGGCCGAGTTGCTGTGCGCCGACAATGCTTTCGTTATTAAAAGACAGGAGCACGTCGCCGGCTTTGATTCCGGCGTGATCGGCGGGGCTGCCGTTTTGTACACCCACTACTTCAACACCGGTTACGGAGCCTAGTTTGAGGGTGCTGGCGCGGTCGGTGTCGATATCTCTCAAGATCACACCGATGCGGCTTCCGGTGGTGCCCTGTTCCATCAAGGAATTGAGTTGAGCGGGTAACGGCTGTGTCGCGCAGGCCAAGCCGAGGGCCAGAACGGGTATTGCAAAGTACGAACGCATCATCAACCTTTCAGTTACTTGGACGTGCTTGGTTGGAAAACGTGGTGCCGAAAGAGCGCATGCCGCCGCACCACCGTGTCAGTAAACTATGGGGAGTTTGGCTTCGGTGAGGAACTGGGCGCAGCGGGCACGGACGTAGTCGTCTTCGGGGCCCGAACGGAGGACGTCTTGCATGATCTGCGTCGTTGCTGGGGTTACGGCTATGTCGCGGTCTGGAGGCGCGATTATGTCGATGGCTTGATAGCGGACCATGGGATTGTCGTCGTGCTCTAGAACAAACTTGATGGTTTCAAGCGCGGCGGGATCGGCCGCGAATCGGCGCAGACCGTCCACCGCTTGCAAACGCACGGCCGGATTGGGATCGTTGCGGATGGCGTCGAAAAAGACTTGCCGCAGTTCATCGGCGTGCTGGGCGTCGTTCTGCCGGTTTAGCAGTTGCATGGAGTAAAAGCGTACAGCCGGATCGGCTTGGCGCGCAGCGGAGAGCAACAGGCCGCGTACATTGGCATCATCGATCCGGCCTTCGATCTGGCGCGGCTGGTTGAATACGATTCTGACCAGACCTGATTCGTCGGCTTGAATATCGCGAATCTGCGTGGTGGCCAGGTTTGGAAATTGCGCGGCGCGGTTGTCCATCCAGCGCGCACCGGTGAATCCGATGCACAAGAACAGCGAGGCAATTGCGAGCTGCGGAGACCAGCGGCTGAACCTGATGTCAAACGGCAGCGAACGCCACCAGGACGACGGCGCGGGCGACAAGGCTGGACGTAGCTGCTGCCGGCACTCAGCCAGCAAGCGGAGCGGCGGTTCCTGCACTTGTGAGCTGCTGAGCGTGTGCCACTGTTTTTCGCGAGCCAAACTCAACTGGCAGGCGGCACAATCGGCTAAGTGATTTTCTACTTCTTCTTCCTGCGCAAAATCGAGCTCGCCATAGAGATAAAGAGACAGCGAGGACTGGACATCCTGGCACGTCATACGAAGTCTCCGAGAGCGGCACGCATTTTGTGGGTGGCGCGGAAGAGACAATTCTTGGCGGCTTCCTCGGTGACATTGAGAGCTTCGCCAATGGCGCGCAAGCGCATGCCTTGGTAGTGGCGCATCTCAAAGACGATTCGTTCCCGGGGGGTCAGTTCGGCCAAGACTTCCTGAATGCGTGAATTCACTTCGGCACTTTGAAAGCGGCGCTGCGGGTCCACATCGGCGCGTTCTTCCGCCACAAATTGCAAGCGGTCGACTTGCCCGGATTCGCCTTCAAAGGTGGACGACTCTTCCTGACGCACTTTGCGTTTGCGCAGTTGATCAAGGCACAGATTCGAAACGATGCGGTAGAGCCAGGTGGAAAAACTGCAATCGAAACGAAACTTCGGAAGATTTCGATAAACGCGCAGGAACGCTTCCTGATAAACGTCGCGCGCGTCTTCTTCGGAATGAAGAAGATTATATGCCATGCGTAGAACCTGATGGTCGTGCGCACGCACAAGTTGATCAAAAGCGGCCGTGTCGCCACGCTGGGCGGCACGGACTAAATCCGCTTCTGTCGATCGGTCCGACGCGCCGTGCACGCCTATATTTTCGATGACTCCAGCTTGCTGTTCCACCACTATTTAGGACGTGCCATGTTGCGTTTGGTAACGCGCGCCGAGTCTATTGCGCTAACTCTAATTCGATCAAGCGTTTAGCGGGATCGAGATTAGCAATCTTAAAGCTGAGGATCTGGCCGGTTTTGACGCCATCCTGGGCGCTTTCCGAGGCCCCTCCTGTTTTCCATCTAGCCGAAAGCATGGCGCTCAAGGAGCCGACGTCCGAGGATTTTGTGGTTTCGGCGGCGGCGACAGGCTTTTCTTCCTTCGCCTTCATCTGGCAAATGCCGACCACACCTTCGCCGAGTTCAACTTTGGCGCGGCCACCTTGCACATCCATCAGACGACCGCTGACTTTTTCGCCGGTTTTGTGTTCAGCGATGTAATGATCGACCGTGGTGGGTTCCAACTGCTTCATGCCCAAACGGACGCGGCGGCGTTCTTTATCGATTTCCAGAACGAGTGCCTTGACGGTTTGACCTTTGGCGACTTTATCTTTGGGGTGATCGAGGCGTTTTTCGTTGGTGATGTCGGAGATGTGAATCATGCCTTCGATGCCGTCGCCCATATCGACGAAGGCGCCGAACTGCGTGAGATTAGTGATGGGGCCTTCGAAAGTGGAGCCGACGGGGTATTTTTTCGGCACTTCTTCCCAAGGATCGCCCAAGACTTGTTTATAGCCGAGGCCGATGCGGCGGTCTGCTGGATTGACTTGTAGAATCACGGCGTCGACGCGTTCGCCTACTTTGAGCAGGTCGCCGGGTTTTCGGATTTTTTTATCCCAGGAAAGTTCAGAGAGATGGATGAGGCCATCCACGCCGGGAAGGAGTTCGACGAATGCGCCGAAATCGGCCAGGCGGGAGACGGTGCCGCTGACGCGGTCGCCTACTTTGAAGGTACGGGCGGCGACGGTCCAGGGATCTTCCTGTAGTTGTTTCAGGCCCAGGGCGATTTTGCGCGAGGCGGAGTCGACCTTGAGAACTTTGACTTCGAGTTCATCGCCGACTTTGACAACGTCGGACGCTTTGGCGACGCGGGCGTAGGACATGTCGACGACATGCAAAAGGCCGTCGACGCCGGGCGAAATTTCGAGGAATGCCCCGAAATCCATCAGAGAGCGAACACGCGCGCGAAGGATCGTGCCTTCTTTGAGTTCAGCGAAGGCTTGCTGGCGGCGTACCGCTTGCTCTTCTTCGACGACCACGCGGCGATCAACGACGACATCTTCTTTTTCGGTATCGAGCTTGGTGATGCGGCACTGAATGTCCTGGCCTACCAGCTTGGGCATTTCGTCGGCTTCACGTACCCCGCTGCGCGAGGCAGGCATGAACGCGCGGACGCCTATATCGACGCGAAAACCGCCTTTGAGTTGTTCAACCACTACGCCCCCGATGTTACGTTTCTCAGCAAAGGCCGCCTGCAAGCCCGACCAGTCTTTGGGCCGATCTACTTTGTTGGTGGAGAGCTGATAGTAGCCCGCCTCATCGCGTCCACCGACTGTGACCGCGAGAATGGCACCAACTTTGGGTTCATCCGGCTGGGTTTCTTTCCACTTGGCAACCGTGAGCGACCCTTCCGTCTTGCGGCCGATATCGAGCAGGATGGTCTCAGGGCCAATGGAAACGATGGTCCCGGTGAGGGTTTCGCCCGGACGCTCGGTATGCTCGCGTTCGAAGTTAGAGAGGATGTCGGCAAAAGACGAATCATCGGTTGCGCCCGAAGTTTCAACGGGCAAAAGACTATCAAGATTGGGGTTGCTCATGACTACTAGGAGGTTTCTTTTATTCTGTCATATAGGCTAAGGATGCTCCGGAAGCGTAGTGAAAACGAGGTGCGGATGAAAAGATTGCGCGGTTTTTTCAAAGCGGGCGACATTGCGTGGATCATTCTTGTGGCTATCTTGCTGGCGATTGCGCCGGAAAGAAACTACGACGCCTATGTCTTATTGCCACTGATTGGCGCGTACCAAATTGTGGAGCCGCGGTTGAAGATTTTCCGTTCGCAGCGTGGTGAGGTGATTTCAGTTACTTTGAAGTTGCTGCTGGCCTATCTGCTTGTAGGATGGACGCACGCGGCAGAGAGCTATTACTATCAGATCTTCTTAATTCCTGTGGTGTCGGCCGCAACTACTTTTGAATTCGTTGGTGTGATCGTGGTGACGGCGATTGCGGGGCTGTCGTATTTTTCGTTTTTGTTGATCTTTGATTATGCGCATTATCAGTTGCCGCCGGATCAGGTGAGCTTGATGTCGTTGCGGGTGGCTTTCTTTGCGATTGTCGCGTTTCTGGTTTATGACCAGGCGCGTGCGAAGCGGTTGCAGATGGCGCGCACGGAGGAAGCGGCGGCGCAATTGGCGGAATCGAACAGGAGCTTGCGGGAGACACAAGTGTCGCTGCGGCGGAGTGAGCGATTGGCCGCGCTGGGGCAACTGACGGCGGGTTTGGCGCATGAGTTGCGGAATCCGTTGGGGACGATTAAGGCGTCGGCGGAGATGCTGACGAAGCAGAACGTGCAGCAAAAGCCGGAAGTGCAGGCGGAGATGGCGGAGTATATCGGGAGCGAAGTGAATCGGATGAACAGTTTGATCACGAGCTTTCTGAATTTTGCGCGGCCGCTGCAGATTCATCCGGCGGAGGCAGACTTGGATGCGGTGGTAGATGACGTGCTGCGGCAGCAGGCGGAGTTGGCAAAGCAGCGGGAGGTACGCGTGAGTGTCAAGAAGCCGGCCGATGGTTGCCGTTTTACTTTCGACGCGGACTTGCTAGCGGTGGCGCTGACGAATCTGTTGCAGAATGCGATTCAAGCGAGTGCGGCGGGGCAAGAGGTGGAGATCCGCATTGAGCGTCGTGCGGCGGAGGTGAAGGTTTGGGTGAGTGACCAGGGCACGGGTATTCCGGCGCAGCATTTGGAGAGTATTTTCAATCCGTTTTTTACCACTAAGCCGCAGGGCGTGGGATTAGGCCTGCCGATTGTGGCGAAGATTGTGGATGAGCATCAGGGGCGAATTGAAGTGAAAAGTGAGGTGGGGAAGGGAACCGCGTTTGAGGTGGTGCTGCCGGTGAGTGAATTGCGCTGATCGTATATTGGGCGCGATGAAGAGATCATTTCCCAACGCCAATCCTCAGCCCTTAATCGACCCCAACTTCTTCTTCGCTTCCGCCGCAAACTTCGAATCCGGCGCCAGCTTAATCACCTTCTCAAACGCCGCCTTCGCCTTATCCGCATTGTGCAGCTTCTCTTCCGCCTCGCCGACCCGCAAAAACGCTTCCGCCGAACTCGGGTTGTAATGCGTAGCATCCCGATACCGGTCCAGCGCCCCGCGATAATCGCCCTTCTTCCAATAAAAATTTCCGACGTCAATATTCCGCTTCGCCTCCAGCGGATTCAGCACATACTTCTTCGGCGCAACCGATTCATCCTCTTCCGGCGGATTCGTCTCATCCGGTGGCTGCTGCTCCGCTTGCTTGGGCGCGGGTTGCTGCGGAGTAGCCGGCGTCTGTGCCCCCACCACTATTGGATAGCCAACCAAAGTTGATAAAAACAAAAACTTGCATACGCGTGGCACAATTAAATTATAAGCTGCCAAATGGAACTCCGCGAGAAAGTAGCGCAGCTTCCCACCCAGCCGGGCGTTTACCTTTACAAAGATGGCGAAGGGAAGATTCTGTATGTCGGGAAAGCGAAGAATCTTCGTAGCCGTGTAAGGAGTTACTTCAATGAAGACCGGCTGGCGGAAGCCAAGACCGGTAGTCTCATCGCCGAAGCACGCGACATCGATTTTATTGAGGTCGATAACAACAAGGAAGCGCTCGCCCTTGAAAACAACCTCATCAAGCAATACAAACCGCGCTTCAACATCCTGCTGCGCGATGACAAAACTTTTCCGTACGTCAAACTCACCAACGAAAAATATCCCCGCGTTTACGTCACCCGCCGCATTCTCAAAGACGGCGCCGGCTATTATGGCCCGTATTTCCCCGGCAATCTTGCCCACCGTTTAGTCCATTTCATTCACCGGCATTTCAAAGTGCCCTCCTGCAAAATCGATTTCACCCGCCACCACACGCACCCGTGTCTCCAGTTCCACATCCATCGCTGCCTCGGCCCCTGCGTCGCCGGCCTCACTACCGACGAAGCCTACGCCGCCGCCGTCCGCGATGTGAAACTATTCCTCGAAGGCCGCCATCGTGATCTAGCCAACGAACTCGATCGCCGCATGCAATCGGCCTCCGAAGACACGCGCTTCGAAGAAGCTGCCAACCTCCGCAACCTCGCCACCACCGTTCGCGAAATGGAGCAGCGCCAGAAAATGGCCGCCGCCGAAGGCGACGATGTCGATATCTTCGGCTTTCACGCCGAACCGCCTCTAGTCGCCGTCAATCTATTCCACCTGCGCAACGGCAAAATTGTCGACCGCCGCGAATTCTTCTGGGAAGACCAGGACGATTTCGAACCCTCCGCCTTCTTCGAAGCGCTCCTCAAACAGGTCTACCTCAATAGCGTCTACATTCCCGGCCTCATCCACGTACCTGCCGATTTCGAAAGCCGCGACGAACTCGAAGAGTTTCTCAGCGAAGCACGCGGCCACAAAGTCGAAATTCACACGCCCCAACGCGGCAGCAAGAAGGCTCTACTCGGCTTGGTGGAAACCAATTCCAAACACAGCTTCGATCAACGTTTCCGCGTTCTCAAACCATCTTCCAAAGCAATCCAAGAAGCAATTCAAGAAGCGCTCAACCTTCCCGAAGCCCCACGCCGCATCGAATGTTTCGACATTTCCCACATCCAAGGCACCGACAAAGTCGCCAGCATGGTCGTTTGGGAAGACGGCAAAATGAAAAAGGCCGATTACCGCAAATTCATCATCCGCACCGTTGTCGGCAACGATGATTTCGCCTCCATGCGCGAAGTCATCACGCGCCGTTACGGCCGCTTGCAGGAAGAGAAGCAACCGTTCCCCGGCTTGGTGATCGTAGATGGTGGCTTAGGCCAACTGCACTCCGCCGCCGATGCTCTGGAAGAACTCGGTATTACCGACCAGCCTCTCGCCTCCATCGCTAAACGCGAAGAGTGGATCTACGTTTACGGCCAGGAAGACGAACCCATCATCCTCGATAAATTCTCGCCCATCTTGCATCTTGTGCAAACCATTCGCGATGAAGCGCACCGCTTCGCCGTGACCTTCCACCGCACCCGCCGTAACGCACAAAGACTGACATCTGAACTGCACGACATCCCCGGCATCGGCCCCAAAACTGTGGAAAAACTCCTCCGCACCATGGGCAGCCTGGAGCGCGTTCGACAAGCAACGGAGTCGGAATTATCCAAAACAGTAGGCGCCGCAGCAGCCACACGCATTCGCAAACACTTGGCCGCAGAAATCGGCGGCAGCCCGCTCATCCAAATCAGCAACGCGACCGGCGATCTAAGCCCCGTAGAGGAGGCGGAGGCCGAGCACATTGGGTAAGCCCGCCTCTTGAATCTCACGCGCGGTCTTCGAAATCGCATACCTGGTGCGTCGCAGCGTCACAATCTTTTTGTCTGAGTCGTAAAGCGCGTAGGCCGCCCGCGGGTCGTTGTCGCGCGGCTGCCCTACCGAACCCGGATTTACCATGTATTGATAATCCGGCTCCAACTCAATCACGTTCTCCACATCATCGAAACCCACTCGCTCCAGCGGACCCACCCGGTCCCCCTTGGCAAAAAATCCACCCTGCAAATGAGTGTGCCCGAAAAACGCCAGCGCCAACTCAAACTGTCCAAAGTGCGGAGCGGCTTCGCGGACGTAAGCCACATACTCATCTTCATCCGCTACTGAGCCATGCCACAAATGGAAGTGTTCGGTTTGAACCGGCCCCATCGGCAGCTCGCGCAAGTAATCCAGATCCGCTGTCTCCATGTTGTTCATCGTCCAACGGGCAGCCTCTTGCGCCACTTCGTTGAACCAATCAAGACTCTCAAGGCCGGCCACAACCTTGTCATGATTGCCGCGAATTACCGTCGCGCAATTCTTCTTCACCCAGCGCGTCACTTCACCCGGCTGCGGGTTATAGCCCACTAAGTCACCGCAGCAGACAATCTGCTCATAGCGATCCTCCGCATCCTTGAGGACGGCCTCTAAGGCATGCCAGTTTGCGTGAATGTCACTTAGTATCAGGAATTGCACAATGTTATTAAAGTTACTTCCGGCGGTGAGCCAAGCCGCACAGGAACGCCAATCGTACCAAGCCCGGCATTCACATACAACGAAGAACCGTTGATGTGATATTCCCCTTTCGTAAAAGGAGTCACCAAATCAGCCACATTAAAGTTTCGACCGTCCACTCCTAAGTTAATTTGCCCTCCATGCGTGTGCCCCGAAATCGTCAATTGAAAGCCCTGCTTTTCCGCTACCGGAAACACATCGGGGTTATGCGAAAGCAGCAGGTTAAACGCGTCCGGCGCAACTAGTTCGCCCGTGTGCTGTAAATACGGCTGGTTGCGTTTCTGATGATCCACTCCCACCAGGTTCAACTTCGCATTGCCAAAACGCAGCATCTCTGTCTCTTGCCGTAAAAACCGCATGCCCATCGTTTTGGCTTTCTCCGCCGCATAACGCTCCACCCTCGCATGTTGCTCATGGTTCCCCAGACAACCCCAAATACCGTTCGTCGCCCTCAGGCGTTTCAATCCCAGCAGGCATCGGTCCAGCGGATCAAAACGATCGGTAATCAGATCGCCCGTCACAAACATCAAATCGGCCCGCAAACCATTCGCCGCATCCACCGCGCGCTCCAAATCCGCCGCCGTATAAAACGCACTCATGTGAATATCGCTCAACTGCACCAGCCGCAAACCCTGCAAGTCTTTCGGCAAATTGGCAAACTTCAAAGCCACTTCCCGAATCGTCAGATCTTTGCGAATAATAATGCCACTGCCCAGCGCCACCGCAGGCACCGCCGCCAGCGCACCCACCGACGCTCGCAACATCGCACGCCTCGCCGGGTTGAACGGTTTCGCCAACAGCCGCCGCCGCAACCAAACGCCCACCGCTATCGGTGTAATCGACCACCAAAACAGCATCATCACACTGCCCGGCAGCGACCCTTTCCCGTGCAGCCAAATCGAAAATGGCTCCCAATTGGAGAAATAAATCAGCGCCTGGCAAAGCAGGGCGACCCGCGCCACCGCCCGCGGTATGGAAAATACTCGAATCAGATAGAGTTGCGCGGCTATGCCCAAAACGCAAAAAATCAAACTGGGCAATTCGCGCAGGAAGACGTTTTCAATTCCCAAATTTGATTGTATCGACCAACCTCTTCGCTACAATGCTGGACAATGTCATTAGTTGTGATTGGATCTGTGGCGTACGATGCTATCGAGACGCCCCACGGGAAGCGCGAACGCACGCTGGGTGGTTCCTGCTCATACATCGCCTTAGCCGCCAGCTACTTCGCGCAACCGTCGATTGTCGCCGTCGTGGGCGACGATTTTGCCCCCGAAGACAAAATGGTGCTGCACAGCAAAGGCGTTGATTTGCGCGGCCTGGAAACCGTTCCCGGCAAAACGTTCTTCTGGTCGGGCGTCTACCCTGCCGACATGAATGACCGCAAAACGCTGGTCACCGACCTCAATGTTTTCGCCGATTTCGACCCTAAACTGCCCGCTGCCTACGTCAACTATCCGTATCTGTTCCTGGGCAACATTCAGCCTTCGCTGCAACGCAAGGTCCAGCAGCAAATGCCCTCGCTGCGCTTCGTAGGCGGCGACACCATGAACTTCTGGATTAGCGGCAACAAGCCTGAATTGCTCGAAACCATCAGGCACTGGGATTTCTTATTGATCAACGATTCCGAAGCCAAAATGTTGGCCGAAGAAAATAACCTGCGCAAAGCCGCCGAAAAGATTTTGGCCATGGGCCCGAACACCCTCGTCATCAAGCGCGGCGAATATGGCGCTATGCTCTTCCGTAAAGATACGTTGTTCATGGTTCCCGGCTACCTCCTCGAAGACGTCTTCGATCCAACCGGCGCTGGCGATTGTTTCGCCGGCGGCTTCGTTGGCTACTTGGCCGAACGCGGCTTTGATTTGCGCAATGGTAACTTCGACGTAACCGAACTGCATCGCGCTGTTATCTATGGCTCCGTCATGGGCAGCTTCTGCTGCGAGGAGTTCGGTGTTGAGCGCTTCCGCAACCTCACCCGCAAAGAAATTGACCAAAGATTTGACGAATTCCGGCGCTTCACCGCTTTCTAAGCTGCCGGCTTCCGCGCGCGAACTAGCGGCAGTCATCCTGTCGCTCACTATACTCATCGCCGCGTTCGCTCTTTACCTCCTCCAGCACGGCTACATCCTCTATTGGGGCGACGCCCAGGCACATCTCAACAACAGCCGCAGCATTCTAGATTCGCGCTTTCCCGGCTTCGATCAAATCGGTACCGTCTGGCTCCCCTCCCTCCACTTGCTCGCTCTGCCCTTCGTCCAAAACAACTGGCTGTGGTCTACCGGTCTCGCGGGCACCATCCCGGCCGCAGCTTGTTTCATCGTCGCCGGCACGTGCTTCTTTCTAGCCGCTCGACACGTCTATCAACACCCCCTCAGCGCAATGGTTGTCCTCTGCTGCTTCGCCCTGAACCCCAACATGCTCTACCTCTCAGCCATCCCTATGACCGAAAGTGTGTTCCTGGCAGGGTTGGCCGTCGCGTTTCTCTCCATCTTGCGATTCAAAATCACCCAGCAACGCCGCTACCTCGTCCTCGGCCTCTGCGCCTCCTGGTTTATGAGCCTCACCCGTTACGATGGCTGGTTCCTCATCCCCTTCGTCGCCTTCTTCTTCGCTCGCTCCTCCACTCAACATCGCTGGCGCATCTTCATCGCCTTCTGCGCTGCCGCCAGTCTTGTCCCGCTTTGCTGGATGGCCAACAGTTGGTGGCAAACCGGCAATGCTCTCGATTTCATAAACGGCCCCTATTCCGCCTCCGCCATCCAAGGCGACAAACCATACCCTGGCTGGCACAACTGGCAACAAGCCGCTCGCTATTACTTTGAAGCGGGAAGACTCTGCAGCGGTGGCCCGCTAATTCTCATCGGATCGCTTGGCGCCCTCGTCGCTCTATTTCACAAACGCTACCGTCCCGCCTTCTTCTTCTTCCTCACTCCCGCCTTTTACGTATGGAGTATCCACTCCTCCAAAACACCCATCCATGTTCCAACGCTGTGGCCGTTCAGCTACTACAACACCCGCTATGGCATCGCCGTATTCGTCTTCGCTGCATTTGCTGCCGGTGCTTTGACAGATCTCTTACCGCAGCGCCGTCAGTTGCTAGCTCTGGCTGTCCCACTCTTAGCCATCGCTCCATGGTTCGATCATGAGCATCTGTCTCCCTATCAATGGATCTGCTGGCAAGAGTCCAATCACAACTCCCTCTCTCGCCGCGCCTGGACGAACGCCGCCGCGCAATTCCTCAAAGCCAACTACCATCCCGGCGATGGCATCCTCATGCACTTCGGCGACATCGCCGGCATCTTCTGCCAACTCCAACTTCCACTTCGCGAGTCTATGCACGATGGCACCATTCCCTACTTCCTGCCCGCCGTCACCGCCACCAGCGCCTACCATCCCATGAAATGGGCCATCGCCTTACATGGCGACATCGTCTCCAACGCGATCCTCAATCACCAGCCATCGCCCTATAGCATGGTTCTAGAAATCAAAACAAAAGACTCGCCCGATTTAGAAATCTTCAAACGCAACCCATGAACATTCTTTCCTTCACCAAATTGCACGGCGACGAAAACGACTTCATCATCAGCTGGGCCGATCAGGCACCCGAAACCGGCTGGCCCGACATAGCCCGTCGCATTTGCGCCCGCACGACCGGCATCGGCGCCGATGGCTGGATGCTCGTATGGCGCGAACTAGGCGGCCTGCGTACGCGCCTCTTCAATTCCGATGGCAGCGAAGCCGAAATCTCTGGGAATGGCACTCGCTGCGCCGCCGCCTTCGCTTTACTCAAAGGCGCAGCGGCCCCGCCCACCGTCCTCATCACCACCGCCGCCGGTCCCAAATCGCTCCGCCTCATCTCACAACACGAACATCGTTTCCTGTTTGAGATGAACATGGGCACGCCGCACACTGAAGAATTGAGAACCACCTTGCATCTCGCCGGTCGCGATTGGGATGCCACCATCCTCAACGTCGGCAATCCGCAGTGCGCCATCTTTGTCGACAACCTTCCCGCCGATTGGCGCATCCCCGCCGCTGAAGCTGAAGCCCACCCGCGCTTCCCCAAGCGCTCAAACGTGTCATTCGTCAAAGTGCTCGACCGTCACACCGTCGAAGCCGTCTTCTACGAACGCGGCGCTGGCGAAACGCGCAGTTCCGGCACGGGCTCCACCGGTGCCGCTGCCTCGGCAATCCTTCGAGGTGCGGTTGAAACGCCCGTCGAAATCAGAACACCCGCCGGCAATCTCACTCTGCGCTGGGACGACAGCGTATATCTCACCGGACCCGCTGAATTAATTGGTGAAGGCACTTATTACCTCTAGCTCAGTCACGCTAAGCCAGACTTATCGAAATTTATCCGACTTTTTTTCTTTTCATTTCGCCCTCACTTTTCTTAAACACCCTCCCCACAGGGACGATATGCCAAGTGGAAGGAGACGCGAAAGATGATCAGCAACTTATCATCCACATCAGCGGGTGCCATAGCGCCCACATATCCAACAGTGCACAACGTTCCGTCTCCCTCAAAAGGGACAACTTCCAACGAAGACACTGTTCAATTGAGCCAAGAGACTCAACAGCACTTAGCCGCGACGAAAGCCAGTGCGCCCCCCGCACAGCCCAGTCTCGATCAAATCATCAAAGAGGCTGCCGGCGGAGATATTACAGCTTTGGCGAAACTCGCCCTCGTTGGATGAGCCGCGCTTGTCGAAGAGGTAAGATGGGCGGCCCACGACGAGCCGTCACTCTCCCGCCGCCTCCGTGCCCGCGTCCATCCCCATTTGTGAGAGCCGGTAGCGGAGCGCGTTCCGCGTCAAACCCAACATCCGTGCGGCTTGACTCTTATTGCCATTGGCTCGCCGCATCGCTTCCTTGATCATCATCTGTTCCCAGTGCTCCAACGTCTCACCTTCCGGCAATAACGGTGCATTCTGCGATTGCGCCGCCGCTGCCGAATTCGCGCTCCGCGCCGCTTCAATTCGCATGTCCGCCGCCTGCAGCATCTCTCCCGACGCCAACACCAGACTCCGCTCAATCGTGTTCTCTAACTCGCGCACATTCCCCGGCCACGAATATTCCAATAGCCGGTCCACCGCCGCCGGACTAATGTCCTTCGCTCTCGATCCCAAATCCTTACTCAGCTTCTGCACGAAGTGCAACGCCAAAAACGGAATGTCCTCGCGTCTCTGCCGCAACGGCGGAATATTAATCGGCACAACATTCAAGCGATAGTAAAGATCTTCGCGAAATCGACCTTCTTCTAACGCCGCGCGCAAATCCACATTCGTCGCCGCAATCACCCGCACATCTACATTGCGAGTCAAGTTCGAACCCAGCCGTTCAAACTGCCTCTCCTGCAAAATTCGCAAAAGCTTCACCTGAATGTTTCCCGGCACATCGCCAATTTCATCCAGAAACGCCGTGCCTTGGTCAGCCTGTTCAAACTTGCCCGGCTTACTCACACTCGCCCCGGTAAACGCACCCTTCTCATAGCCAAAGAGTTCGCTCTCCATCAAATTTTCCGGCAGAGCCGTGCAGTTAATCTTCACAAACGCATGCCGGCTGCGCGGCGAATGATGATGAATCGCCCGTGCAATCATGTCCTTACCCACACCACTTTCCCCTGCCAGCAGCACCGTGGCACGCGTCGGCGCCACGCGCTCCACAGTCTGAAAAATGTCCCGCATCGCCGCGCTTCGTCCAATGATGTTGTCGAACTGATAACGCCCGTCCAGCTCGTCGCGCATGCGCCGGTTCTCATTCCGCATCGCCTGCACGGCCATCACTTTTTCGACAACCGTAGAAAGATGATCCAGCGAAAACGGCTTCTGCAGAAAATCTGCCGCACCCAACTTCATCGCTTCCACCGCGGTTTCCACTGACCCATGCGCCGTCATCACAACCACCGCAGCCGCCACGCCACGGCTCTGCAATTGCTTAATCAGCTGGATGCCGTCCATGCCCGGCAGCCGAAAATCGGTGATCACCAGATCTACCGGCGCGGCTAACGGCACGCCCTGCTCCGCACTCGCCGCACCCTCCACTTCGTATCCCTGCGATTCCAGATGCAACTCCACCACGCGTCGCAGCTTCTCTTCGTCTTCCACCACCAAAATTCGTCCAGCAGGCATCGTTTCATTCAACTTTAGTACTTTAGGGATATGAGCACAGCACGCAAAAGCAAGTACGGTCTACCTACGACTTTGCCTACTACTGTGGTTGAGCCCGATCAAAACCAGGAAGTTTTTGACGACAACGCCCAAAGCCCAGCCGACCCGCGCATTCGCTGCCCCCATTGTGATTGGTCACCTAAACCCGAAAGCCGCTGGCAATGTGTCTGCAAACATCACTGGAATACTTTCGACACCGGCGGCATTTGCCCTTCCTGCATGTTTCAGTGGACCACCACGCAGTGTCTGTCGTGCTTAGTCTTTTCGGCCCACTCCGCCTGGTATACGCATCCAGCGGAATAATCGTTTAGACAGCGTCTCTGGACCGCGCGCTTCCCGCGCCAACCCCACAACTGCGCCTAAACTTCGCTCCTCGCAGTGCAGTAACGGGGGGCCGCTTCTCATCGTCCGCCAGCTTCATCGCCCTGATTAAGGCCCCAGTCAAAAGTTTCCGGATCCCCAGGTATCGTCGATTTTTGTGCTTGACTATAAGTAAAGTCTTATATAAGCTTAAATTTATATAGCGATCCCTGCATGACCAACCTCAACTCCTCCTTTTCTGCCTTAGCCGACCCAACACGCCGAGCAATTCTCGCCCGCTTGGCGCAAGGCGAGGCCACGGTCATGGAACTGGCGGAGCCATTCAAAATGACCCAACCTGCCATCTCTCAACACCTCAAGGTGCTAGAAGCAGCCGGGCTGGTCGAGAGCCGAATAGACGGTACCAAACGCCCGCGTCGCCTGGCCAAACGCGGTGTCGAGGAAACAGAGCAATGGCTAGCCACGTTGAGACAAGCTTTGGAACGAAATTACCAGCGGCTTGACGACGTGCTCGCCGCCATGCAACCACAGAAAGGAAAAAAAACGCAATGAACAAACTAACTCTTACCACCGAAGGCGATACCCATATCGGCGTGACAAGGCACTTCGCCGCTCCTCCAGAAACGGTGTACCGTGCACACACAGAACCGGCGCTCATCCAACAGTGGCTGCTCGGTCCCGACGGTTGGACCATGCCCGTGTGCATCAACGACGCGCAACCCGGCGGCAAGATGCGCTATGAGTGGACCAACGGGAAAGGTGGCGCCTTCCATATCACAGGAGAGTACGTAGCCTTGGAGCCGTACAGCCGAATCGTTCATATCGAGCGCATGCACCTGCCCGACCCAACGCCCGACAACCATGTGGAAACGACGTTTCAGCCAGACGGTGCCGGCACCCTGATGACCATCCGAATGACTCTTCCCGACAGCAAAACGCGCGCCGCCATGCTCTCCACCGGCATGGAGCATGGAATGGAAGCCAGTTACGTTCGGATGGAAGCGCTGGTGAACGCCACCTTACTGCAAGCCAGCGCAGCCCATAACTCTCGCTTGTAGTTTCCAACTCTCCCGTTGAGAATCGACTGCCAGCATAGACTCTTTACAGTGGAGGAGAACCTCATTTCAAAGGCAGACTTGCTCGTGGCGCTTTTGGACCCAGAATCCTCGTCAAGAGCAAGTCTGAGGCTGAGAATACATAAACAACTCCTCGCCCTTCTCACCAATAGCAAGCACAGATGGAACCAGATGCATATTGATAGGCGCTCTTGGATCAAGGGTGGACTTCGGCACCGTCGGAAACTCCGGCAGGTTCAGGCGTATCGATCGAGCAACATGCCCAAGCGCATCGAATGCAATGATCTTTGCGGCATCGTCCGGCCAAGGCGACAACGCAATGTAGAGCAGACCGGCTCTGTCCGCGGCCACCCTCGAAAATAGGAGAGACGTACTGCTTGACGTTGTTGACAATAGATTTGCTTGAATGGCTGTTTGAGTCTCTGGAGACACCACAGCGCGCCGACTGGCGGTGTTTGTTGTAGCGTCTATGACGACTAGTTGCAGTGAGACGGCATCAGCCGCCGCCAGCGTGGCGCCCCCCCAATCGACGCTAGATGCCACTTGCCCGCCCGCGCCAAGACTCGCCATCACATTGTTTTCAGGCATCTTCATGACATCATCTGAGCAAGCACGAAGACCGTCCCACTAATGAGCGTAACGTCTTGTACTGGGAACTCAAGATCGACAGTCGCCGTCAATTGTCCAGCCAAACTAATGATTGCAATTCTTCTGGATCTGCAAGAATTTTCAAGTACCGCTGTGTTGCCCAGTTCGTCGGCCGCAATCTTCTGCGCAAACCATCTTCGATCATCATTGCTGGGAATCTCTAAACTCCCAGTCTGGTTTGCTTGCGAATCAAAAGATCACAAGAGTGCCAAGTGCACCGCGACTCTTTGTTAGCCCGACAAATCCAGTAGGAGTCGACAACAGTTGCGCTAGATTAACTTCCGGGTCCCAGCGGAGAAATCCCCTTCATAAAAATCATTGAGCCGAAATGAGAAACACTCCGCGCGGACTTCTAACGCGTAATCTACACCAACGTTCGTCACGAAAAGTGATGCCTCGAGCCAGAGAAAGCCGGCACNNATCGCACCGCATCTAGTTCTGCGCGGAATCGAGACTCATCGGTGTTATTCAGAACGTCAAGCAATATCGCCGACGCCTCCGTCATCCTTTCGTGATACCTGCCTTTTCGCTGCGATCCCGCGTGATAAATCAACCGTTGCTTCAGGTCATCGCCACTGAGTAGTGCTAACTCGCCGACCAGATCGCAATCAGCCCGAATACGGTCGTTTAGCTCCTGTTGGCGGCCTTTGGAATCAGGGCCAATTATCGTTCCGTCTTCAAAAATCACTGAGTCTAGCAACATCGTCACCGACTCTTGAGCCTGTGTTGCTGCATAGTCAGAAAGGATTTCGTCCAACGCAACAGAGGATGTTAGGTGGACTCCAGAAGATGAGGTATCGGCGCTAAACGCCGGCGTATGAATCACGTTTCCGTCACCATCCCGAGTTGCGAGGATGTCCCGGATAGGTGTGATGAGATAGCTCCCGTCCCGGCGGCAGCATGCGACTCTTTGGCAGACTAGGAATGCCGGCTGATGGGTTGAGCCATATGGAGTGCGGTCGCCCGGATGCAGAATACCAATTCGGATAGCTGTATATAACGGTAAATCCCCAAATGTATTGGACGGTGTTGTTGATGAGAATTGCTCCCGCAGATAGATAAGCTGCTACTTTTGCGAAGACAGAGGGTGCTAGAAACTTCTGGGCCTCCGTTGTGAACTCGGGGGAAGTTGGCTCTATCACGGAAATACCGTGAGTAGCTAAAGGATTGCGCAGAGTCATACGACGGTGCCACTCACCGGGACAACTGGATGCATAGCAGCGAGAACGCCCCCCGTGACGCCTTCACAAATAATAAACAATGAAATCCAATCCCCTGCTAGCACAATTCACGGTCATCTTGATAGCTATTATCGGAGTCGTTGTAATTTACAAGGCGAGGCGTGAAGACTTTTAGCTACCAACTTTGGCCGTGCGGCAACTCTCACCGTTTTCTCTTTTGGCGCGTGGTGGTGGACTGAGATAATGTACGACCGTCTTGTGATCCACTCCCTTCCGCGGCTGCACGGAACAGCTTCTTCAAAGGGTGGGTCGGGGACGGCCGGGGAAAGCAAGCTTCCGGATGCCCCGTAAATCGCCCACAAACTTCTCGGATAGCACTACCTTTGGCGACAAGCCAGGACCTATCCAAGATTCATCCCATGACGCCGCACCTGTACCTCGACGTCTGGAAATTTCGCATCTCATTCACACGTCTAACGCCACGGACACACTGAGATCGTGCCACC
>PMQB01000307.1 GCA_003169195.1 Bryobacterales bacterium
ACTTCCACCGATTCGCGATGAGCCGCGAGTCCATTGGCCAGACTACGCAACTGTACTTGATCGCCGGAGGAGAACCCAGGCGTATCGATCAACAACATTTTCTTGCCGCCGAATTCGGCAAATGCCTGATTGAGTGAGGCGGGGGTATGCAGCGCCTGACAAGGAATACCGGCAATGCGGGCATAACTGGCAAGTTGCTCCCAGCCGCCGATGCGCAAGGTATCGAGAGATAGAAGTTGCAAGGGCAGACGGCCGCGCAGGCCATAGCGCAACGCCAGTTTGACCAAGGTCGTTGTTTTGCCCGATCCGGCAGGCCCTACGAAGATCACGGCGCGCGGATCGGCAACGGAGACGCCGAGAGAGGGGGCAAAGCGCAGACGCTGTTCACACTCGGCGCGTAAGGCGGCTTCAAGCGACGTGCCCGCGCCGCTGCGAGCCATGCGGCTTTCAATCGCCTTGGCTAATTCGGCGGCTAAGTCCTCCGACAGATCGACGCCGGTGAGGCGCGCTACGATTTCGTTTCCATCGGCGCTCAACGTGGCACCTGCGCTCAGAGGAGCGGCGGGACGGCGGTCTACCGAGCGCTTCACCGTCTCTATCTGCTTGCGCAACTCAGCCAGTTCGCGAACCAGATCGTTCGAGCCGCTGCGCGCTTCCTGAGCGGCGCTGTTTGCGGCTGGGGATTTCGCGCTCACTGGCTGGATTTCAGACGTTCGCTCGGCCTCGGGAGGCACCGCGAAGACAATCTCGTAGGCACCCAGCGAACGAAGTTCCATCTCCGTCTTCTTCGAATTCATAAGCATCGCTTCCGGCCCGAGTTCTCGGCGGGCTTTGTCCATGGCTTCTTCCACTGAGTCGGAAAAGTAAGATTTGATTCGCATTTATATAGTTCCTAGTGACAGAATTTTGACGCCCGCAGGCACTTCGTTATGAGAAACCGGGAAAAGGTTTGGCATCTGAGCTTCGACCATCTGCCGGAGGAAGTAGCGCGCTCCGGAAGAGGTGACTATGACAACGGGCACCTCGCGGCGTTCGATTTTGCGCTCTAAGCGTGTGAGCACTTCGCGTACCACTTGCGGCGACAAAGCAAGGATGCTGTTTTGTTCGCTATGTTGCACAGCGGATTCGATGGTTTGCTCCACGGAGGACTCAAGGAAATAGGCTGGCAACTCGCCCTTTGGATTGAGATAAGGCTTTACCACCTGACGGCGAATCGCCTGCCGCGTATATTCCGTCAAGAGTACGGGGTTACGGGCCGTACCGGCAGCCTCGCTCAAGGCTTCCAAAATGGAAACACCATCCCGAATTGAAACGCGTTCACGTAGCAAATTCTGCAGCACTTTCTGTATCGACCCTAATGAGAGCAGTTTGGGGACCAAATCCTCCAGCAGTTTAGGATTTTCTTGCGCGACCCGATCGCAGAACGTTTTTGCGTCCTGGCGGGAGAACAATTCGCCCGAATAAAGCCGGACCAATTCAGACAGTTGTGTTCCCATCACGTTGACGGCGTCGACCACCGAATAACCAGCCAAGCGGGCGGCATCGACCTTATCTGCGGGTACCCACAAGGCAGGCAACCCGAAGGCAGGCTCGCGGGTTGCTTCCCCGGGAAAGTTTTTGTCGGCTTTATTGGTCGGAATAGCCAATTCACAGCCCGGCAGGAGTTCATAGCGGCCAATTTCACTGCCCTTCAGAAGGATCAGATATTCACGCGCTTTCAGTCCCAGATTGTCGGTAACACGCACTGGCGGCAGCATATAGCCGAGGGTTGAGACAAACTGGCGGCGGATGGCAGCAATGCGTTTCAACAGCGGCGAGGTTTTGCCGCCCGCCACTAATCCGGCTAAACCCAGACCGACTTCGATCGCCAACGGTTCCACCCGCAGGAGGGCTTCGAGATCTTCTTTAGGAGCGGCTGCCGGTGTGCCGGGAGCTGCGTTTTCCGCCTGAATATTGACAGTAGCGTCAATCTTTTTACGCTTAGCCCAACCGGCCGCGCCCAGTCCACCACCGAGCAGCAGAAACGGGATCGTAGGCAGTCCAGGAAAGGCAGAGAGCACTATGAGTACACCGGCCGACAGCATCATCGGCTCCGGCTTGCCGAACAATTGGCGCTTGAATTCTTCACCGACGCGCACGTCGGAATTGGCGCGAGTCACAATCAAGCCGCCCGAAACAGAAATCATCAGTGCCGGTATAACAGTGACCAGACCATCGCCGATGGTGAGGACGGTATAAGTTTGCAGCGCACGCTTCAGTTCCATTCCGTGCTGCAGAACGCCGATGAGAAAGCCAGCAATGATGTTGATGGAGGTGATCAGAATACTGGCAATGGCATCGCGCTGCGTGAAACGCGAGGCACCGTCCATGGAACCGTAGAACTCGGCTTCGGCGGCTAATTGTTTGCGACGTAGGCGAGCCTGGTTTTCATCAATCAGTCCGGCGTTCATCTCGGCATCAATCGACATTTGCTTACCGGGCATCGCGTCCAAGGTAAAGCGCGCCGACACTTCGGAAATACGCACGGCGCCGTGATTGATGACGACGTATTGAATGGCAATGAGAATCAGAAAAATGACGGCGCCAATCACATAATTGCCGCCGACGACGAAGTTGCCGAAAGCCTCAATGACGCTGCCCGCCGCAGCCGTGCCGCTGTTGCCGTTGAGCAGGATTAGGCGCGCCGAACTCACGTTCAGAGCCAAGCGGAATAGGGTCAGCAAAAGGAGAGCGGTTGGGAAGACATTAAATTCGACCGGCTTGAGAATGTACATCGTGACCATCATCACGATGACGGACATCATGATGTCGACGACGATCAAGAGATCGAGCAGCACGGCAGGCATGGGCGTGATCAAGGCAATGACAATGGCAAGCACCGCAATGGGTACGGCCATATCGCCCAGATCAGGTAGCGAGAACTTTTTGGCGCCGGCCAGGGCTTGGGGTTGGGTGGACATCGGGGACGCTTGTGTTTCCTTTTCCTAAGGCAATTTACGGCCCATCAGTCGGTAAACATAGGCTAGGATTTCAGCAATAGCCTTATAGAACTCGGGGGATATAGCGCTGCCGACCTCGACAGCGCCGTAGAGAGCACGCGCGAGGGGCGGATTTTCTACAATCGGCACTTCGTTTTCGACGGCAACTTGGCGAATGCGGAGAGCCAGCCAATTCTTACCCTTTGCCACCACGATGGGGGAGGCCATGGTTTCACTGTCAAAGCGGATGGCGACGGCGAAGTGGGTGGGATTGACAATGACGGCGGTGGCTTTGGGAACCTGCTGCATCATGCGACGCCGCAGCAGGTCGCGCCGGAGTTTACGAATGCGTTGTTTTATGTGCGGATCGCCTTCGTTGCCTTTGTTCTCCTGCTTGATTTCGTGCTTGGTCATCTTGAGGCCTTTCATCTGTTTGCGATAGTTCTGGAACAGATCGAAGGCACCGAACAGAATGAATAGCGCGGCCGCTTTCCACAACAGGCTATCGACCGCATCACCTATTTGTGCGGCAGCGGCACGCACGCTGCCCAACGGCAGGCGCAGCAAGGCCTCGGCGTGGTCGGAGAGAAATGATTTCAGAAAAAGACCGAGCAGGACAATCAACGCTATGGCTTCGCCGACGGCTTTCAGGTTCTGTCCGGGCAGGTCTTTCAAGCGGGAGAGCGGGTTCAGACGTTCGATGTTGGGCGCTAGCCGTCCCAGGCTAAAGCCTAGGCGCGTCACCGCCAGTTGAGCGGCCAACGTAGCAAAAAAGAGCGCGGCGCCCATAGCCAAAAGAGGTGTAAGGGTTTCGAGGAATAAGTTCTGCAACAGCACCGGCCACGCGAGCGGGCTGATATCGCCGGTCAGGGACGTTTGGTATAAACGCACCAACGCGTGGCTGAGGCGTTCGCTCCAAGCGGGCAGAATGCTGCCAATCAACGTAACAAATATCAGGAATTGCACGGCGCTCAGAGCCCCGCGCGAAGATAAAAATTGACCATCGTCACGCGCCTTCTTCAGGCGCTGCGGTGTCGGTTTTTCTGTTTTCTCGCCCGCCATACTCCGCCGTTACCTCTGCCGCAAGACGGACAAAACCTGCTCGGCGTATTGCAAATAGAGGCCGGGAATGATCTTAAGTAAAGCAGCCAGCGCTCCAAGACTGAGAAGCATTTTGAGCGGCGCTGAACTGTGCCCCAATTGCAGAGAACTGCTGAGACGGCCCACGAGTGCCAGAGCGATTTCACACAATAAAAGGAGACCCAGGACGGGAAAAGCCAGCCGCAACGCGAGCGCAAACACATTCGCGCCTAATCCAACGACAGTGGTGACGAGTGCGCGCGTCAACATGAAGTGACCCGGCGGGTGGAGTTGCAAACTCAACGCCAGCGCGCGCAGGATTTGATGATCCAGGCCAAAGGCAAAGAACAGCAAACCACCGCTGAGACGGGCGACTACTTGCAATACATCGGAATCGGCTTGCGTTGTCGGATCGACTACCGAGGCATAGCCGTAACCTGCTTGCAGTCCTATCAGTTGTGCGCTCAAGGTCAGAGCTTCCGCCAAGAAGCCTACCAGCAAACCGGCCGCCAAGCCGAACGCTGCTTCACCGGCGAGCCAGACGGCGAACAGGCCGGTTGTCACAACCCGCACATCAACCTCTGGCCAATAGGGGAAAAGGGCGAGCGCCGCAGCCATGGCAAAAGCGGCGCGGGCCAGCGCCGGGGTGGCGTCGCGCACGGGCAGTGGAAGAAAGAAGAACACGCCCGCCACACGCGCCAAGACGAGTCCGAAGGCGAGCGGGAGTCCCGCTGGAATACTGAGGGGTGGCGGCATCTGGCGGCTGCCTGGTTAGTGCGCAAATTTCGAGAGGTCGCGCATGACAGACAAGGCGTAACCGGTGGCGCGGTTCAGCATCCAAGGCATCAAAAACAGGAAGCCGGCGAGACAAGCAGTAAGTCGAGGGACAGTGCTAAAAACTTGATCCTGGAGAGAGGTGGCAATCTGGATCACGTTGATTACGATGCCGAGCACGAAAGAAATAATGAGCAGCGGGGCACAGATAAAAAATGCCGCTAACAGGGCGTCGCTCACGACATGCATAGCCATTTGAGGTGTCATTTGTAACTCCGTATCTAAAGTGGAAGACCTACCTAGTCCATCGGCAGATTAGGTAGAGTGCTGCAGCAGCAATCGAAACCTAATTCGCTGCTGCGACGGGCTAAGAGCCGAGAAATGTCTTCATCAACGAGCCGATGACCAGGTTCCAGCCGTCCACCAATACAAAGAGAAGAATTTTGAAGGGCGCCGAGACCATGGCCGGCGGTAACTGCATCATGCCGATTGATAGCGTCACGGAAGCAACGGCAATATCGATGACCAGGAAGGGCAGAAACAAAACAGCGCCGATCTGAAAGCCGGCTTTCAGCTCTGAGAGGATATAGGCAGGGATTAGGACTTTGAGGGTTAAATCCGAAGAATGGCGGGGCGCGGGCTCATGTCCGATCTCTAGAAAAAGCTGAATGTCGCGCTCGCGCGCAAAGCGCAGTAGGAATGTGCGCAGAGGGGCGGAACCTTGATCAAAGGCTTGCGCCGCGTTGATCTCTCCTTTTTCGAGCGGTTCCCAGGCATGGGTATACATTTCCGAGAAAACCGGTTGGACGATGAGAATCGAAAGAAAGAGAGCCAGCCCTGCCAGAACTTGGTTGGAGGGAGCGGTCTGGGTGCCGAGTGCCTGCCGCAGAAAATGCAGCACGATGGAGATACGCAAGAACGGCGTGATACAAACCATGACGGCGGGTAGCATGCTGAGAAGTGTGAGCCCAAGAGCGATTTGTAGCGGTGCGGAAAGACCGATGCCATGCCCGGACAAGCCAACCGTGATGCCAAGCGCATCCAGCGGACCGGTTGGGGCGGCCGCCCGCGAAACGCCCGCGAAGAGAATAAGCGAAGTGAGCAAACGTAGCATCAGTGCGCCCCGCCCGCAGCGGAATGAGCATCGGAAGAGGATTCGGTCAGATCAGCCAACGTGCTGCAACCGCCGGGCGAAACCGCTACGACCAACAAACGACCGGCGCAGGCCACCAAATGCAAAGAGTGTTGACCGGTGAGGGGAACGCGTTCGACGACGCGCATTTGTTTGGTAGCGCGCCCAGCACTGGGCGCGACCAAGCGCAGCGAGAGCGCTGCCAGGCCCTTGCGGCGTGCCAGCCACAAGAGCCCGAAGAGCAGCGACAGAACGAAAAAAACAGCGAGAGCCGGGGACAGCATTTTAGAGTCTTTCTAGTGAATGAGTTGCATGAGATCTTGATCCATGTTGTTCGCCGTTGAGATAACGCGCGAACTCGCTTGATAGGCGCTTTGATAGACGATCAAGTTCGTGAATTGCGTTGCCATATCAACATTCGAACTTTCGAGAGAGCCGCCGAGAATCTGGCCGCGACCGCCACTCTGGGGTGCGCCAATGGCTGGAGTCGCAGTATTGGTGGAGACGGCGAAGTTATTGTCGCCGACATTTTCAAGCGAGGTTGGATTCTGGATATTGGCCATCGCCAGTTGCGCCTCCACTTTTTGCTGGCCGTTCGAATAAATCGCCACCACTTGACCGCCGGTTTGAATAGCGACCGAGTTTAACTGAGCGGCTTGACTGCCGTCTTGCGTCGAGGAGCCGAGGTTGGAGGTCTGAGCGTATTGGGTCAGGAGGCCATTGCCGTTCGAATCAAATTGATTCCAGTTGATGCTCATATTCGCCGCGCCGTCGGCAAGGCCGTTGATATTGACAGCAACCGGCGCGGTGCCACCGGCGTTGCTCAGCGTGCCGTCAGAATTAAACGTAACCGTGCCGGGCGCTGCCAGCACCGACTGTTGCGTGCCGACGGTTCCACCCGTTAGATCACCACCCGGAATTGTTACATCGTAACTCCAGGTATTGGGAGAAGCGGCGCTGCGTGTGAAGGTGATCGCCAGTTCATGCGTATTGCCGAGGGAATCCACCACCTGCATCGGTGCGGAAAAAGTGCCAGTGGAAGTTGACGCCACAGCGGTGGCACTCAAATTCGCGTCAATCGAAAAGTTTTGCGTGGCTTGCGGAGCCAGTGTGGTGCCCGCCGGCAACACAATGTTCCCGGTGGCGCCGGACGTGCTGATGGTGCCGTTGGCGGCCGCCGTCCAGCCTTGCACATTTTCGCCGGTTTGCGTTTGCAGAACACCGGCAGCATTTTGCGTAAAGTTGCCGTCGCGCGTAAACAACTGCTGGTTGCTCGGGCTATTAACGACAAAGAAGCCATTGCCCTGAATCGCAGTCGAAAGCGGCGCGGTGCTGCTTTGGATGGCGCCTTGTGTGAACAACTGGTTATTCACGGGCAGGCTCACGCCCAAGCCGGTCTGGTAGTTGCTCGCGTCGCCGATGTACTGACTGAATAGATCTTTAAAATCGACGTCGCTGCCCTTGAAGCCGTCCGTATTCATGTTCGCCAAATTGTTGCCGGTGGTGTTGATCGCCTCCGACTCGGCTTGTAACGAAGATAGTGCGATGGAGAAGACACTAGACATAAACTGATTTAGATTCCCTTCCTGGTTCTTTGAACTTGGTAAAAAATGCAGCCGCGTAAGGGGAAGGTGCAGGTCGGATGAACCTGACTTCCCCCTAGAGGGGCTAACCACCAGAAGTGGTATTCGTAGCGGTTGTTCCGCTGGTGGAGGTTGTCCCACTGTTGTCAGTGGCCGCCACGGTGCCGCCCGACGGCACGCTGCCGAGGAATTTATTGCTGATGGCGTCGACATCCTGCCGGACAGCAAGGTTCTGTTCTACATCGCTGAATGTCGCGAGTTGGGTCACGAACTCGGTGCCCTGGACAGGCTGGGTCGGATCCTGATTCTGCAATTGGGCCACGAGCAATTGCAGAAAGGTCTGCTGGCTCGCGAGTGAATTCGAGCCGCTCGCGCTGCTGGCGGCGGCTGCGGTGGTGGTGGACGCGGCCGTCGTTGACGGAAGCGTTGTTCCTATGGATGCCATTGAGTGATTCTCCCTATGAAAACTGACTTGGAATTTGTCATGAATTTGTTGCCGGATTTGCAGCCGGAGCTGCTTGTGAATCTTGAACGGAGCTGGAAGTGTTTGCCGACGCGCCGCCGAGCGTGGTGAACTGACGCCACCAGGCAGCAGACGGATCTTGCTCTCCGTTCTGTTGGCCGCCTTGGCTGTTTGATTGGCCGCTGTTCGCATGGCCGCCGGAATTCGAACCGCCCTGCGAAAAAGAACGGCTGCCCTGTTCCTGGGATTGTCCTGAGGGCTGGTCGGACGAACCAGAGGAGGAGCCGTTATGTGAAGCGTCGGCCGGAGGCAAGAACGTGTGAGTCTGGTATTTGTCGTCCGCAAGGCGTGCGCTCAGTTCGGGCAGATTTTCCTGCAGGCCACGCGTCAAAGTACTGTCCGAGGCGCGGACGCTCACCGAGAGCCCGCCTGCGTGTTCCACTAAACGAACGTCCACCCGGCTGGCGCCTTCGCCCGCCAACTGCAACTGCAATGAGCGCACAGGTTGGGGACTACCGGTTTGATCTTCCGCCGCTACTTCGCCAACCTCCGCAGTGGTCGCCGCGGGCTCATCCGGTAATGTTGAACTGCTGCTGGACGCCGACGGCTGCGGGGCCGACCAAGGAACAGACTGGCCGGAGGGAGGATTGACTCCATTGAACATCGCGAGCGGAGATTGAGACTGGGCCGCACTTGCGGGCAAAGCGTTCGTCCCGGGGGAAAGCGGGCTCATGGTACCACCACCAACCGCAGCTGTGGCGTCCGGTACAAAGGAACTGGCAGAGGTGGGGCTGGCACTCCCATTTGCGGGAGTTGCATTGCTTGCGTTTAAGTTGTTCTGGCTAGCTGCGGGGGTAATGTGCAAAGCGAAGGCACTGCCGGCCAAGGCTTTCATCCCTCCTAAGGCAGTCACAGCGGCACCGGGCAGGAGATTCGGCGGCAGCGGTCCGCCTGTCAAAGTGGACTTCTTAGCATTGGCATCCGCGGGATTGGAAGACGCGGACGCCAGAGAATCTTGAGTGGATGTTGCTTGATCGGGAAGAATATTGAGCACGCCTTTCGCCGCCGATCCGCTGCCGTTTGCATGAAGCACGTCCGCTGGCGCCGCATGGCTCGAAGAGTTTGCTTTTGCCGTTCCTCGTTGAGAGAGCGTGCGGCTAGCCTGCCTGTCACTCGCCCGATCCTCCCGATCGCTACTTACTTTTGTAGCCGCGTCCGTGCGCTCGCCCTGTATGTCTGCATTCGTATTGTCGGCAAGCGACGATTCACCGCTGGTCGGGAAAAAAGCGTTCGACCAGGCCATCCCCGAGGTTGCAGATAGTGTCTGCGGCACCGAGACCGGAGAGACAGCTTGTGCGAGCAAGTTCTGAAATGAATCTAAAGACTTGGGAGACGCATTAGTGTCGGTCCCCATTGTGGCAGTGCTCGGACTGGCATTCGGATTGACGCTCGGCGGCGTGGTAGAAAGCCAACCGAAGTCGCTAAGAGAGGAGGGCGAGATCACGTGCTGGAGGATTGCAAAATGAGGGCCGAACTGTGCGGACTAGGCGCGGTGCCTCATTTTCAACACGATACGGGCGGAGGTCTGGCGGAGGGAATGCACGAGGCAGACAAAACCGTCAGAAAACAGCCGGCGGCACATGCTGAATCGTCAAAACTTTGACGCTAAAGAACGCGGTGCACAAAGGCCGTTTCAGCGGTATCGCAAAAGTTGGCACAGATTCTAGGCTTTTTCGAATTATTTAGGTTGGCCTTTGGCATGCATTGAGTGAGATCAAGATTATGGACCCACTCACCGCCGCCGCTGCCAGTGGCTTGCAAGCGCGCATGGATTCGCTCGACCTGCTAGCCAACAATCTGGCGAACACCTCGACCAGCGGCTATAAAGCTGATCGTGAATTTTACGGCACATATCTTTCAAGCGACGCCTTGAACAACCCTGATCCCGCTGTCGGCGATTCTCCGGTCGTGGAACGACATTGGACTGATTTCGCACAAGGCTCGCTGACTAGCACCGGAAACCCAACCGACTTAGCCTTGTCCGGCCGGGGATTTTTTGCAGTGAACGGGCCAAACGGCCCCCTCTATACAAGGAACGGCAGCTTCCAAGTTTCGCCGCAAGGCAATTTGGTTACAACCGAAGGCTATGCGGTGCGGCTGACCGACGGCCAATCGCTGACACTCGATCCGAACTCACCGCTGGTGGTAGCTGCCGACGGCTCGGTTTCGCAGAACGGCGCGGCCTTAGGACAACTCCAATTAGTTGATTTCGCCGATCCCAGCCTACTCGAAAAAGCGTCGGGAACAACGTTCCAAAGTCCCGATCCGCAAAAGGTCGCGCCACAAGCGGCCACGAACGTGCAAGTTGCCCAGGGAAAGCTGGAATCGTCCAACGCCTCATCATCTGAATCGGCCGTCCGCATGGTGATGCTGCTGCGGCATTTTGAAATGTTGCAAAAGGCAGTAAAGATTGGCGGCGAGATGAACAGGCAGGCCCTCGAGGAAGTGGCAAAAGTAGGGTCTTGATGCCTGCGTTGAGCGTTTGCCAGAACTGTGATTTGACAAAGACCGGACAGTAAACAAAGGGAGTAGAAGACTTTTATGATTCGAGCACTAAACAGCGCTGCCAGCGGCATGACGGCCCAACAGTTGAATGTCGACACAATCGCCAATAATCTGGCGAACGCCAATACGGCGGGCTTCAAAATGCGGCGTGCCCAATTTGAAGATCTGATTTACCAAAGTATGGTGCAGCCTGGAGCAGCGGCCGGACAACAAACCACCGTACCCTCGGGTTTACAACTGGGCCTCGGCACAAGGGCGGCTTCGAACGAAATCATCTTCTCGCAGGGCGCTTTTTCGGCGACCGGCAATCCGCTGGACGTTGCCATTCAAGGCAAAGGATTTCTGCAAATTCAGCAACCGTCGGGGACGCTCGCCTATACGCGCGCCGGTTCGTTTCAGCTGGATCGGAACGGCAATGTGGTGGACCCCAACGGCAATACGCTGGTGCCCCAAATCACGATTCCCGCCAATGCGCAGAACATCACGATCGCCCAGGATGGAACGGTCAGCTACACCCTCGCCGGCCAGACGGCCGCGCAAAAAGCGGGACAAATTCAGCTCGCCAATTTCCAGAATCCAGGGGGACTGAACAGCATCGGGAACAACTTATATTTGCCCACGGACGCCTCTGGTGATCCGCAAGTTGCCAATCCCGGTGGCCCGGAAGGCCTAGGTACGCTCGCACAGGCGTATACCGAGCAATCAAATGTTGATGTTGTCGGCGCGTTTGTCGATCTGATCCAGAGCCAGCGCGCGTATGAAGCCAATTCGCGCGTCGTGAAGGCGGCTGATGAAATGTATCAGCAAGTCAATCAACTGACGCAATAGCCGGAAATTCCATGCAGCGTCTGTCTTCTATCCCGGCGGTTCTTTTATGCGCGGTTTCGGCGGTCCAGGCATGGGCTGCCGTCCCGTGCTTTGCGCCTACCGGGGATTGGATTCTGGGCTCCGATCTGGCAGCCGCCGTCCCTGCGCTGGTAGGATTGCCGCCCAACCTGAAGGTCAGCTACGCGCCGGTACCCGGCTTGGCGCGCGTCTTTCATCCGGATGAACTCCGCCGCCTGGCAAGAGCGCATAACCTGACCGATCCCGGTTTGACAACCAATGTGTGCGCAGCTTGGCCACTTGCGCCCCTCACGCTGGAGACGGTGCGCAGCGCCATGGAGAAAGCACTCGCTGGCCACACGCCGCAAATTGAAGTGGTGACGCAAAGTAAAGCCGACGCGCCGGTGGGCGAGTTAGTCTTTCCGCTTTCCGGCCTAAGCGCCTATTCCGAAAATGCCGTTGTCTGGAAGGGTTATGTCCTTTACACCGCCGCTCGGCGCTTTGATACCTGGGTGAGCGTCCGTGTGCGGGTGAACGAAACGCATTTGAAGGCGCAAGGGGCGATCCGAGCGGGCGAAAAGTTGACAGCGGGCCGCTGGCGTGCCGAATCTTACAGCGGGCCGCCCGTGCGCGATCAAGTCTTAAGCGACGCCAGTCAAGTGGCGGGACTCGTGGCCCGGCGGGATTTCGCCGACGGTGCACCGCTGCTTGGTAACTTTTTCGAGACACCGAAAGCGGTAGAGCGTGGAGACACGGTTGCAGTGTCCGCCGGCGTAGGCTCAGCGCAGATTGAAGCGCCCGGCGAAGCGCTCGGCTCAGGAGGCTATGGCGAAGTCATCGTCGTTCGCAACCCGCGTTCGAACCGCACTTTCAAAGCACGTATCACGGCCGCCGGCAAGGTCGAGGTTTTACCTGGAACTTCCGCCGGACTCGCGGGCAGTGAAACCGCCAGTGGGAATCTTCTATGAAATCCAAACTCTTCGCTCTATTTTTCTTAGTCACAACATTCGGCTCGGTAGCCCCGACCGCGTTCGGCCAGGTCGCACCGCCCGCGATCAAGAAGATCCTAAAGAAATTCGAAGAACCGTCGGCACTCGATCAGTTCGTAGAGCAGGCGCATAAACGCGCAGCGGCGAACGAAGCCGCCAGCCCTGGTTCGCTCTATTCGGGCGAGGCGGTCTGGTCGAATCTGGCGATTGATGATCGGGCGCGTTCAATCGACGATATCGTGACGATTGTCGTCAATGAACAGGCATCCGCAGTTTCCACCGGAGTTACCAAAACTTCACGCGCTTCGAGCGCAAATGCGGCGGTGACTTCACTGGCAGGCGTGCTGCCTACGGCCGGAAAACTGGCTAACCTCGCCAATGTAAACTCGTCCACTTCGCTGAACGGACAAGGCACCACCTCCCGCCAAACCACTTTGACGACAACCGTCACAGCACGCGTCACTGATGTGCTTCCGAATGGCTATCTGGTCATCGAAGGACACCGCACCGTTCTGGTGAATTCTGAGAACCAGATTGTCACCATCCGGGGCGTCGTTCGGCCGGCGGATCTGACCAATGCCAACACAGTACAATCCGGCAGCATCGGGCAAATGGAACTGCGCATCAACGGCAAAGGTGTCGTGAACGATGCGATTCACCGTCCCAATTTTATTTACCGCTTGATGTTGGGGCTGCTGCCATTCTAGCCGGACTTTCGCGGAGTTTTTTGTAAGGGAGTAAAAGATGTTGCAAAAGAAATCGAATCAACGCTGGCGTCTGGTCGGCGGTTGGACCACCTGTGCGGTCGTGGCCCTCTGCTGGATGGCTAGGTCGTCCGCACTCGCAGCAGGCGCTCCCGTAGAACACGGAACGCGCCTGAAGGATTTGGTTGCGATTGAGGGCGTACGCGGGAACCAGTTAATTGGCTACGGCTTGGTCGTGGGGTTAAATGGAACCGGTGACCGGCAGCAGACCCAGTTCTCGGCACAGAGCTTGATCAATCTGCTGGAAAGGATGGGAGTGAGCATGCCCCCGGGTTCCATCACCGTCAAGAATACGGCGGCAGTACTTGTCACCGCCACTCTGCCGCCTTACGGGCAGCCGGGGACGCAGGTGGACGCCACAGTCGCGGCCATCGGCGATGCCACCAACTTACAGGGCGGATTGTTGGTGCTCAGCACATTGCGGGGCGTGAATGGGCAGGTTTACGCCACTGTACAGGGGCCGGTGGTCACGGCCGGGTTCGTGGCCGGACGCAGCACAAACTCCACCACGGTGAATCATCCGACGGCAGGACGCATACCGAACGGCGTGACGATCGAGCGCGCCCCGCCCTCCGTGCCCATCGGCAGTGTGATTCGGCTGCAGTTGAAGGAAGCCGACTTCGAGACCTCGGCTCGGATCAGTGCTGCGATAAATCAACACTTTCCCGGAAGTGAGCCGCTCGCTCACGCCGATAACTCCGCGCTCGTCAGTGTGAAATTGCCGGAAAATTTTAAAGCCAACCCGACAGAGTTCGTCGCGGAGTTGGAACGCTTGCTGGTGGAACCAGATCGCGAGGCGCGCGTAGTGATCAACGAGAAGACGGGCACTGTGGTGCTAGGCGCAGATGTGCACATTGCACCCGTAGCCATTATGCATGGCAACCTTACCGTTTCGATTCAAACGAAACCGCTCGTGGTCCCAGCTGGGGCGCTCTCGTCCGCACCGTCGACGACGGTGCCGGAAACCACCGTGAACGCGAAAGATGATAAGTCGCGCAATCTGGTCTTAAAGGATGGCGCCACGGTAGAGGAACTGGTGCGTGCGCTCGCTGCAATTGGCTCGACAACGCGTGATGTTGTCGCCATTCTGGAGGGTCTGAAAGCGGCCGGGGCGCTGGAAGCCGAGTTAGAAATTATCTAGAGCGTTTGAAAAGAGCCGTCGGTGCGGCCGGCCAGGCTTTGATCAATCAGTAGTTTTGAAGCAGGACTTTTCCAAAATGGACATCTCTCAATTGCAACTTTCGCCGGGCATGGCCAGCGACGGGACAACGGCCAGCGCGAAGCATTCCAAGATCGCAACCGCCGCCGGACAGTTCGAGGCTTTGCTGATCGGCGAGATGCTCAAGTCGGTTCGCGAAGCAAGTGATGACGGTTGGCTGGGTGGCGGTACCGATAGCAGCGCCGAGTCTGCTTTTGGAATTGCGGAAAACCAGCTCGCACAAACCATCGCCGATCATGGCGGATTCGGTTTAGCGAAAACGATTCGGCAGGCCATGGAGCCAGGCAAAGCGCTCCCATCTACGCAGAGTAGCCAATAGCTCAAACAGAGCAGGCTTTCTTGGCCTCTTTTGACCAGGAAAGCTTGTTCACGTTGATACAGTGCCATGCTATTCAGCACAGTCCGAAAGGCTGCGGGACGAAGCCGCAGCTAGAAGGAATAGGCCGTGCCCGCCAAAGCGCTAGCGTCTTCCATATATCCGCCATAAACGGCTGCACTGGCGTAGGCTGCCGGGGCGGCGTGCTGCTTGACCAGCGGAACTTCGAAAGAAACCGCTGCGCACTCGGGCACCGACGTTTGCGCTACGACCGCCCCGCGCCAACCCTCTAACAAAGTTGCCAGGAGCTTCGAAACCTCGGTAATGGGCTCTGGCTTCTGGCGCGCATGAGCAGCGCACAGTTGGACCTGCATGTAGTTGTACAACTTCGCCAGATTCTTGCTTATCTCGCCACCCTTTTCATGATCGAGCGAGACTAGCAACTCGGTAAGAATCGCGATCGCCTTGTTAATAGCCTTGGTCCGGGCAGGAATGTCGCGTGCGCTCAGGGCGTGAGCGGCTTGCTGCGTCGCCTCCAGCGCTCCTTCATAAAGAGCAACCACTAAGTTCAGTGGATTTTCGCTATAAACGCTGCCGTCGGTGTATGCCTGATAAGGATTTTGATCGTTTCCCACGTTTTTTCTCCGCAAGGCCTTTATCGAAGAAGGAGGGCTGGAGTTCTAGTCTTAAGTGAAATTTTTTCGCAAAAGATACCTTATCCACTGAAACAACATTTCTCAGGTGAATCCTCTTACAGCGGCGGGAGCAACATCCGATAAGTCCTTAGAGGCTCGCCGACAGAAGATGTTTTCAATTATTGGCATGGTTGTCGTGATAGGCGCTATTATTGGCGGCTATCTGATGGAAAAAGGGAATCTGAAAGTGCTGGTTCAGCCGGCCGAACTGGTCATTATTGGCGGGGCGGCGCTTGGTACGCTGCTTATCGCGAATCCGCTCCCTGTCGTAATCAAAATGATCAAGATGATTCTGGGTGTTTTGGGCGGCGACAAATTCAGCAAGGCGCGCTACACCGACACTCTCAAAATGTTGAACGATCTTTTCTCACGGGGACGCAAGGGCGGCATTAGCAGCCTGGAACCGGATGTGGAAGCACCCGATAAGAGTGAGGTTTTCAAGAAATACGACTTCATCATGAAAGACCATCACGTGCTGGATTTCATCTGCGACACGCTGCGTATGGCGATGACTGGAACCGTATCGCATTTTGACCTGGACCAGATGATCGAGCTGGACCTGGAAGTGCACCATCACGAAGTCGGTGCGCCAATAGCGGCGCTATCGACTGTAGCCGACGCTCTGCCTGGACTGGGAATTGTGGCAGCAGTTTTAGGTGTGGTGATCACCATGGGAGCGATCGGGGGCCCGCCCGCGGAAATTGGCCACAAAGTGGCGGCCGCACTCGTGGGAACCTTCCTCGGCATTCTTCTCTGCTATGGCTTCCTGGGCCCACTCGCCGGCATGATGACGAAGCTCAATGATTCCGAGGCGCAGTATTACAACTGCTTACGAACAGGACTCATTGCATTCGTGCGCGGTGCAGCTCCGATCCTCGCCGTTGAGTTCGCTCGCCGCTCGATTCCATCGGCGGTACGCCCTTCGTTCAAAGAAATGGAAGCCGCCTGTAAGGGCGTGAAAGCCGAAGCAGGACACTAGCGCTCCGCTTCAAAACATATGTCAGCACCAGCAACTCCGCCCATCATCATCATCAAGAAAAAGGGAGGCCACGGCGGCCACCATGGAGGTGCATGGAAAGTCGCCTACGCCGATTTCGTCACGGCCATGATGGCGCTTTTTATCGTGCTTTGGCTACTCAGTAGCAGCGATGACGTAAAGAAAGCGGTTGCCGGCTATTTTCGTGATCCGAAAGGCCACGGCAAGATGTTGGGCAGCGCGATGGGTGGGAGCGGCGAGAGCTTGACAGTTTCCAAAAACACTATGTCCGCGCTCAAAGATAAGCTCGAACAGGCCATGAAACAGAGTCCCCAGTTTGAAAAACTAAAGGACTATGTCCAAATGACCGTCACAGGCGAAGGCTTGCGTATCGAGTTGCTCGAGACCGAGAAGGGCATGTTTTTCGCCACCGGACAGCCGGTGCCGACTGACACCGGACGCGAGCTGCTCATTAAATTGTCCGAGGAGTTGGGCAAGATGAAGAACTCGGTTTTGATCGAAGGTCATACCGATTCCAAACAATATCAACAGGCCCAGTATTCAAATTGGGAATTATCGGCAGATCGGGCCAATTCCGCGCGCAAGATCATGCAGGAGAACGGTTTGCGGGCAGACCAAGTGACACAGGTACGCGGCTTTGCCGACCAACAGTTGCGCATCGCCGACAAGCCCGAAGATCCCTCCAATCGCCGGGTCTCGATCATCGTGCAGTATCCGGAAAACCCGGAGCCAGAACCCGAACCGGCCAAAGGTGGTAAGGAAGGCAAGGAAGGCGAAGGGGGCGGCGAAGGCAAATCAACGGAAGGCGAGAAAAAGCCTGAGGGCAAAGAAGCCGGCGCAGGGAAAGCGGCAGAGGGCAAACCGGCTGAGACAAAAACGGCGGAAAAATTGGCCGAAACGAAGCCCCCAGAAGCCAAGTCGAGTCAGGGCAAGCCAACTGAAACTAAACCAAATGAAAGCAAGCCCGCGGCCAAACCGGAAGCGAAAAAATAGTAGGGCGCACAAAAATACGCTCTACTTTTTGGACGAAGCTTTCGATAAAGCAACAGGTCCCGTTACCGTCATCATGCAAACACTACTAGCCCAGGCAAGCAAGAGCACACCCAAAGAGATAGGGGTTGGTACAAACGAATGCCGTCTGGCCAAGCAAGGTGAGCGTTTGGTGGCGCGCGATGTCTTAGCAGATGTTGTGGTCACCATTCAGGTGCCGGCCGCTGGATTCGCGGCAATGCTCCGTTTTAGCCCCCCGGCCGAAAGAGCAGTTTCGCGACAGCGGTTGCAGGCGCTCTGGAGCTTTGCCGATCAAGCGCTGGAATTGTTGTTCCAAAGCATCCATTCGATGGATATTCCCGAGGAGAACGTGACCGTCTCGGCTATCGGCGGCGGTGATTTACCTGGTGAGACATTCGGACGGGGAAAACAGCTTGCCCTAGCCGTGCAGCGCAGCTTATGGAATCACGGCGTCATTCTTAACGGTAAGGATTTGGGAGGCGAGCAAAATCGTTTAATATGGCTTGAATCGGCCAGTGGCCGACTCATCGTTCGTTCGAAGACTCCTGCCGTCGGTACTGCTGGAGAAATGCAATCTGCCGGAGAGATCCAACAGCATAAGGCATCTTAGCGGCTCATCGAACCTAAAAAGCTGCATTTTGCTCTCGGCTTTGCCGCATTTGCGACCGATATATATACTTGACGTTCACTTGCTTAAGGCTCTGCGCCCTAGCGATCTTGTGTCTAACCACGATCGCCCGTTCGCAGTCTCCGTCTGTCGCGCCAACATCTTCAAAACGAAGCGACTCGCCGGGCTTAGCACCGCAGCTCACCGCCGAAAAAGCTCTCGAAGAAGCGCTGAAACAGCAACGCGCATCCCTCGAAATGCAACGGCAAGCGATTCACCGGCAATTGGGAGAAAAAGAAGACAAAACGGAGCCTTCTCGACTAGCAGTTGAACAATTTATTGTGCCGTTTCCTTCGCGGGGCGAGCCCGATTGTCCCCCGCTCGAAACAGGCAAAATCAACGACCTGGTTACAGCCGCCGCTCAGAAGCAATCTCTCGATCCCGCGCTCTTGCGTGCCGTTATGAAACAGGAGTCTGGCTTCAAACCCTGCGCGGTGTCAGTGAAAGGCGCCCAAGGCCTCATGCAATTGATGCCCGCCACTGCGCGCGAACTGCGAGTCAGCAATGTTTTTGATCCGGCACAGAATGTTCAGGGAGGCGCTTCTTATCTCAGGAAACTCTTAGACCGTTACAAAGGCGATCTACGTTTAGCGCTGGTTGGCTATAACGCCGGCCCGGGCAGAGCCGATCAGCGGGCAGGGACGATGTATCCGCTGGAAACTCAGAACTATATCGCCAGCATCTTCTCAGATCTGGGGATTGATACGCCCGATGACGATAGCGTAAAGGAAGACCTAGCACCCTCAGATGTGGCAGAAGAGACCACACCGCCGCAGGCAGATCATCCGGATAATCCTGCCTTAGCTATCAAGCAGGAAATCAAGGTACCCGTTGCACCGTCGCTTGAACCGCAGGGTGGCAAACCGGACCCACCAAAAGACTAAGGCAGCCCAATCAAGTCAATCCTCGTGCGGTTCATTCTGACAGATATATTCTTCCAGCAGAAAACCCACCGAGAAGAGAGTCGGGCCTTTCTGTCGACAGAAACGAATTTCGCCGAACGCCAACCCCTGGTCTAAATTGACACAGACCTTCGCTCCTCGCGACAAAGCCAAGGGCACCTCTATACCCATCCCAGACGGCGACATGTCTACGATCCTCACCGCCATTTCCGCTGTTGCGCCCGCGACCCGCAGCACCGCGCGAAGATCGATGGGAAGTCGCAGCTCCGAACGGACTTCGCCCAACTGCTCCGCAACCACTTTGACAGATAGGATGTAAATATTGGTGGCGCCTTGCTCGGCGGAGGACACTTCCACCTCTAACCGTTTGCCCTCGTGGGATAGTGCCAACTTTTGCCCTTTTTGCAGTTTCTCGGAGCAACTCAGCTCGAACAGCGATGGGCTCACCCTGCGTATACGTGCGGCAACGATTCGATTCGTTTTGTCGAGCACGTGCAGTTCGACGGGAATATCGAATCCTACTTGCGTTTCGTTCTCGGATTCAGTAAATGTAAACACAGGTCAATTGACTAGTTGCAGTCGTGTCCGCATACTCTCGCTTATCGGACTATTCTGAAGCTTTTTAAGATCGAACTGGGCTGCGAAACCCTATTTTGTAGGCTCCAAGCCGCGATGATTGCAGAACAGGAATTTCCCCCCGCTCGCTTTGACCTGATAAAGGTCGCTCACGGGCATGATTCCTGCGATCCTGGCTAACCCTGGCTTGTCCACCACGAAATAGTAGCGATCCGGGCCATGCCAGAGCCTCACAAAATCAGCGTCCTCGATGAAGACAGGGGCCGCGCCTGGAGCGTACGAACCATAAACCAAATTATTAAAGCGACCATTCAGAAGTAAAGCTTTGCGTTGGGTATAGAAGAAGAGCGAAGAGAATTCGTAGTAATGGTGATTGACAATAAGTTGACCCTCAGGCGCGGCTAACAGGGCATTCGCCAGCGGCCGCGACGACATATACGGGTCAAAAACCACAAGCGCGAGACGAGCCGCATGAAAGAAGATCACCATCATGACCGCTGCTGAAAAATAGACTTGCTTACCTGAACTGCGAATCGTACCGATGCAGCCGATCAAAAACGCTACGGCCGCCACCGCCAACGGAAGCCGGAGATAAGCGAAAGACTCGATAGTGAGATCCTCCATGTGGCCCAACGAGAGTTTATAGGCAGCAGGGTGGCTCGAGAGAGCGCTGGCAATGTCACCGGGCGCAGGCAAACCTCGAACGGATATCAGCAAGTACAAGACCACTGCCGCCGCTAAGCCCGAAATTGCACACAAAACCCGAGTGCCATTCCGAATCCACGAACCTCCCGCCACCACGGCGCAGCCTAACAGCAATGCAACCGCCGGATAGATGGGCATGGAATAGTATTCCTGTGTTGTGGAAAACGTAAAGAACACCATGACAAAGCCAATCCAACACAGCGCAAGCAGACGCGTCTTCCCTGCCCGGTCCAACGGTTTGTAACTGAGTTTGGCGATCGCCGGCAGATACACACTCCAAGGGAACAACCAGAGCAAATGAAACAGCCAGAACAGATGGCGCGGCACGGTGTCGTAATCACGCGGGTAGCGCATGTTCAAGAAGCGCAGCAGTTGCTCGTTTAAGAAGTAAAACCAAAAGAAACCGTGATACTCCCCGGGCGCACTGCGCATGGTGAAGACAAAATAGGGAGGATTATGAAGGGTTGCGAGAATGTGCCACGGCGCGGCAATGAGCAGCGCGATGGAGACTCCGGAAAAAGGGCGCAGCCGCCGCCACGTGCGCGCTGCAAAAAGCTGTTTTGTCAAGAAGAGATACACCAGCGCGGCGCCGATGGGGAAGACCACCGCAACCAGACTCTTCAGCAAAAGGCCCGTCCCCATGGAAGCCGCAAAAATCGCCGCCCACAGTCTGGGATTTGGTTCGTCATCTTCTAAAACGCGCAAAAATCCCCAAAGCGAAAGCGCAATGGTGAATGTAAGAATCACATCTGGAATCAAAATGCGCGTGAACAGAAAGAGCCCGATGCAGGTCGCAATCACCAGCCCCGCATAGAGAGCTTCGCGCGCTCCAAACGCCCAACGCGCAAATGCCGCAGTGAGCAATGCTAGGCCTACGCACGACAGCGCGATCGGCAAGCGCGCTATCCAATCGGCCACAGTGAACACCTTGAAAAACAAGGCGATCATCCAATACAATAAGGGCGACTTTTCGAGGTAGGCTACCCCGTCGAGTCTGGCCGTCACCCAATCGCCGGATGAAACCATATTCGCGGCAATCTGCGCCTGTACCGCGTCCACGTCGTCCATCAGCGAGGGAGGCGAAATGATGCACCCCAAATACACAGCAGCCGCGAACAGTGCAACCAGCAGATAGACCTTGGGTTTCGACAAAATTAAGCTTTTCCTCCGCTCCCCACAAAATAGCAGTTCAAGCCAACGAGGTAGTCTAACGTACCCGCGATGCTATTCTTGGTGTGGGGAAAAGTAGTTTGGGCCGTTGGGGGTGCGAATGAAATTTGAGGATCAATGCATCCATCTGCGATCACATACCTTGTGCTTGCTATCGCAAGCTTTCCTTTTATCTATTACTTGTTGGCAATCTGGGGCGCTCTCCGATTCTTTGCCCACCCAAAAGTAAAACTAAATGGCTTCACGCCGCCTGTTAGCATTCTTAAACCTGTCCGCGGACTCGATCCCGACGCGTACGAGAACTTTGCCAGTTTCTGCCGGCAAGACTATCCTGAATACGAAATCGTTTTCTGTGTGGGCGCGCCTGAAGATCCTTGCATGCCTGCCATAGAACGTCTGCAGAAAGATTTTCCCAAGCAACATATTCGGGTATTGTTTGGCTCCGGGCGGGTGGCGGCAAACGACAAAGTGGCGAAGCTCGTGCGATTAGCGAACGAAGCACAGTTTGAGTATCTGGTGATCAACGACAGCGATGTGCGAGTCAAACCCGATTACTTGCGCAGCATCGTCGCACCATTGGAGAAACCTACGGTTGGCGCAGTCACGTGCTTCTATGTCTCCATCGGAGAGCACAGCTTTATTGAGAATCTGCAAACCGCGGGGATGCTCTCCGATTTCTATGCGGGGCTCCTGGTGGCGCGTGAACTCGACGGTGTTAAGTTTGCGCTCGGTCCTACCATCGCCACAACGCGTACACGATTGGCTGGCTTTGGCGGCTATCAAACGATCGAGAACCGTCCGGGCGACGATCTTCTCGTCGGGCGCTTGATTGCGGAGCAAGGATACGAAGTCGTGTTATCGCGCTATGCCGTTGATACGGTTTCCGATTATCAAACTCTCAGTGAACTGCTTCACAAGCGACTCCGCTGGTTGGTGGTCATGCGCCACATGCGGCCCGCTGGCCATTTGGGGCTGATCTTCACGCAAGGTCTGTTGTGGTGTATGGTGGCCGTACTGGTGCATCCCACATGGGCCACTGCCGCTGCTTACTTTGGTGTTTACGCTCTGCTGCGCATCACCATGACGTGGCTGATCGGAGGCTACGGCTTGAAGCAAGAGCACCTATGGCAAAAGATGCCCATCGTCTTCTGCTGGGATGCTTTCGCACTGGTTATGTGGTCAGCCAGTTTCCTGCGCAATACAATCCGCTGGCGGGGCGGGTCGTACTACATCCGCGGTGGCGAATTAGTTCCGAGCGGCGAATAGCCGCTCCTGGCGTTTCTACATTTTCGCTGGGTGGGATCGGGAACGAGCGACGTGCCAGCTAGCGGCGGAGCAAATCGTTCTCGTTTTGGCAGTGACAAAACGGATGGCGAGTTCTTCCCACTCGGGGAGGGTGAGTTTAGACAGGCACCGCGTGGTGGTGGTGGAGAGAGTGCCGAAGCGTGCGGTCATCTGGCGCGGCAGCAGAGAAATGGCTTCCTGCCGTCTGCCCGCCTTTTCGTCTTCATCTAAACCTTCCGCCAGACCTTCTGCAAGGGCTTGTGCGCGTTCCTGGCGGATCACGGACCCAGTGTTTCATGATCCCGGATGTCGTAGTGTATTGGCATTCGTTTCGCCTCCTGTTCAACCACGCCGGCCAGATTCCGAATTCCCGCCAAATCGTAAGCCTGGAAAACGCAACATTCCGGTCTTCAACCTTCATTTAGCAATGCGCTGCAAGATGCGCCGAATGGTTGCCGGCCGATCCGAATGACGCCCGAGGGTGCCAAAACAGCGTTAGCCGGGTACTTACTTTGGAGCAAAGTTTCCGCTTCCCCAATTGCGGATGTCGATAATCTTTGAAGCGGCAAGTCAGGCATGGAGTGACCAGTTCCGACGACATGCTTAAGCGCTCGCTGCCTACATACAAAACGTGGAGTGTGGGGAAGTGTTGGTAGATCTGCGCTACAAGCAGCGCGTACTCGGCCATGCGGAGCGGCAGCAATGGATCATTAAAGCTCTGCAACTCAACCAAGATTAGTTCGAGGGTCCGTATTACTTCGAATAACAGATCGACGCTGCTGCGTCACTCTTGGCAATTCTACATTCAGCCAATAGCCGCGCGACGCGCCGCTGAGGCGTTGGACGAAAGAGTTGTGCGAGCCGGTTAGCAACGACTAAGAACGGTGTCGTATTGGTGCAACTGAGTTTTATGTTACAGGAAGTCCCCCATGACGTTGGATATCCCGCGTCGAGACTATGACTGAATAGCAGCCAAAGAGGCAGCGCACAGCATTTGCTTTCACCACCACTAAGGAAACAAAATCACGAAGTGCTGTCTCCCACCCGGTTATACCCTGAACTCTGCCAACCGCCACTCGGTGGACATGGCGCTCCTTAACTTTTGCGTTCAACGAAGGCAGGAGGCACTTCCATAGTGCTCAGTTCGCTCCGGCCGGAAATCTAGAAACTCCAAGGCCACCTGCAAAGCGGCCAGCTTACAAGAACGCGGCCTAAGGGGAGCCACGAAACCGGGACTGCGGATGAAAGCGATTGTTGTTTATCGCGAGATCACAGGTACCGGCGCGGCTTGTGGGCGCAAATTGCGAGCGTTAGTCGGCTTGCGCCAGTCTACCTGTGGCAGGAACATGGCAGTATCGATCTGATCGCGGTAACGAATCGCGATGTTCATCAGCGAATCTAACAGCGAGTCAGACAGTAAGTGCGGCTTGAGGCCAAGATCAATCAGCTTGGAATGCTTCGCGTTGTAGTAATGTTCTTCCGATTCCACGCGCGGATCGGGCAGTTGATCGATCGTTACGTCAAGGCCCATTTTGTGGCCGGCGGTTTGCACGAGCTTAGCGATTTCAGAAACGGAGAACTGCTCCGTAAACTGATTGTAGACGCGGCATTCGCCCGGTGCGGCCGGGTTGAGGCAAGCGAGTTCCACGCAGCGAACGGTATCGCGAATATCAAGAAATCCGCGCGTCTGTCCCCCCTTGCCGTAAACAGTGAGCGGATGACCTACCGCCGCTTGTACACAAAAACGGTTCAGCACCGTGCCGAATACTTCGTCATAATCAAAACGATTGATGAGTCCTTCGTCCATCGCGGTTTCGTCCGTGATGGTGCCGTACACGACACCTTGGTTCAAATCGGTTGCACGCAGCTTCCAAACTTTGCACGCGAACATCATGTTGTGGCTGTCATGCACTTTCGACAAGTGGTAGAAAGAACCCGGCTGCTTAGGAAAAGGCAGCACATCTTTTCGCCCGTTGTGTTCGATCTGGATGTAGCCTTCTTCTATATCGATGTTTGGGGTGCCGTACTCGCCCATGGTCCCCAATTTCACAAGATGGCAATCGGGCTGCAATTCGCGCAAGGCAAACAGCAGGTTTAGGGTACCGACTACATTATTTACTTGCGTAAAAACCGCATGCTTGCGGTCAATCATGGAATAAGGAGCGGCGCGCTGTTCGGCGAAATGAATGACGGCTTCGGGTTCAGCTGACTTCACGTAAGCGGAAAGAAAGTCGTAATCGGTGCAATCGCCGACATGAAGGTCGATGGTGTGGCCCGTTAGTTGCTGCCAGATCTTCAGCCGGTCTGAAAGCGGTCGTATGGGCGTAAGCGTTTGTACGCCCAGTTCATGATCCCACTGACGTCGCGCATAGTTGTCGACAATGGAAACTGTATGCCCGCGGGATGAAAGATAAAGAGCAGTGGCCCATCCGCAATAGCCGTCCCCACCCAGTACACCGATTTTCATATTTTTGCGCGAGTTCTCCCCATTACGTAATTTTGCTACTCCCAGTATGGACGCCCTTTGGTTCGCCGAAGGTTACGTACGAATGCCTCAAAAGGCCTCTATAGCTGATCAACAGGTACCACCGACTTTTCGGGGGTTGACCCGACTAGGACTACGCCGGCAAAAATCATTCCGGTACCCAACCATTGATGCGACCCCACGTCTTCCCCTAAGAAGACTTTCCCTAACAGAGCGGAAATAATATATCCGGTTGCCGTCAGAGGCAAAACGAAGCTCAAATCGGCCACGCTCAACAGAGCCATGCGAGTGAGTAGCGCCAAAATCAGCATACCAATTCCCAACGCAACAAACGGGTTGAGCAGTGCTTGTAAATAAGGAAGAGGCGCAAACGCCAACAAGCTCGGAAAATGATGCATACCCCACGCCAAAGATAAGTTGCCGAACGGTCTTAGGAGCAAAGTCAGAAGCAAAAGGCGGTAGGTACGTGCCGTGTGGCCGCTTTTGAAGAACACGCCTTGATTCTAAGCTAAAGCCGGAAAAAATGGCTGCTACCATCGTGGTGTCAGATGCGGATTGTGAGTTTGGTCGCTAGCGTGCTCGTGGTTTTACTAATCCTGGCTGAGGGGAGTTCTGCCGCTCTTAACGCAACGAATGATTTCGATTTTGCGATCTTGGGAGATCGCACAGGCGAAGCAGTGGAAGGCGTTTATGAAGAAGCTTGGCGCGAGGCGAGTCTTGAGCATCCGGCATTCGTCCTAACGGTTGGCGACACCATTCAGGGCGGCAGTGACCAAACGATAGAACGGGAGTGGGAGGAAGCCGAAGCCATTCTGGCGCCGTTTCGCCGTTACAAGATTCTGTTCACTCCGGGAAACCATGACGTCTGGTCGCCAGCTTCGGAGCGCGCTTACATTGAATACAGCAAGCGCTCCTTGCACTACGGCTTCGATTACAAGCAGTTGCATATCACGGTGTTGGATGACAGCCGTTCCGACAGTTTCTCCGCGGGAGAAATGGCTTTTTTGCAGCAGGATCTCGCGGCGCATGAAAAGCAGCCTGTGAAGTTTATCGTTTCGCACAGGCCTGCTTGGATTTTGCAAGTCGTGTTAGGAAATCCGGCCTTTCCCTTGCACCAGCTGGCTACGCGCTATGGAGTGAAGTACGTGATTGCGGGGCATATTCACCAGATGCTGCATTTCGATTTGGATGGCGTGATGTACTTATCGATGGCAAGTTCCGGTGGACATTTGCGCGAAGATAAAGCCTATGAGCACGGCTGGTTTTTTGAACATACGGTGGCCCACGTTCGCGCGAACAAAGTGAGCTTTGAAATTAAAGAGTTGCAGAAGCCATACGGCAAAGGCCGCGTCACGGTACCGGCCGATTGGGGCGCGGCCGGTTTGATCAGGCACTGAGCCAACGTATACTCAAGCTAGCAACGGATTCAGAATGCACTGCGCTGGATACAATTCCGATACGTACGACCGTTATGTACTGGGACTGCTGGAAGAACCCGACCGGTCGCAACTAGAAGCCCAGATTCAAGAGCAGTGTCCTGCCTGCCTGACCGGTGTGCAACGCAGCATGAACCTGTGGCTCGTCTTTGCGGAAACGCTGGAAAATGCGGAACCTTCGGAGGACTTTCGCGGACGTATCGTGCGAATCGCGGAATTGAGCCGGAAGGTCCTAACCTTTCCTAAGAACTCCGCGGTGCGAGAGCGCTCGTCGGTGCCGATCTCGACACTGGTTATTATCTGCGCCGTCACTTGTATATTGCTGGTGGCGACCTGGTACGCCGCGCGCGATTCGGTCCGCATTGATCGTCCGCCCGCGTTGGCATTTGATACTGAACATCCTCCGATGAACATGGCGGATGCTCCTTTCAAGGTGGGGCAGGACAACAGCAAGCATTCTAAAGCAACGAATGAGACTGACGCGGCCGGTAAAGCTTTGGGAACTAGAACAAAGCAGCCTGACGATTCGCTACTGAAAGCCCAGGCGGAAGCGGCGCATTATAAGAATGAGCTTGAGCGGAAAGAAGGACAGTTTACAGATTCAACCAGCTTGATCAGCACATTCGCCAAGACAGGTGCGCGACTGCTGCCGATGAAAGCAACCGAGACGGCGGCTAAAGGCCTTGGCTACGTGATCTTTGCCCAAAACTCGGAGCTTGTTTTTGTGGGCTCGAAACTTCCTCCCCCTACGGCCGAACATACGTACGAGCTTTGGATACTACGCAAAGAGGAACCGCAGGTAGTGAGCGCGGGCGTCTTCATGCCTTCCGACAGCGGGCCATGGGTGGTGCATTACAACGATGCGTCGCTGTTATCAAACGTGACTGGCTTTGAGGTTACAGAGGAATCGATTCAAGCTCAGTACACGAAGCCAACCGGGCCTAAGCTATTCGAAGTCAGCACCGTGGAAGAAAACTAGCGGAGAAAGTCTTCTAACTGGATTTTCGCTTCGGTGCCGGCATCGCGGTATTTCACAATGACGGGAGTATACAGCGAGATGCCCCAATCTTTGCCCGGGCCGGATTTCACGGCTCGCGACCCGGCAACCACCACCGCTTCTTCCGGAATGATAAGCGGTTGGTCGGCAGTGGCGCGGTGGACGGTTTCGCGGACCAAGTCGTATACGGGCGTGGAGCGGTTCAAGATGGTTCCGCTGCCGAGCACGGCGCGCTTCTTGATCACGGTGCCTTCGTAGACGCCGCAGTTGCCGCCGATGAGAACGTCATCTTCGACGATGACGGGAATGGCGCCGACCGGTTCGAGGACGCCGCCGATTTGCGAAGCGGCAGAGATGTGACAGTTCTTCCCGATCTGCGCGCAACTGCCAATGAGCGCATGAGAATCAACCATGGTGCCATCGTCAACATAAGTGCCGGCGTTGATATACATGGGGGGCATGCAGGTGACACCGCGGCCAATGTAGCAGCCATCGCGGATACTAGAACCGCCGGGAACAACGCGGATTCCGTCTTGCGCGGTGAGATGCTTGAGCGGATAGGTTGACTTGTCGAAGAACTGGCCGGACATTTCAACGACGCCGCCGATACGGAAGCCCAGCAGAATTCCCTTTTTGACCCAGGCATTGACGCGCCAGCCTGTTGGCTGCGAGGCGTCGGGTTCGGCTGAACGAACCGCACCTCGATTCAGCAACGCCATCAGTTCAGCAAATAACTTTTTGTGTTCGTCGGTGTATTGCGATGGCTTTTGATCAAAGAGTGATTCTATGGATTGCTGTAGAGAGTCACTCAAGCGCGCACTTCCGCTAACAGACCGAGAGACTCCAGCACAGCTTCCACTTTTTGTTGTGAGGCAACAGAGGGCGCAACCATCGGCAGCCGCCAGACCGGTTCACACATACCCATCCGCGACATGGCAAACTTCACGGGGCCGGGACTGGTTTCGATGAAATTGATTTCCATGAGAGCTTGATATTTTTTCTGGAGTTGACGGGCGCGCACAAAATCGCCTTTCAAAGCAGCTTGGGTGAGAGCGGTGAATTCACCGGGAATTTCGTTAGACACCACCGAGATCACGCCTTGACCTCCAAGAGCAATGAGCGGAAGAGCAACGGCATCATCACCTGAGAGAACGGCGAACGATTCAGGCACGCGCGCGACGATGCTCGCCATTTGCGAGATACTCCCCGAGGCTTCTTTCACACCGACAATGTTCTTGATTTCAGCCAGACGGACGATGGTGGCGGGTTCGACGTTCACAGACGTGCGGCCCTGAACGCTGTAGACGATGAGCGGCAGGGGCGTAGAGTTCGCCAGCGCTTTGTAGTGCTGATACAAACCTTCTTGCGTGGGCTTGTTGTAGTAGGGCGTAACAGAGAGAATGCCGGAGACACCGAGCTTGTGAAGATCGGCAATCAGCTTGATGACATGAGTTGTGTCATAGCCGCCTGCGCCTGCCAGCACAGGAACTCGGCCTCGTGCTTCTTCCAGGGTGATCTCAACCACGCGCAGATGCTCGGCATGAGAGAGCGTTGGACTTTCGCCAGTGGTGCCGCAGGGAACCAGAAAGTTGATACCGGCGGCGATCTGTGAATCCACAATCTTGCGCAGAGCTTGCTCGTCGAGTAAGCCGTCTTGCTTGAAGGGCGTGATTAGTGCGGTGCCGCAACCGGTAAACATAGTGTTGTTACTCCTTAACCAAACAATACTTCTTCGAAAGTGTAGACGCCTTTGCGCGCCAGAATCCAACGCGCCGATTTCAGAGCGCCGCGTGCAAAGCCTTCCCTGCTCCGCGCGGTGTGCCGCAAGGTAATGGTGTCGGCTGCTGAATCAAAACCAATTTCGTGTGTACCCGGATGCTTGCCCGCGCGGCTCGAACTGGTATCGATATTGCGACGGTAACCGGCGTCTTTCATGGCCTGGACTAGATGAATCAGCGTACCGGAAGGAGCGTCTTTCTTCGCATCGTGATGAATTTCCCAAGCCCATGCGCCATATTCAGCTTCATCGCGCAGCAGTTGCGACGCGAGCGCTGTGATCTTGCGAAAGACGGCTACGCCCACGGAAAAGTTTGGGCTCCAGACCAAGCCAGTGCCTGCATGCTCCACGGCGCGCTTCACTTCCGGGAGATGATCAAGCCAGCCGGTGGTGCCGGTGACGGCCTGTATTCTTAGTTCCGCGAGGCGCTTCAGATTCTGGGTCGCGGTCTCGGGAGTGGAGAATTCGATAGCCACATCGACGATTTCAAAAGCGGCCGGCGTCATGCCAGCACCGCCGGCGTTGTTGTTCTCGTCAAGGCGCAGCACCACATCAAAGTTGTATTCGGGCGCGAGTTGTTCGATGAGGTGGCCCATCTTGCCGTAGCCGACGAGCGCGAGTTTTTGATTTTCAGGCATTAGGCAAAGACCGCCGGATCAAGAGTTGAGAAGAATTCCTTGTGAAGAGCAGAAACCGCTGACGACAAATCTTTGTCAGCGATAACGAAGCCGAGATTCAATAAAGACGCGCCTTGCGAGATCATGCGAATATTTTTGTCGGCTAAAACCTGGAAGGCACGGCCGGCGATACCGGGCGTGTGGCGAATGTTTTCACCTACCAGACAAACGATGGCTTGTTTCTCTTCCACTGTTACCTCAGCAAACTGACGAACCTCTTCGCGGATGGAATTAAGGTTCTCCGTATTATCCAACGTGAGAGAAACGCTGACTTCGGAAGTGGAGAGCATGTCGACAGAGGTTTCGTAACGATCGAAGATTTCGAAGATGCGGCGGAGGAAGCCGTGCGCCATCAACATGCGAGTGGAACGAATGTTGACAATAGTGATATCACGCTTGCATGAGATGGATTTCACCGGGTTCGCGCAGGGTGCGGCGTCTAAGGTGATGCGCGTGCCATCCACTTCGGGGCGCTTGGAATTTAGGATCAGCACTGGGATATTCTTTTCAACGGCTGGCAGCACTGTCGCCGGATGCAGAACTTTTGCGCCGAAAAAAGCCATTTCGGCGGCTTCGGCAAAGGAAATACTTTTCACGCGATGGCCGCCAGGCATGATACGCGGGTCGGCGGTGAGCATACCATCAACATCGGTCCAGATTTGAATTTCTTCGGCATTGACGCCCGCGCCGACAATGGCGGCAGAATAATCGGAACCGCCGCGACCAAGTGTGGTGGTGATGCCGTCTTTGGTTGAGCCGATGAAGCCGCCCATGACGACGACGGAGTGCTCAGCGACGGGACGGACTCTTTCCTGCAGTGCAGCGTAGGTCTCATCGAAGAGAACTTGCGCTTGGGTGAAGCGATCGTCTGTGAGGATGACGCGGCGCGCATCGACATGCTGCGTGGGCATCCCCGCGGCGCGAAAAGCGAAGCTGACGACGAGACTAGAAAGCCGTTCGCCGACGCTGGCGATGGCGTCTTTGGAACGATCGGACAGTTCACCGACGACGGAAAGGCCTTTGACCAGTTCGTCGAGCCATTCGAAATGCGTGCGGATAAAGCGGTCAAGATCGGCTGCGGCAGGACCAGCCAAAGCGAGCCCGTGCGTGAGGTGGCTGCCGCGCAACTCATCGACGATCGTAAGCGCCTGATCACGGCGTCCGGCAGCGGCTTCATGCGCTGCGGCAAGAAGCTTGTTTGTGGTTTTACCCATGGCCGAGACAACCACGATAGGACGGCGCTCTTCATACTTCTTAACGATGGACGTAACGCGAGTGATGGCGTCGCGGGATTCGACGGACGTGCCGCCGAACTTCATGACAATCATGTCAGTCGAGAAAGCCTTCTGAGGCCATGAGTTCAGCGTTGAGCACAGCGGCTCCGGCAGCGCCGCGAATGGTGTTGTGGCCGCAGGCAACTAATTTGATATCGAGCACGGGGCATTCGCGCACGCGCCCCACGGTGACGCCCATGCCGTTTTCGCGCATAGCATCGCGGCGAGGTTGGGGACGATCGGCCTGCGGCAAATACGTGAGCGGCTTCAGTGGCGCGCTGGGAAGCTTTCGCTGCTGCGGAAGGCTTTGAAAGTTTTCAATAGCGGCTTGCACCTCGGCCACAGACGGCTTCTTGGAAAGTTCAATGGACGTGGTGACGACGTGGCCATCGACCACAGCGACACGATTGCAATGCGCGCTCACGCGTGCCGCGAGGGGCGTGACTGAGCCGTTGCCAAGTGTGCCAAGAATCTTCTGCGTCTCCTGCTGCATCTTCTCTTCTTCGGCGCCAATGAACGGGATGACGTTGGCCATGATGTCCATAGACGCTACTCCGGGATAACCTGCGCCTGAGATAGCCTGCAGTGTGGCGACGATGACCTTTTCAATTCCAAAGGGAACGAGAGGGGCGAGAGCCATAGTGAGCACAATGGTAGAGCAGTTAGGATTGGTGACGATCATTCCCTTCCAGCCGCGATTCTTTTGCTGCGCATGCAAGAGAGCAAGATGGCCGGGATTCACTTCAGGAACGATGAGCGGCACATCCAGTTCCAT
>PMQB01000113.1 GCA_003169195.1 Bryobacterales bacterium
GGGTTGCCGCCGGCCGTCTTCACGTCTTGTACGAATTGGACCGAGTCCCCGTCGGCATTCGCCGTACTAAACCCGCTGGCCGCGAAGTCTTCGAAGAAATAATCGCTGTCCGCGTTGTAAGTCTTCGTCTGCCAGTTGTAGGTCGATGTTGCATTGCCTCCCCAGCGCACCACAGACAAGCCGCTGTCTGTCACCGTGGCCGCATCTTTTGGATACGCGCCACCATAGATATATGGGCTGATTGCGTGCCGGTTGCTCAGCACATTCACCGTAACGTGAACCGTTGTCGTTCCGTTCGGAGTCGCGGAAGCCTGGGCCGAATTGCCACTCTCCCCGCCGTTATTGACTGCGGAGACAACGTAATAGTAAGGCGTGCCGTTCGTTAAACCTGTATCTGTATAGCTCGTTGTCGTCGGAGCCGCCACCTGCGTGTAACCGCTGCCGCTGGTCGTGGAACGCTTTACGTGGTAACTCGTCGCACCGCCGCTCGCATTCCACGCAAGACTTACTTGCAGATTGCCAGCCGTAGCCGTCAGCGCGGTCGGAGTCGCAGGAGGCGCCACGGGCGAGCACGAAACTTCTCCCGAGTTCCCGCTCTCCCCGGCCGAATCTACCGCCGACACAATGTAGTAATAGGTCGTACCGTTTGTCAGCCCCGTATCGACGTAGCTATTGGTAGCAGGCGAGGCGATTACAGCATATCCGCTGCCGCTGGTCGTCGAGCGCTTCAGGTTGTAACTCGTAGCTCCATTGCTGAAGCTCCAAGTCAAGCTCACTTGCCCGTTGCCAGCGGTGGCGCTGATGCTCGACGGTGTAGCAGGAACTGCGCTGCCGGTTGTTCCTCCTCCAGAGCTGCTGCCGCCGCCGCACGATGTCAACAACAATACAAGCGCCGTTGCGCCTGCCCACTTCAGAGCTTTCCCAACCATTCGCCAACTAGTTTATTACGCGGCGCAGCCATCACAAACTGGCATCGGCATCGTAAGAAGAAGGTGCCCAGGCCTCCGGTTGCGCCAGTTCGTGAACCAGGTCTCCGCGCTTCGCCATGTAAAAGAATGACCAACTGGGCAGCTTGCGGCGATACGTGGCGGCCTCGTCAAAGATGCGCGTCTTTTCAAGATCACATCCCACGTGCTCCAACGCATGGATTCCCTGCTTGCGGCATTCGTCATACGCTCGTTGCATCATGGCTGCGCAATACTGGTCGGGCCAATCGCATGCCTGAAAATCCACCATGCGGATGCGTGTCAAACCGTATTGCGGCTCGTCGCGACGCTGGAACACCGCATATGCGTCCAGGTTCCCATTTCGCGCCGCCGTCATAATCCAAAGGCGGTCTTTCTCTATCGATGGTGCGAAATGCCACTTCAGCACATTGCGCGATCGAACCGCCAGCAGCGCATCGCTGCGCTGGCTCAGCATCTCCCAGAACATGTCGAACCGCTGGTCGAAATCGCGCACCAGCGCAATCTCGATATCGGTCTTCGGAATTGCACTGCCCGTGAAACGGTCCTTAAGCCGCAGCGCAACGCTGGCCGGATAGCTGAGCACCTTCGCCAGCGGAATGCCTTTGATCCGCAGCGCACTTTCAGCAAAGCCTCTCGGCTCGGTGATCGTGAACGATGCCGCGCCCCAATCGCCCACCGGAACGCGCTTGGAACCGAATGTTCCAAAGGCTTCGGCAGCCTTGCCATTTACCGTGTTGGTTAAGAAGATGTCAACGTTGTCCTGCTGAAAGTATTCGTCCATCAGCATCAGCGCATAGCCGCGGTATTGATCCTCCACCGCCCAACCACGCCCCGCCGCAGCCAGCAACTTCTTACCGCGGAACGTGTAAGACAAAGGGATATTCGTCAGACAACCCACCACTCGTTCGTCTTCTTCTAGCACCCAGCCGATGGGCCAGCGTGGACCAATTTCCTCATAACAAGGATTGCCCGCCCATAACCGACGCCATTCTTCAAACGGCTTGCTTGCCAAACCCTGCCCCGCTTCCAGCGCCGCAATGGCTTTATAGTCTTGAAAGCGCGCTTCGCGCAGTTGAATTACAGGAGTTGAAACAGCTGACATCTCGCTAATTTCTGCGATCAAATGTGATGAATAGTGATTTGAGCCCGCGCAGGCCGAGATTCTCGCGCCACACTAATTCCTGCGGCTCAAGTTTCATGTTGGGCAACCGCCGCAACATGGTTTCAAAAGCAATCTGCCCTTCCATGCGTGCCAAAGGCGCGCCGAAACAATAATGAGCGCCCCAGGCAAACGCCACATGCCGGTTGTCGGTACGCCGCAGATCGAGTTTGTCAGGATCGGGAAAGCGTTCCGGATCGCGATTGGCGGCAGCGAACACGGCAATCACCGCCTGCCTCTTCTGAATTTTCTTCCCGCCCAGCATCATATCTTCCGGCGCCAATCGTGCCGTATGCTGACTGGGACTTTCATAACGCAACAGCTCTTCGATCGCGGACTGGACGATGGACGAATCGTTCTTCAATAGTTCAAGCTGATCTGGATTCTTGAGCAACGACACCAAACCATTGCCAATCAGATTAGTGGTTGTCTCCTGGCCGCCGACCATCGTGACAATCAGATTTGCAACAATTTCTTCTTCCGTCAAACGCGACCCATCCACTTCGGCGTTCATCAAAGACTGAACAAGCCCTGGACGAGGATTGTTCTCCTGATCTCGCATCGCCTTCTGGAAATAGCCGATCATGTTTTCAGTCGCCCGCAGCGCTCGCCGCGCACGGTCGGGATTGTGCTGAAAATTACCAAGCATCTCAGCAAAATCGGTCGACCAGTCTTTCAAATCCTGGTGGTCTTCCACCGGCACGCCGAACAACTCAGCGGTAACAATGGCAGGCAGCGGGTTGGCAAAATCGGCGATTACATCCATCCTGCCTTTGTCGAGCACTCTGTCAAGCAGCCGGTCGGCAATCTCTTGGATATGTCCTTTGAGCGCAGCCACTCGAGCTGGAGTAAATGCCGTCGCACAAAGCGCGCGTAGACGAGTATGGTCTGGCGCATCCATAAACAGCATCTGCTTGACCATCACCTGCGAAATCGGCTGCAATTCCGCCAGCATCCCCATTGCCTCAAGTTGCTGCGGCGACGGTGTACGGTCCGCAGAACACTTTAGCATCACATTGATCACGTCTTCATAACGCGTGACCACCCACGCATGCAGAAACGAATCCCAATGCACGGGATCGGCTTCACGCAGCCGCTTGAACAGCGGATACGGGTCTGCCAGAACCTCCGGGTCCAGTAGTTGGTACAAACTAAGGGCCGGGTCAACCGTTGATTGAATCATTATGGCGTCAATTACTAATCTACTTGGTCGCTAATTTACGATCCACGACTACGGCTAACGAAGCAATGGTAGGAGCCTCAAAAAGTTGGCGCAAGTTCAAAGTCACGGCGAGATGTTCCCGCACGCGAGCTAGTAATTGAGCGGCCAGCATGGAATGCCCGCCAACCAGGAAGAAGTTGTCATCGCGGCCAATCGTCCGCCCATCCATTAATCCGCTCACCAGTTGGGCAATACGCGATTCGCTGCTACTTTGTCCGCCAGCATTGTTGGGCGCGACATCGAGCGATTCGGCTAGTAGATTGTCGGGCGATGGTAAGGGTAACGCTTGTCGGTCGCACTTTCCAGTTGTGGTCACCGGGAATTGGGCCAGACTCACGTATGCCGACGGAACCATGTAATCCGGGACACGCGCGCGCAGATGCTCGCGCAAGACCGAGGCAGTCAGCTGCGCGCCATCGGCAGCCGAAATATAAGCAATCAATGATCTTTCGTCTGCGTTATCGCCGCGCGCCACCACCACGCTATTTCGAATTTGTGGATGTGCATTCAATTGCGCGACAATTTCATCCGGCTCCACACGAAATCCGCGAATTTTGATTTGGTCATCCATTCGTCCGAGAAAAGCAATTTGCCCATCTGCCAGTATCCGACCGCGATCTCCCGTTCGGTAAATCCGCCGACCGGATACAGGCTCCGACACAAACCTTTCGGCTGTCAGTTCGGGAAGATTGCGATACCCCCGCGCCACTTGCGGACCAGCGGCACAGATTTCGCCATCACCACCCGCCGCTACCCGATTCAGTTCAGCATCCAATATGAGGATTTCCATATCCTCAATGGGTTTTCCTATGGCCGGAAGGTGGCCAATCTCGTCAGACCCGAGCACCGGGCCCGATGTGACTAGCACCGTACATTCCGTTGGACCGTAATTATTAACCAAAATAAAGGGCAATCCCGCATTTGGATAGTGATGCAGAGTGTCGGCGCCCGTCAGCAAAATCCGCAACGCCGTGTTATGCGGCCAATCAAAAGTAATCAGATGTTCGGCCATGATCGTAGGCACGAAAGCAATGCTAATTTTCTTCGCGATCAACCAATCTTTTAATCCCTCGGGCGACCGCCGGCTCGCTTCATCAATCAACTGCAAACTGGCACCGGCCGTCAAGTTGCACCAAATCTCCCAAACGGCCGCGTCGAACGCCAATCCGGCCACTTGACTGGCCCGGTCGTTTGCCGTCACTCCAAACGCACGCTGATGCCAGCCAATTAGGTGCTGCAGGTTGGCGTGTGTTACTTCCACCCCCTTCGGCCGCCCAGTCGATCCCGAGGTGTACGCAATGTACGCCAACTGATGACCGGCGATCACTGCCTCAAAAGGCTCTTCGGATTGTTCGGCAATTGCCGCCGCGTCGATGTCTAGATCGACAGTTTTCCACGGACCACCCGCTAAACTCGCGGCCATCCACTTATGTGACAGCAGCACCGGCACACCGGCATCCTTCAAAATTCCGTCGATCCGGCCCGGCGGAAATGCTGCATCCAACGGCACATAGGCGCCCCCCGCTTTCAACACTGCCAAAGCCGCAATCNNAAAATCTACCGACCGTTCAAAATATAAGCCAACAGGAGTCTCCGCCTTCACACCGAGAGTTTGCAAATGACGCGCTAAGCGATTGGCTCGCTGCTCCAATTGGCCGAACGTCAACTGACTCTTTTCGTCCCTGACGGCCAACGAATTCGGCGATGCAGCCGCTTGTTGAGAAATTTGTTGATGTGCCCAAATCGCATCTCCCTGCTTCGCCGGCACCCGAAGAGATGCGCTCTCAAACTTTGCAACGCCATCCATAACGTGGCCCATTGTGTGACTTTTGTCTCCCATAGCTGCTTTTGTCCTTTTTACTGGATTCGATGCCCAGTTCTCTTTCTTAATTGGTCAACGTACAGCGATTCCCATCGGTCGAGAATTCGTTCAATTTCAAACTTTTCCTGCGCAAAGTGCCGCCCGTGTTCAGCCATACGAAGCCTTTCAGCAGCGGGCAGATCCAACACGCGTTGCATAGCTTTGGTGAGTGCTTGATCATTTTTCGGCGGCACCACAAATCCGTTCTCCCCATCGCTAACAACTTCGGCATTCCCGCCCACATCCGTTGCGACAATTGGCATTCCAACCGAGGACGCCTGTAGCAACACCATCGGCAAACCTTCCAAATAAGACGACAGAACGAAAGCATCAGCAGCATTCATCACGTTTGGAATATCGCGGCGTACGCCAAGGAACCGCACACGTTCCTCAAGAGAGCATGCTTTTACCTGCGCGCGGATTTCGTTTTCCAGCGATCCCTGCCCGCAAATAAGCAGCATTTGGTCTTGCGAACTATGGTTCACCGCAGCCTGAAACGCGCGGATTAGATTGGGGTAATCTTTGGCGCGTTCGAAACGTCCAATGGCTAACCACACGAATTTATTCTCAACGCCTAGCGCCCGCCGGAATTGCTGCCTCACGGAAGAATCCGGCTGAAAATTCACGGTGTTGACGCCGTTATAGAAGACCGCAATTTTATTTGCGCTGACAGCACCGCGTTCCAAATAACTCTTTACGGCGGCTGTACAAATTACGGTGGTGATATCGCAGAATCGGTCTGTCCAGCCGTGCGCACGCTCCAGGAAATGACCAGAACCCCCGTTAATCCTCTCCATTGTGAGATTGTGCAGCGTACTGATCAACACGGGAATAGGATGAAACGGTCGCACGGCCCGCGCAAGCAAATTGGCTTGCGGCATGTGGCAATGAACAACATCAGGCCGAAATCTACCTAATTCCTTGACAAGCCGAACCATTGCTCGCGGATCAGGAATTCCGCGCTTCATTCCTAGAGACGAAAGGGCGATGTCAGAGGCCTCAAGCTCTGCAGAAATCGGAAACAGCGGCAGCAAGGAGACGATCTTCACCTCCCACCCGCGCGCCCTCAAACCGAGACTCAGGAGCATCACTTGCTCTTCGGCCCCGCCGCCCACACCAATAGCCGTCGACAGCATCAGCACGCGCCCGCGCTGGCTGCGCGACTTCGTTTCAAAAGACACCGGTTGGCTGACAACCGAAATC
>PMQB01000357.1:0-172 GCA_003169195.1 Bryobacterales bacterium
ATTGTCACGTTGCAAGAGATCTCGTTCCAGAAGGCAGAGGGGTTGCAACTGCAGCAAGAGCGGCAAATGCTGGCGGTTGGGGGGCTGGCGCATGATGTAGCGAGCGAGTTTTTCCGCTTGTTCGGGCTGATTGATGAAGCTGCGAAGAGTGCCTTAGGCGGCAGTAACCGTG
>PMQB01000357.1:239-8796 GCA_003169195.1 Bryobacterales bacterium
GGCAATCACTTCCAGCAGTTGTTGGTGAATCTGGTTATGGAAGGACAGCGGCGTTTGGAAGGGCAAGGCCTCTTGTTCCTAGGCGCGGACGTGCATGCGGAAGCGGGCGCTTTTGGGCAAGAGGAGCGTTATGTCCGCTTATTCGTGCGCGCCGAAAGATCCGGAGCGACGGCGGAGGGGACGTTCGAGCGGGACGTGCCGGGTTTGGAATTGCCGATTGCGCGGGCGATTGTTGCGGCGGGGCAGGGTTTTGTGCGGACGCGGGAGGCTAGTGATTTGATGTCGGTGGTTGAAGTGTTTCTGCCGTGGCATGAATCGGCGAGACTAGCGACGCGGGCGATTGGGCGGTATTCGCGCACTGTCTTGATGGTGGGCATGCCTGCGGAGGTGAGCGGACGGTTGAAGCGGCTGGGTAGCAGCGTGCTGGCGCTGGAAGCGAGCGATCTGGAGGAGGCACGCTGGATTGCGGAGCTGCACGACGGGGACATAGACCTACTGATTTGGGATGAACATCAGAATACCGCTGAAGAGCGAGAGCGGGCCTATACGCGGATGCGTGTTCATCGGCAGGAGCTGCAGGTTATGGCCATTTCTGTAACGGAGGGAGTTACGGAGATGGAGTTACGGGAGATAGAAGAGCGGGTGAAACGGACCTTGCATATTGACTCGAAAACGGCGACGGGATGACTCGGTTAGGATTGGTCTTGCGCGGGGTTGGGTTTTGGGGACGGGGGTTCGGGGATTGGGCGTTGATCGTCAAAATCGAGATCGTCAAGGTCGGCTTGGGCGCCCTGGTGGGCGGGGACGCGATTTTTGAAGCTAACGAAATTGTGGCGGCAGCGGGAGCAGCGATGTTTTTGAGCGCCTAAGGTGGTGAGGAACTGCGCCCAGGCGCTGTGGCGGTAATGGCGTTTGGGCCAATCGGTCAAATTGAGATTGAGACAGCGGGGGCATTTGGCCCAGCGCCAACTGCTGAAGAGCCAGACGTTAGCCCAGAAGCGCTCGCCGCAGGTGGTGCAGCGGAACGGGTAGATGCCGAGCATCATGCGGGCCATTTCGGCGGCATTGGCGCGGCGAGAGCGGCGGACGGTGGCTGCGCCGCAGTGAGGGCAGTTGAGGGCNNCATCCCGCTCATATAGCTGACATCTCTTTTTTGCGCGAGTGTTCCAAAACGTAGGCAGACCGATAGCCGCGGAAGGCATCCAGCAGGCGGTTGATGGTCTCGGGCGATTGTTTGAGGGGGCGTTTGTCGACGCTCAAGACGGGCACGAGATCGCGGGTGGTTGAAGTAATGAACACACCATCGGCCGCTTCTAGTTCAGCGGGCGTGAAGGATTGTTCTCGAACGGTTAAATCCGTGCTGCGAATTTCTTCCAAGAGGAGAGCGCGCGTGACGCCGGGTAAACAGCCGGCGGTGGCGAGTGGCGGCGTGAGCACTTCGTGGCCGCGCACGATAAACACATTGGCCGAAGTACATTCGGATACGTGGCCGTGTTCGTTCAAGAGCAACACTTCGTCATAGCCATCTTGATGGGCCTTTTCGTACCAGGTCAGATTCTGTGCCCAGGAGGTGACTTTTAGACCAGCAAAGGGGCTGGCGCCGTGGCGGGCGTTGGGAACGAAATTGAGGTGCACCCCGCTGCCCCAATTTGTGAGATCGGCGGTGAAGGCGATAAGATCGGCGTCGGAGGCGATTTGCGGAGCTTCGAAAAGACCGCCTTTATTGCGTACAATGGCGACGCGCAGGGTGGCGTTGAAGGCGTGGTTTGCATCGATGAGCGAGGTGAGAGATTTCTGCAGATCTGCGGGGCTGATAGTGAAGGGGACGCGCATGAGAGCGGCATCACGCTGCATACGGGCGTAGTGGCGCGCATAGGCGAAGAGTACGCCATCGGAGACACGCAGCGTGCTGAAGACGCCCCAACCGTTGAGGAAGCCGACTTGGCCCGGAGACAGAACTGCATCCCGGGTATCGCGGATGTCCCCGTTGTGAAGTAGATAACGATGCACTTTCTTGTATCTTATCGGAAAGCTTTGGCAAACGCGTTAGGGCTGAGGATGGGATAGCAAGTTGAGGAGACGGCGGAAGGCTTCGCCGCGTGCGCTGACGGCGAATTTTTCGGTATCTTCCAATTCGGCGAAGGTGCGGCCTAGGGGAGGGAAGAGGAATAAGGCATCGTAGCCGAAGCCGAGATGGCCGCGTGGTGTGGCCAAAATTTCTCCTTCGGCAGTGCCCACGGTGGTTTGCAGGATTTTGCCTTTCTGGGCCAGAGAGATGGCGGTGACGAAGCGAGCACGGCGCTGGGTGATGCCGGCAAGTTTTGAAAGCAGCAGAGTGTTGTTTTGTGCGCCGGTGGCGTGGGGGCCGGCGAAACGCGCGGAATGAATGCCGGGTGCACCGTGGAGGGCGTCGACTTCGAGGCCGGAATCGTCGGCGAAGACGAGATCATCGGAGAAGCCAGAGTAGTAGAGAGCTTTGATGGCCGCGTTTTCTTGATAGGTGGCGCCGTCTTCAGCAGGGGGGGTGATTTCGGAGAGGCGCGGCAAAGGCTCGATGCGAAATTCACCGGCAACGGTGCGGTGAGCTGTGAAGGTGAATTCGCGGAGTTTGCCAGGGTTGCTGGAGCAAGCGTAGAGAAGCGACATGCGAGTGGCTCAGGAAGCAGCGGTGCGGGTGGCGATGGCTTGTTGCTGGAGGGTGNNGTGTTCGGCGGTGGCTTGGACTTCGACGAATTTGTCTGAGCCGGTCATGACGATGTTGACGTCGACGTCGGCGCGTGAGTCTTCCTCGTAGGCGAGGTCGAGCATCGCAGTGCCGGCGACGAGGCCGACGCTGGTGGCGGCGACGGAATCGATGAGCGGGTTTTTAGGGAGGGCTTTGAATTTTACGAGAGTTTGGATGGCGATGGCGAGGGCGACGTAAGCGCCGGTGATGGAGGCGGTGCGGGTGCCGCCGTCGGCTTGGAGGACGTCGCAATCGATGATGATGCTGCGTTCGCCGAGAGCGGCGAGGTCGACGACGGAGCGGAGAGAGCGGCCGATGAGGCGCTGGATTTCGTGGGTGCGGCCGGAGGGGCGGCCTTTGGTGAGTTCGCGCGGGGTGCGGGTGGAGGTGGCGCGGGGAAGCATGGAATATTCGGCGGTGACCCAGCCTTTACCGGAGCCGCGGAGGAAGGGCGGGATGGAGTCTTCGACTGTGGCGGCGCACAGGACGCGGGTGTGACCGACTTCGATGAGGACGGAGCCTTCGGCGGTGAGGAGATAGTCGGGAGTGATTTTGGTGGGGCGGAGTTGGTTGAGTTGACGGCCGTCTTTGCGCATAAAGAGAATACAGAAGCCAGAATACAGGAGACAGAATTTAGCGGCTTCTTCGATGGTTACCGTTTTGAAGACTGATTGGGAGCGCCGGGAGTACCGGAGGCGCCGGCAGCCGAGACAAAGTTGGTGCAGTTGCTGGCCGTGTCAGAGCCATCGGGAAAGCGCCCGGCGCTGATATTGCCAGGCGCGGATTTACCGGGTTCGGGTAAGGGCACATAGCAGCCGTTTTTTCCAGATCCTGAGACAGTTTGGTCGCCCTGCGCGGCCCATGGGTCTGCGAGGCCGCCGTAGTTTAGGCTGTCGACCACCAGGCTCTTTGCATCTCTGAGCACCATGCTGCCTTCGCGCAGGGTGACGGATCTGCCGAAGAAGTCGACTGTCGCTGCGAGTTCCGGACCGCCGAACCACTCATTCGGAGCTGAGGTTCCTTGGTAGCCTGCGGTGTTTACGTTGGCGTCACGCACGGCGGCATTGAGTGCATGTTCTTTCGCCAGCGGTTTGTCGAGAGTAACGCCGGTACCGAGCGCTTGCACGGGTTCGTTGCTGGAATGCGCGAACTGCGTGGCGGGTTCGAAGCTGATGCCGGTGCCGCGATTGCTGAAAGGAAGATTTGCGGCGTGATTGAATTTGAGCGGTGCGGCGAGATCGAGTCCCGTGCCTGGGGCTACAACGTTCTGGCCGCGATCGTGTGCCTGGGTGAGGGCAGGGGTGAAGTTGATGGCAGCTTCGCCAAGCGCCGTAATGGAAACGGTTTCGCGGTTCGCGGGTGTGCCGATGATGATGTTGTCGCCCGTTGCGAATCCCTTGGTGCTACGCACTTTGATGTTGGTTGCGCCGGCCGTGGCATCAGCCACGAGCTTGGTGCGGGTTGACTCGAAGCCGACGTTGGTTACGGTTACCGTTTCGATTCCATGGCCGAGGCTGTCGATATCCAGGCGGATCTTGTCACCGACAGAAATGTTTTGGACATGGGTGACCTTGATGTTGGTTGCGCCGGCAGCTGCATCGGTGGCCAAGTAGGCTTGGACACCTGGCTTGCCGACCGCCGTTACGGTGGCTACTTCAAACTGCTCGACTGAGTTGTCTACTGCGGGATAAGAAGCTCCGTAGCCAAGGGCAATCTTCTGACCCACGGCAAAGCCAGCGACACTGGTGACGGGCACATTCGTGACTCCGCTGGGAATGGTGATTACGGGTCCATCGGGCAACGGTTGCCAGAGAGTGGTTTGTTTGGCGGAGGTCGTGCCTACATTTACGATCGTGCGGGTTTCCTGTTTGGCGCCCGTGTCGATGGTGACTGTGTCACCCACAGACATGCCGATTGTGTTTCTTACGTGGATAGTTGCGTCACCTTTGGATGCCTGCGCGGCCAAGCCGGAGTTTGCGAGTCCGAGGAGATAGAAGGCTTTCGGGGCAAGTTTTGTTTTGGCAGGGATGGTTACGGCAGAAAAGACGGCTTGCTGGGAGGGTCGGACAGTGAGTGTCCAATTGGAAATGTCGACGGTTTTCTGGCCCGGATTGTAAAGTTCGATGAATGAGTCAGTGGAGTTTTGCGGAGCGGCGCTTAGACGAAACTCGTTTATCTTTATGGGGCTGACGTTGCGTACCTTCTCTATTGCTGTTTGGTGTTCGTGTGTATCGTTGGCAGTGGTCCAGGTGGCGTGGCCAACGAGGTCGCCGTTGAAGGCGGTTGGGCTCGAGGTGATCTTGAAGGTGGCACTTACGCTCTGGCCTGGTGAAACCATCTTTGCGTTCTGGCTGCCGGCTTGAACGACGGCTTTCCACTTCTTGTTTGGGAGGGCGATACCCAGTGTGACGTTCTGCGCAGGGGCGGTTGCTGTGTTTGTAAACGTCACAGTGACATCCTGCGATGATCCCGGTTCGAATGTATGGAGGCCTCGCGCGACAGTGAGCCATGGCAGTCCATACTGAGCAGCGACAATGTTGGCCTGGACCAGTTGATCGGTGGCGTCGGTTGGAAACGTTCCGGCGGCGGTCATGGCGCCTTCATAAAATGTGCCTTGCGATCCGACGCTGTTGTCTCCGCCGTTGCCGAGCAAAATGGCGCCCTGTTTGCGCATCGGGTCGTAGGTGGAGTTGACGCGCGGACCGCTGAACATGACGGAAATTGAGCCGTGCTGCGCATTGCCGCCCATGCTTGTCCAATGGTGCGGTTCGCCCTTAGCCATCGCGGTTGCAAATCGCCAGGTGATGCTGGGAAGGTTTACACACAGTTTCGAGCCATCCGGGTTGACACAACCGACCAAGTTATTCTCCTGATCTGTCATGACCCAGGGGCCGGGCGGATTTCCGTGATACCAAGGCAGGGCGTTGCCGAAATAAGTGGTTTCCATGGTGCCGTTGTCGTCGTCGCGGCTGTCGATTTCTGCATTGCCGTAATCGAAACAGCAGCCGGAGTTGTAGTGCTGGCCGTTGATCACCCAATACTGGCCTTCGGCCTGGTCGTCGACAGCGGTTCCCTTGGGATCGTCCTGGCGCAATCCCATTCCGGGCTCGATGAAGACGCCATAAACTTTGTGGCCCATGAGGGTAACCGGTGCGCTATCGGCAAGCGGCAAGTTGTTGAATCCGCCCATGGCTGGACCGCTGAATCCACCGCGCGGCGCTTGGGTCAGGTCGTTGCGTTTGGGTGATTGATCATAGATTTTGGTGATCCAGCAGTAGGTGTTTGCGCAGAAGGCATCCTGCGGGGCGGTGTCGGCGTAGCTGGCTCCAGCGGCGATGCCGATGTCGAGAGTCTTGCTGTCGGATTGGCGCAGAACCTGATAAAGGGGCCCGTTATAGGAGGCGTACAAAGCACGCGTTGTGCTGTGGGCGGCAGCGCAGGGCGTGTTGGCAGCGGCGTAGATGTCACATGGGCCTGGTGGACGGGAGGAAGATGCTTCTGCAGAGGCAGCCGTCATTACGAGAAAGCCAATGAGTGTTAAGGGGAGTGCGAGCTTTTGCAATTTCGTTTTCATGAGGAGAGGCGGTGCTGAAAGTGCTTGGATGGTGTTTGCGGTTATCGGCGGCGCAGGTACGTGCAAGACCTTTGGAGCATTTCGGCAGAGCCTAGTATATATCTATCCGGAGCCGACTTTTTTTGGGGCGGATACGGTTAGTCGGGCGGCCCTCGAAAGCTCGCATGGTAATCGGTCGCCAAGGTTTCGCCAGCTTCCTTGGGCTTCTATTGACGTCTCGGTTCCGGAGAAGTGCGTGTTTTCAAACCGCAATCGCTGCAGAGGATTGGAGAATTCGCCTGTGCTATTTCCTGAAGCGCCTAAAGCTGAATGGGTCTATGCCGAGTTCAATCGAGTCTTTAGCGAAGTGCTGTTTCTTTTTCATGGCCCTGCCTGTAGGTCCTGGGCGGGAGGAGACTTGAACTACGGACCGGGATGATCGTAACTGCCTTTGATGACGATACCGACGAGCATGGCAACCGCGTTGACGTCTTCGCTACCGGCACGGTTGAACCTCCTCCCCAGTGGCTTCAATGTGGCGGTTCACCTTGGGTGCTGAGGATTGACGACAACGGTGTGAGATGCGAGTTAGACCTTCCCCGGTCGTTCACTCGCCGGTAACGGCGTGTTTCGACAGTCCCGGCTAGCTGTCTACGAAGCATTGATACAACGTGAAGGGCGTAGACGTTCGCTGACCAGCCAGAAGGTAAGTCCGAAGACGAACCCAGTCAGCAGAAGGCAAAAGCCCTCGCCGTGAACGACGTTCATGAATCCGCCAAAAAACGTATCATCTCGAAGGAATCGAGGTCTGGGAACCATGGATGTAGCCCCGCACCCAATCAAAAATGCGGTCGTCGAACCAAAGAGCGGAAAGTAGATCAGGGGAAGAGACCGGAGCCGACCATAGGCCCGGACAGCCAAATACCACGGAAGAGTCATCAAAACAAATGTTGCACCCATACCGCTAACAGCCCAAATGAATGTCGCTATTCGAATAGATGATAAAAAGACGCTAACGCGTCCGCCTTCATGTGGAACGAACCCAAAGCGAACTGCTAACCACACCACATAAAACAGCGATGCCGTTGTAACGCTAGCTAGATAACCAACTACCCGATTTGCGTGACCCATGGCAAAACGCCTATCCAGTGTCTTAACGTAGCACTCGGGGTAGGGGACAATTTGAATCGGCTTAGTGGATGTGTAGTGGCGTTATCGGAAACTGGGTTCAGAAGTTATCCGTGAGTAACGCGCAAGGTTTATAGCTTGCTCTTCGTTTCAGCGACAAATGCCGTCCGTAATTATGGTCAATATGCGGATGGGAAAGAAAGTTGGCGCAGACGGATAGTTGGGGGCGGCTGGGTAGGCTTGAGCTTATGCGGCCGCAAACGGATTCTCATCCGCGCTCGGCCCATAGATAGATGGCACATCCACGTTGAGAAGGCGCAAGTAGACGCTTAACTGTCCTCTGTGGTGATAGGCGTGATTACATAGCAGAGCACGAAAGAGCGCAATGCGCGGCATACTCATGATGGTTCTATCGCCCATCTTCATCGTCCAAGGGCTGGTGATGGTGGCGTCGTCCATTGCGCCGACGACGGTCTTGGCTTGCGTCAAACCCTCATCAAACGAGTCCATGATTTCGGCTTTGTTCGAGGGCTCGGCAAACTGAAAGGGATTGCCGACCAGTTCGAACGTGTCTGGCAAGGACATAGGGGCAATACCGCCATTCAAGCGTGCGAGATGCAATGCTAATTGTCCGATAGAAAGGGACTTGTCATGCGGCTTCCAACTGAGCTTATCGGCGGGTACTCTGTCCAGCACCCGCCGAGTGGTTTTGCCTTCTTGTTCTAGTTCTTCGATGAGCGTGTCTGCAATTCGCACTGGGTNNATCACAGGAGGATCGAATTGAATCTCCTACCTCTTCGACCGTTAGACGAGGACGTTGAGCGCGCCGGGCATCGGTTTAGCCGGCGTTACGGAGGGCGAAAAAGCCGAGCAGTGAAAGGCCCACGACGATCAGGAAGATGAGGACGAGGCAGGGAATAGCGCCTGCGCGGGGCATCATGGACGTGGGGGTGGAACTGGCAGACTTCTTCTTAATTTTTTGCGAGGCCATGATTTCGGAGAGGCGCTACTTCTTGAACAAACTATCAAAAGCGGCGCGGGCATCGCTGGCGTTGCGGGGCGCTGGGGTGCTATCGACGGGGCGGTGGGCCGAAGCGGGGGCCGGGGCGTCGCGCGCGACAGTCACCATGGCGGCAAAGAATTCGCAGGTG
>PMQB01000016.1:0-182 GCA_003169195.1 Bryobacterales bacterium
GGGCATGCGCTTCAAGGGCGATGTAGCGGTGCAAACCCGAAACCTTCAAGACGGCACCAAAGTCAACTTGGTTGTCGGTCCGACGCCGGATTGATGGTGGGGTTGCAAGAGCGCAAGTGGTGGCGGAAGTCACTGTCCGGTATCCGCGTCTTTCAACAGCAACCGCCGCCGTAGTTGTAATT
>PMQB01000016.1:201-2793 GCA_003169195.1 Bryobacterales bacterium
AGGCAAACCGTTAGTGCGGTATGATATCGAAGTTCCACAGGCGGAATACGCGTCTTTTTTGAAGGCCAGTCTTAACTGGCATTACCCACGACAACCTTCATCCCCCATTGGGACGCCGCCGCGTGCGCCGCAGCTTTTCCTACGCGAAGCTTNNACGACATCACTGCCGACAAATCGATTTGGAATCCATCCATCAGGTTTTCACCGGGCAACTCGATAATTCGACCGTTTGCCCGATAAATAAGCACGCTTCTGGCGGGATAGTGCAAAACATTTGGACGACCGCGTAGGCGGTTAAACCAGTATTTCAGCATCGGCGTTCTTCACCCAGCACAATGGCTCGTTCTCCTAAACACAGGCCAGAAACTCTCTCATAGTTGAAACGATATCGTTGGCCGTCCCGCGCAAACGTTATTCTAGCGACTGGCGACCACGACACAGGAAGCTGGGCACGGAATAGAACGGGTCACACGCCGCCGCCACTGTCCGGTAACCGCGTGTTTCAGCCACGACGAGGGCTCTTCGGTTCTGGGCCGCCACTAACAACCTTAATCACCTTTCGAAAGTCGTTGTGTAAGTTGGAAGAGGCCAGCAACGCAAACCAACTTTGCCAAGGGTGATAAAACAGACCGTTTAATTAGTTCGTTTTGTGGCGTCACAGAGTAAAAATTTCTGCTCGTCTGGAAATAAATCAAGAAAGAGGTAAGAGTCACCGATCCAGCGAATCCCTCGGGCTGGAGTTCCCGGCTCCTGATGATCGACGTTTGCGCTAACGCTAAACTGCTTCGTTCCACGCCGAGTACTGAACACATCGACGTGGAAATNNGCGAATCCTTTGGATCATAGTCCCCATCAAAACTTTGCAAGCTCAGCCAAGCGCCGGTAGGCGAAGGCTGCGCGTCACCAAAGTGCTGACCGGAAAAATGGAATCGCTTGCCCCGGTAGCTGACTTCAGAACCGGAGGTCGGCTCAATCTCACCCGATTGAGGGCTACGGATAGGCACGATGTCGGACTTTCCGTTCTGCCACTCTTCATCGGTAATGTGAGAAAGGGACGTTCCAAGTTCGGGGAGGAAGCGGAACTTGTTGTTGCTGTAGACGTTTTGAAGGATGCCTCTTCCAGAGCGAACGGCGATGTCAACGTTTTTTCCGACCGCACGAAGCTCAAANNGGTGGTTTGGGGTTAGACACCGCCATGTTCATGATTAGCCATGTTTCTGGAACGGTGACAACCGAACAGCTATTTTGAGGAACATGCAAGGAACGGCACGAACAGCAAACGACCAACATCAAGATCGGTGTCAGTCCGGCGCAGGAAATGTTTCGGTTTATCGTCGCGATAGGCATTAACGACAGGCGCTCGTGACTCTATTTGAACACTTGCAACGCCGCTAGATTGCAACATAAACCAGTTCGGACGCCAAGGATTAGGTACGCCACTTGTTCTCCCGTCAACTCCTCGCGGGCAATCGCTTACTTTCCGGTATTCACGTCTATCAACCAGTGACGCGCTAGCCATCTAAAGCTGATCGTATTTCTTGGCCTACGTTCCGACCGCGTTTTCGCCAAGCCACTTGGTCGCCACCGAACGAATGGTATTTCGAAACTCGTCATTTACGTGAAGGAACCCATCTGGCTCGATCCCCAGAATGCGAAATAACGGCTTTAATTCATGAAGCGCTCCACTGGTGCCGGTGTAAATCGAATACACTCTGCGATAGCCTTCGTAGGCATCCAGTGTCCCATCGGAAACCTGCTGCAAGAGCCGACGAGCTTCAGCCAGAGACTCGGCACGGCGTTGCGCGAGACGGACCTTCCGATTTTGAATCAGGATGCCTCTGTTTTTGGCTCAAGCATTTCGCACACTTCTCGACATCATTCTAGACCTCCGGCTGGTTCTCACTGTCCGGTATCGGCATGTTTCAACCGTAGCGCCGCTATTTGACTAGCGCCCAGATGGATAGCCGCACCGCCAGATCTGTTCGGTAGCTATTTGTTTTGCGTTTTGCTCTACCGAGGATTTATTCGTTTGAACGAAAAGAACTTCGATAGTCGATCAAACTCCGACGCCGGAACGAGGATACGACCACTAGCAAGACAAACCAGTTGAACATTGTCTGGCGATCTTGGATTGTAAACTACCTTTATTTCATCTGGCGTCAGCGGTTGACGGTCCAAAGGCAGAAAAATGCCGTTGTAAAGCACTAGACCAGCGACATTCCAGATAGTGCAATACACCTGTTTGTCGGTCTCATTGAACTTGCAGTATTGCCACCAACCGCCAATCTTCCCTCCTGGTGCGAGGATCGCGGAGGCCGGGACCTTATCGGGCCGCTTAGGCACCCCAGAATTCCTACAGCCCCACGTGAAAAAGGAACAAACAACCGTCACGCAAAGCATTGCTGATAGGTGCAAGCATCGCAGAGACATTGTTCCTTCACGAGTCTATCAAGGGAAGTAGTTGACCAAAGTGGCGTTTCATCCAAAGTGAGGAATGAGCTTTCCGTACTGCACCGGACCCGCTCCCTGTACGATAACCGCGTCTTTCGATTAACGAGTGTGACCTAGCGCTCGGTGCCTGATAGCTATTTC
>PMQB01000687.1 GCA_003169195.1 Bryobacterales bacterium
CCGATCGCGGTGGACGTCGGCAGCCCGGGTATGTCGCGATAAGGGATGCGAGTGGCGCGCTCAAGCGACTGCGCAAAGGCACCAAGGCCGCTACCCAGAACAAGGCCGATTTTGGGTCGAAGCGGGGAACGCGATTGGATGAGTTTGACGGCTTCCTGCATATGAATATAGTTTCGCCGATGAACGAAACTTCTCCCGTCCGCGAGGTGCTCAGTCCGTAACGCTGAACTCTAAGTATGGCCTCGAGATTTTCACGATGATGTCGCTTTCTCTTTCAGCAACATCGACTCCGCTATCGGAGATCCCGCTGCCTGTTGCCATTCGGAATTCGACGTCCACTTTGAAGTATGGGCAGTCTTTTGCGACGAAAGTGCGCCGCAACGGAACCCATATACCGCCTTCGGTTGTGAATACCTTCCTAAGCTCCGCCCTGGTCATGCCCGGCCTTACTTTCAGCATCTTTTGCATCGCTTGGGCAACCCATTCGGAATGATTACAAGAAGACTGTGTCGCCTGTGCCGGAACTGATTTGGGACATACGGCATTTGCCGTCGCTGCTGTAACGGCTCCTAAAAGCTGGCGGCGTTGCATCATCTCTAACACCAATTCGAGTGTATCGAAAAAGTGTTACAACGGCTTTATGCAACGTGTTTGGCATCTGATGCAGATGGTGCCATGGTTGATGGCCGCCCGGTCAACGCTCACTAAACCACTTGCGAAATCTTCGGCGCTCCGCCGGACGCAAACCTCAACTTCGGTTCCGTCTCAGCTTCCGCAACCAAACCGTCCACCATGCGCTCGTCAATGTGTCCAGGCCGTTCGTTAAGCGACACAGGATACCGAATCGTAATCTCCAAACCATTGTCATTGAATTGCGTTTGAGTCACCGGCTTGGGCACCTCAGTCTGCACATCGGTAGTCTGTTCGAATGCCTTGTGCTGGTGGTCAATAGCCTGGCGATAATCCTCATAAACAACGTCAACAGCCTTCGTCAATCGCGCACGAGCCTGCTGATAGTCAGCCGAATTCTCCACTGTCACGGTCACCGTATGCCATGCGTAATCGATGCCAGGTGCTTGCTTCATCAAGGCTGAAGGTTGGAAAATGACTGAATTGGCAAACACAGCCAGACGGCCCGTCGGATGGAGTTCCGTTCCCGTACCTACCAATTCCATCAGGAACAGCCGTATGAAGCCAACCTCAATCACTTGCCCGGTAACACCTTGCACCGTGATGCGATCTCCCACCTTAAGGCCATACTTTCCGATGAGGAAAAAATAGGCAACTGCCGAGAGTATGACGTTCTGCAAGGCAAGCGCGAGGCCAGCGGTGACGAAGCCGAGCAGAGTGGCCACCGATCCGATGCTCGATAAAAAGCCGACCGTCAGCAAAACGGCCAGTGCCAGGCCCACCACCACGCGTTTGATTAGCAGCAACTGCCGTCGCCGTCTCGGTTCGGTGACGTACCGGAAAATTGCTCGCTGCCAAACGGCGGAAGCTAGCAGAATGAGGAGCACACCGCCCAGCAGCAAAGCCAAATGAAGCAGCAGGTAGCGAATCGTGCTGTTGTACTCGCTGTCAAGTTCCCGACGCCATTCATTCAGCGACCCGCGTGCCGACTGCATGGCCATGGCCGACTCGCTCAAGGGAATGCTCACCGAGGAAAGTTGCTTAAAGCGGGTACTCAGCGCCGCAATCTGCTTGGTAGTTGCCGTCCATTGCGCCGCTTGCGCAGAGTTGTCTTCACTCGTAGAGATGCTATCGCTCTCGGCAATAATCGCGCGTATCGCCGTTCGTAGCGGACCGCGCACTTTGTCGGTGTCCTCCAGTCGCTGGTCCGTCTCATCCAGCACCGCGTCAATGTGACTCCGCGTGCTGTAGAAGCCCAACGCTTTGGTGGCCAGAACAACAATCCCCGCTGTCTCAGGATGAAACAATTCCGGCGTCGCGCGCGCCGCTGGCCCCTTTTCCTTGTCAACCGACGCATCATTCACCGGATTAAGCGATTCCAGTTTGCTGATCTCATCCAGCAGCCCTTTGCGATCGCTGCTTCGGGGCGCGCTGAAAGACGCCATTGTTTTCACAGCTGCTTCCATCTGCTTCGCCAATGCCAAGTCGGCCGTAATCGCGTTGCGCTCGTCGCTGAGCGCGTCACGCTGCGTACCAGATGTATGCGCAAGGCGCGCGTCCAGCGTTTGCAGACGATCTTCCAGCCGCGTTACGCGCGCTGAAGCTTTGTTGACTGACTGCTGAAGTGTCGCCGTAGCCGGATTGTTCGGATCGGCGCCGGAGTCGGGCGCATTGCTAAGAACCGCCGCTTGCGCCCGTCCAAAAGCGAATGAAGACTGCAGAGCGCGTTTGGCAAATTCGCGCGCATTGTCGCGCGGCAAAAGATTTTGCGCATTCGCCGATCCTTCATCCAGCTCCATCACTTTCTGGTACCAGGTGGCCGTNNCGCTTGCGTTGCATGCGAATACTCTAGAGCAGAATGCCGGCAATACAGGCCGACATGAAATTGGCTAGCGTCCCTACCACCATTGCCTTCAGTCCGAGGCGGGCGAGATCTGACTTACGGCTTGGTGCCAGCGCTCCGATCCCGCCAATTTGAATCGCGATCGAGCTGAAATTAGCGAAGCCGCAAAGCGCGAAGGTCGCTATGATAAACGAACGATTCTGTAAGGTGGTTCTCACCGTGCCGAGATCGACGAAAGCGACGAATTCATTCAGCACCATGCGCGTACCAAGCAGATTACCCACTGTGGCGCAATCGTTCCAACTCACGCCCAAGCACCAGGCGATGGGTGCAAAGAGCAGCGCGAGGATCTTTTGCAGACTTTCCGGAACAAACGCAACGTGAGAATGAACTAGTCCAAGGCCAGCATTGATCAAAGCAATCAGTGCAAGGAACGCAATCAGCATTCCAGCAATATTTAATGCCAAATGCAAGCCGTCGCCAGCGCCACGGGCGGCCGCATCAATCAAGTTCACACCCGGTTTTTCCACCTGCACTTTAACGTCGCCGCGCGTTAAGGGCTCGCCCGTTTCCGGCACAAACATTTTCGCCAGCATAATGGTGGCGGGCGCGGTCATAATCACGGCTGTGAGCAAGTGAGTGATAGAGACGTGCGCAATGGCAACATACGCACCCATGACTGCGCCAGACACATGCGCCATGCCGCTGGTCATGATCGTGAAGAGTTCCGATTCCGTCATGGTTTCCAGAAACGGGCGCACAGTAACAGGTGCCTCCGTTTGGCCCATCACAATGCTAGCCGCCACACAGGTGGATTCCGCACCGCTGGTACCCATGAAGCGCTGCATCACAATCGCCATCGCCTTCACGCAGACTTGCATCACACCGAAGTAATACAAAATGGCGAACAGTGAGCAAATGAAAATAACAATCGGCAGGACTTGGAATGCGATGATCACCCCAAATCCCCCATCGGGCAGACCAAGTTTATCGCCAAATACAAACTTTGCCCCGGCCGCCGAGCAATTCAGCACCGCATTCACAAACTGACTGAACGTTTGGAACAATTGCCCGAACGCTGTTTTCAGAACAATGAAAGCGAAAGAGAACTGTAGAATGACACCCCAGAACACCACCCGCCGCTGAATCGCGGATCGGTTTGTAGAGAATAAATACGCAGATAAAACGATTGCGAAGAGGCCGATGAGACCAGTGAATCTCGCCATCGTGACCCGGTTAGCTCACAACTTCGAGAATGAGATCGCGTTCCTCAACAGCTTGGTTGGCAATTTTAAAGGCGTCTTCAAGCAATTCCGCTGCTTCCGCCAAATGTTCGTCGCTGGTGTGATAAATACGGCAGAGAATCCCGCCTGCATCAATCTTCTGGCCGACTTTCACTTCAAGAATCACCCCGACCGCCGGGTCAATGCTGTCTTCTTTCGTGTTACGGCCTGCTCCAATCATGGAGGAAGCCTGGCCAATGAGTTCAGCATCAATCGCGCTCACATAACCGGCTCGTTGCGTTGTGATTTCCTGCGCGCCCGTGGCGTTGGGCAGCAGTTCGAATTGATCAAGCACTTTCGGGTTGCCGCCTTGTGCCGCAATCACTTCTTTGAACTTGCGGTAGCCGGAACCATCAAGCAATCGAGATTGCGCCATCTCGCGCGCTTCGTCCAGCGTCTTGGTAATTTTGCCAAGGTATATCATGCGCGCCGCTAATTCGAGCGAAATGCGCGTCAGATCTGCCGGTCCGGCATTCTGCAGCGTCTGCGAAACTTCCATGATTTCCAGTGCATTGCCAACGGCGTACCCAAGCGGCTGGCTCATGTCGGTAATCAAAGCTTGTACGCGCTTATCGAGACGGCGGCCAATGCCCACCATCATCTGTGCCAAACGCCGCGCCTCTACCTGCTTCTTCATGAAGGCGCCGGAGCCGACCTTCACATCAAGAACCAGGGCATCCAGACCTACTGCCAATTTCTTGGACATGATGGATGTCGCTATGAGCGGAATCGATTCAACCGTCGCCGTGGCATCGCGCAGCGAATAGAGTTTCCCATCGGCTGGCGCGATTTCAGCGGTTTGACCAATGAACGCTAACTTATGTTGCGCAAGCTGCGTCTTAAATTCTTCAATGGTGAGATCTGTCCGGAACCCCGGAATAGATTCGAGCTTATCCAGCGTGCCGCCAGTATGGCCAAGCGCCCGACCAGAGATCATTGGCACAACCACCCCGGCCGCCGCCGCCAAGGGCGACGAGATCAAGCTGGTTTTGTCGCCTACCCCACCTGTGGAATGTTTGTCAACCTTTACCCCGGGAATGGAAGAAAGATCTACCGTGGTGCCGGAATTGACCATACAATCGGTCATAGCGCTGACTTCCCGGTCTGACATTCCGGAATAGTAGACAGCCATCAAGAAAGCCGACATCTGGTAGTCAGGGATGTCGCCGCGAGTGTATCCGTCCACGAGAAACTGGATTTCATTGGCGGCCAGTTCTTCGCCATCTCGCTTACGGTGAATTAAGTCGACAGTACGCATTTACGAATAATAAGGGTACCATTCTCAACAATTTGAAAGTGTTACCCGGGTATATATTGCGTACAATTTTAAGGTCCGTGGCGCGTTGATTCTACGGCAATTCGCCCGCTAAAATCTGCCGTAAATCCTTGGCGTGAACCCGCAATCCGACGTAAAAAGAGCCAAAAAGGGCATACACCGCGCTCACTTCATCGAAACGCATTTCATAGATCAGCTTCTTAAAGACTAGCGGATCATCGGCAAAAAGATCAACGCCCCATTCCCAATCGTCAAAGCCAATCGAGCCGGAAATGATTTGTTTCACCGAATCGGCATAACGCCTGCCGATCAAGCCGTGCTCATGCATCATGCGCTGTCGGTCGGCCATCGGTACCTGATACCAGTTTTGCGCTTCCCCGCGTTTGCGGTCCATAGGATAGAAACAAATGTACTTGCCGTTGGGAATTTCCGGGTGCAAGCGCGGCGCCATGGCAGCCGATTGGCGCGCAATCACTTCGGCAATGCCGGCGTTCCATTCCGGTGTGTGCGGCACTATCCCTTTGGCTGTGAGTTCGGCATAAGTCTTGGCTGTGGACTCATAAAGACCAAGTTCCACCACCGACAGATACGAATGCGTCGGTTCCAGAAAATCTGTTAATTCCATCTGCTCAATGGCTAGTTCAGCGCGATGCAGATCCTCAAGCGAATCGCGGAAATGCACGAACATCAAGTCGCCCTTATGGCCGATCATGGAATAAATGGCGGTTGGTTTGGGATTGCCACCCTTGGTGCCGGCCTCCATCGCGGCAAGCGTTTCGGCGGCGCGCAGCACAATGCGGTCGCAGTGGAATACTTCTTGCTGACGCCATTCAGAACGCGCAAAACGAAAGATCTGATGGAGTACGTACGACCCCTCCATCGTGAGTGGAACTTCTGGCGTTTCAGCCATGTGAAACCTCCCATTCGGGGGCGGGTAGGCCGGGCATTTCATGCCTGTATTGGCCTTTGAAAATCTCCGCGAACAATGAAACCATTTCCGCGTGGATCAAACCGTTATCCGCCAAAACATATTTTCCATGAAGGTCAAGCGCTTCATTACGCATCCCTGAGACTTTGCCGCCCGCTTCTTCCACCAGCAGTGTGCCTGCGGCCATGTCCCAGGGGTTCAAACCAAACTCCCAAAACGCTTCGATGCGGCCGCAAGCCGTGTATGCCAAATCAATGGCCGCCGATCCGCTTCGCCGCACACCATGAGTGACCATGGCGAGTTGATAGTAGAAATGAATATTAACATTTTGATGCCGCCGGCGGCTTGGAAAACCAGTAGAAACCAGCGACTCATTAAGATCCGGCGCTTTGCTGACATGGATCGGCGCGCCGTTCAGCCGCGCACCGGCGCCTCGCTCAGCAGCGAACAACTCTTTGTTGAGCGGATCGTACACAACCCCGGCAATTACTTCTGAATTTTGCGCCAAACCCAGCGTGACGTTCCACTGAGGGTAGCCATGCGCGTAGTTAGTCGTGCCGTCCAGCGGATCTATGTACCAACGCAGCGGTGCGTTCAGTGCCACGCGCCCACCTTCCTCCGCGAAGATGCCGTGATCAGGGAAGCGTTCCTGCAAACGCTTGATGACGAGCTTCTCGCTGGCCCGGTCGGCGGCGGTTACTAAGTCGTGCTCGCCTTTCAGTTCGAAGGCTACGCCGCGATGCGCCATCAGCACTTCGCCGGCTTCGCGCGCGATCTCAATCGCCGCGTCCAGAAAATTTGCCATATGCTTTCAGTTCAACACATGGCAGATTACCTATATATGAATAGCGATCCGATTGCGCGCTGGTATCAGCTATTTGAGTATCTGGTGTTTGGCCGCGCGCTGCAGCGGCGGCGGTTAGAATTCTTGAAGGAAGTGGCGGATGTGCGCAGCGTTTTGATCTTAGGCGATGGCGATGGCCGATTTACAGCCGAGTTTGTGAAGCAGAATCCGCAGGCCGTGGTGGAGTCAGTTGATTCGAGTGCACGCATGCTGCAACTGGCAGAACGCCGCGTGGGAAGCGCGAACGTTCAGTTTCGCGTGGGTGATGCGCGAACCATAGCCTTATCCGGGAAATACGACTTGGTCGTGACGCACTTCTTCCTCGACTGCTTTACCAACGAGGAACTCGACAAACTTGTCGAGCGCATCACTGGAAGGTGTATGCCCAATGCTCGGTGGTTGGTCTCCGAGTTTGGGCTGCCTCTCGCTGGAGTACCTCGGTTCGCGGCACGAGCCCTCATTCGAATCATGTATTTTTTCTTTCGCGTTCTCACCGGACTCCGCGTGACACACCTGCCGAATTACGCGCCGGTGCTCGCGCGCAACGGTTTTCAAATCATGCAAAGACAGACAGCCGCCGGCGGCCTGCTCATTTCCGAGCTATTCCGTGCGCAGAGTGATCATCGGGTCGATTCGGGAAGCCCTTTGAGCAGGGAGCCAGGCGGCCAGAAAACCCGCAACGCAAAGGATGACTGACGACACGCCAACGGTGAGCGGATCGCAGGCATCGAAGCGGGTTTCGAGGTGCTCGAGACGGACCAACTTCCAAAGAGCCGACCCGCCCGATCATCAAACGTCAACTTCCTATTTCGCCGGCGCTAGCCCCGCAACAACTGCAGTAAATTTATCGAGTATCTGGTACCAACCCTCGACTTGACCGCTATTCTTAGCGCTCTCCATACTTTCATTTCCAATGAAGGTCAGTTTCGTCTGGCCGTTTCCTAAATCCTCAAAGGTAACCACATCGTGCGCATCTTCGATGGCCTCATGTTCGATCCCATACTCCGCAGCCTCAACCTTGTTTCCCTGCGCGTCGGAAAAGTACATCGAGGAAACAATCTTCTCGTGCACAACAATCTCGTGGTATTCACCCGCATTCCAGAACTCCTGCCCATCCGGCGTTCTCATGCAGCACAGAAATTTCCCGCCCACCCGAAAATCCATCTGGCAAACAGGCGCAGTAAAACCCTTCGGGCCCCACCACTGCATCACATACTTCGGGTCTGTCCACGCCTTCCAAACCAATTCGCGCGGAGCATCAAAAACTCTCGTTATCACCATCCGCTCTATCTCATTAACCGCGTTTTTTGTCATCGCTGACCTCCTTTTTCATTTGATTCACAACCACATCCAGCTTGTCGAAAC
>PMQB01000571.1 GCA_003169195.1 Bryobacterales bacterium
AAACGCCGGTGCCCTTGCCAATTGCGACAGATCAACGGAACAATGGGAAGCGGGGGGATTATGAGCGAAATAGATGATCCGCTAGACGCGAGTAAGGCTCGTGTCGATGCGGAACGGCGGTCCGAGTCTCCGATGACGCGATTCGTGCCTCAAATTACCAAGATTGTCGAAGCTCTTCCTTTGGACTTGCTGGGCCCAGTTACTGGTAAGTCGGTGAAGTCAATATTTAAAGCTGCCGCGGCGTGGGTCTCAAGAATTGAGCAAGATCGCAGTGCCTACTTAATAGAGTGTCTGAGTGACGAATTCCGCCGATTTCGAGGAAAGCTGGAAGATCTTGCTGAAGATCACCAAAACTTTGTGAGAGAGGAATTCCTCCCGCTCGTCGTGGATGGTCTTCAGAAAGCGGAACAAACACGTAGTCGCGAACGCATTAAGCGGATTGCCGCTATTTTGGCGAATGCGCTTGAAATCGGACCCGGTAGAGCGGTCGACGTCACCGAGGAACTCATGAGAATCGCCGCAAACCTGGCCGATGAAGATGTTGCGGTTTTGCGCCACCTTGTTGACGGTCAACGCGGTTTCTATAACCCTAAAGTAGGGCGTCCAGCTTTCCATGAGGTGAACAAATACTGGACGGCTGCTAATAACCTAGGCCAACCGGTTCCCGAAAGCGCGCCGGCATTTAAGCTGGGCATCAGCGAAGGTCAACTACAAGTGGCATGCGCAAAACTCCAATCATTCGGTCTCGTTAGTCAGAGCGAGAGCATCGGCATTCCCAGACAACCGGGATTCCAACCCTTTGCTATCTTGCCGAGGGCCATCGAGTTCGTTGATTCGATTAAGGCATTGGCTTCAAATCAAGCTCACAGCTAGGAAACATGTCATCAATTCCGCGCAAGAATAGGAGGGAAGGCTTATGACGTTAGCTATTGACCCAAGAACGGCGGCTCGCGAGTGGATCGCGAGTACACTCCGCACACATCTGCACCCGTCGCTTCACCCGGCTGGCGGCGAGGATCGCATCAAGGAAGTAGCCACGTTGGTGGAAGCGGAGGTCTTCGCCGAGGGTTGGCCAATTGAGACGGCCGTGGACCTAGCTGTCGCATGGTGTGAGATTCAGAACGACGAGGCAAAACTCCATGCAAGCCACCAATAGGCCGCGCTCGATCTACTGCTTCACCTGTCTGTGCGGCAAGGAGATCACGAGTGAGAGGACCGAGACCGAGTGCCCCTGGTGCGCTCGGCTGATCTCGTTGATCTGGCCGGCTGAAATCGATCCGCCTAAGCCAATTGACCAGGCGAAGCCTCTGAGCGCGGCGTCCTAAAAGGGGAAGCCTCTCCGCTGTTCGTATTCGCATCGGGAGGGCCATTGCCCCTGTAGATTCGGGCTGAAGCCCTGCTGCCTGGAACGGTTTTTGAGTAGTTTCCTAAGTGCAAGTGATATATCGTTTACTGGAGAACAATCAGATTCATGAGCAGCAATTCCTCAAACCCGTAGACCTTGGGTTTGCTGCAACTCTCGCAGACATAGCGGCGGGCATCCGGCTCGACGTTGTATGCAGTTTCACCGCAGGCGAGGCAGANNTCCTTTCTGTCCTGCTGGACAGTGAACTGGCCGAGCGGAGGGAGTCAAGGGCGGAGCGAAGCGGAGTGCCATTTACCCTTGACCCCGGAGCTAGAATGGCCAGAGCAGGTAGGACATGGGGATTTGGTTAACGCAAAGATGCTGAAAAAGTGAGCCCCGCTGGGCGGTGCGGGGTACGGAATTCCAGGCGAGTTGCTGGGCCATTGAAAATGGCTGTCCCGTAAGGGTGAGGGTTCGTGACACTGCGTTTTTCCTCTTGCGCGAAAGCTGCGCTGTTCACCGAGGACCAAAAGGTGATAAATTAGGGCGTTGACGTTGGGTAGCCGATGGGGCGTTTGCCACCGATGCTTTCCGCAAAAATCAGTGGATCAAATTCTGCTCCGAGCTCGCCTTTCATGACGCGGATCTGTCGTTCGCTGATTCCAAGTCGGGTTGCCGTAACCGTCGTTGTGCTTGCATGTACCCGTTTGACGTTCTGTGACCAGATTGACGAGATTTATGCTGCGACTGAGAGTGGAGACCTTAAGACTGTTCAGGCACTGCTCAAAGTTAATCCTGAGCTTGTTTTCAGGTACGAGCATGCCGGCCTAACACTTTTGCAGGTAGCCGCAGCGCAAGGTCACAGGAATGTGGCGCGATTGCTGTTGGCCAGCAAGGCCCCGGTCGACGAGTCGGGCTATACCGGCGAGACGCCCCTCTACTTAGCTACGAGCGCTGATCATAAGGACGTGGCGGAACTATTAATCGCCAACAAGGCTGACGTCAATGCGAAAGATGTAAATGGCCGAACTCCGTTGTTCGCGGCCGCAGGCCAAGGCTTTAAGGAGTTGGTAGAACTATTGATCGCCAGCAAGGCTGATGTCAATGCTCGGGATAAAAATGGCGGAACTCCATTGTTCGCGGCCGCGCTCAACGGTTTCACGGATGTAGCAGAACTACTCATCTCTAATAAGGCCGATGTCAACGCGAAGAATAGAAGCGGCGAGACACCGTTGCTCTGGGCAACCGGCGTCATCTTTCTCGACATTCAGAGCCCGCATACCTTCAATCCGTCAAACGGTGCACGATCTGTCGGTGCTCGCTCAAGGCGCAAGGGGTTGGTCAAGCTGTTGCTCGGTAACACGTCAGCAGCAGTTAAAGCTACTGATCGTTTTGGTGCCACCCCTCTCTTCGGGGCGGCGGCCTTTGGTACCCAGGACGACGTGGCCTCTTTGTTGACCCATGGCGCAGACATTGGTGCCAGAGATGTTCATGGTGATACTGCTCTGCACGCTGCATCGGCTTACGGCAACGCTGACACGGTAGGGTTGCTGCTCGCCAGCAACGCCGACGTTAACGCGAGGGATCACTCCGGCGACACTCCGCTGCATTTGGCTGCGCTTTCCGCGCACAACGAAGTAGCCAAATTGCTCCTCTCTTATGGGGCCGACGCCTACGCGAACGACAACAATTTCTCCACCCCCTGGCAATTAGCGCAGGCTCAGAGAAATCATGAAATGGTGGAATTGTTGCGCAATCCGTCAACGCGAACGATGTTGACCATAAATGCGACCCGCAGGTTTATTGTGGGCCATTACATTTCGACGCTTCTGGTCGGCGTAGGGACGCTGTTACTCGGCTACCTCTTTCTCCGCTGGCGCAAAGAGAGAACAAATTGGGCCAGTCGGTTTTTCTAACCAAGTTAGAATTTGTCGAAGGTGGGCCGTTGCCGTTTTCCACGATAATGGGTCTTGCAATTGTGGACCACAAACGACCCGTTTTCGTGTGGAGTATGTAAAGGAGGCCAACCTGACAAAGTGGGGTGGTGGCCTCTTGTGGAATTGATTTGCCCTGTCTCAAAAGGGTTAGGTTTCGGGATTGACATGTTTGGAGACTAGAGTCACGACGACGCTAACGAGCGCGTCTTCGCCGTAGCGGGATTATTTGGAGATGAAGATAGTTGGGAAAAATTTCTGATAAATGGACGGCCGCTACTGGCGGATTGATATTCCACGCCAGCGATTGCGAAACCGACAATAACATCTTCGCCGCTTTCAGACATTCTGACAATCAGGGACTTTATGAAGAATTGGTGGGCATTCTTTGCGAATCGAAGTTGATGGGGTATGGTTTAGCCATTGACCTCGTAGGATGGAATTCCAATTTTCCAGAACCGCTGAAGGATATGCCGTGCTACACATGCTTTAGGAATGTGCTGTACGTATGTGGGTACTGGGTCTCGGGCTCTATTCCACAAAAGCATGTCAAATTCACCTTCGATCAAAGGCGAGAAAACGAATACAGCGCAGGTTCGTTGTACGAATACATGATGAGCCTGCCTAAGTGTACACCGGGCGCTTTTCTTCTTCGGGAAAGTTTCTTTCGGAACTCGCCGCTCGATTGGAATCCAAGCTGCGGATTTATTGGCCAGAGAGACAATGAAACACCTGGATAATATTATTGGAACCGTAAAGAGGGCTACTAGTGGACTGTCCCAGTCATTTCGTAACTTATTAATGCAGGCGTTGTCCAACAGAGTGTGCGACGCTATCACCGGGTGTCAGATCTAAGCAAAGAAAAGCGGGACGAATTACTGCGTTTCGCGCAATCTAGAATACTTCCCGCCGGCGACGTCTTCCGCGCTCGTCTGATGTTGGCTTTGGCCGAAGGTAAGACCCGGAGCCAGATCGCGCTGGAATTGCATACCTCGCGGCCAACGATCGCACGCCGGAAACGACGTTTCGAAGAGCAGCGTCTGGCCGGTCTGGATCCGCGCCATAAAGGGAGCGAACCCCGTGCGGCTACACCTGCTGTGCAGGCTCGCGTCCTGCGAAAAGACCACTTCACGACCGGACGAGGGAAGCACTCATTGGAGGTGCGACGTCATCGCGCGTGGCGTACTTACCTCAGTCGCCGATCTGGCGCGCAAGCTGCGCAAATACATTCGCGCCTACGCTCACTCAGCCAAGCCTTTTCGTTGGACATACACCGACCCTAAGCGGACGATTCGTCCCTCTTGCTAACGATCTCACCGGGACACTCCACTAGCTAGTTCCTCCGTTGTCAGCTTTTCCTGTGGTCACTGCGTTTGAATGGAAATGCAGGGGACCACGGTGCCCCCCTTCACTACCGCACAGTCGAACCTTCGGCCGAGTGGCTTCACGGCTATTTCGAATCGGAGTGAGTCGCTAGGCCAAAGGTGCCGAGCCTTTCAAAACCTCTCCAGGATCGGCACCCGCGTATGCGCACAGCGCCGGAAGGTGTCGAGCAATAAGAGGACGAAGATTCACTTGACGTCGTCTAAGTTTGACCAACAGAGTGTCTAAAGCTTCCCGATCTCCCGGAGCGAACCATGAAGAAGGCACGCCGTCCGCCGCCGTGAATAGAGTCGTTTCGTTGATACTTTCGACTTGACACAGGGCATTCTCCACCAGTGCGGCCAGATCGAGGGCGGAGTAAATTTTAGATTGGAAAGCAAGGCCGCACCTGGGCCGGTCGAGTAATTGCCACCGCTCGCCATCAAACGCCAATCCATGATCAACAAAATACCCACGGAAACCTATGCCAGCGGTTACCTTCCGATCACGCACGAATATTGCTTGCCGTTTGTCGCTTTGGCCGACCCATTGGTCGAACACGTACATGG
>PMQB01000143.1 GCA_003169195.1 Bryobacterales bacterium
CGAACACTGCTTTGCAGGTGGAAGGAAGGCCACAAAAGCCGTGGGCCGAGGTGACGAATCAGTTTATTGAAGAACGTTCCATCTCGCCGAGTTACTTCGAAACGCTCCGCATACCGCTAGTGGCTGGCCGATATTTGAACGATAGCGACAAAGACGGCGTTNNTGGTAGCGCTGGTTATTAATCAAACGCTGGCAAGTCAAGAGTGGCCGGATGAAAATCCGCTGGGATCGTTTGTCCGTCTTCTTTCAACCGCGAATCAGCGCTATCAGGTTGTGGGCGTGGTGGGCGATGTTCGCAATTTCGGTCTCGACTCGCTTACCCATCCGGAGTTCTATTTCAGTTATCGAGCGGTGCCAAGCGCGAATATGCAGTGGGCTATTCGGTCGAACTTGGATGAGGCGAAGCTGACGCGCGAGTTGCGTCAAGCGGTGGCGAGCATTGATCCGGACCAAACGATCTATTCGGTTGGAACCATGCGCCAAGCGATTAGCGACTCTCTGTCTACCGAGCGATTGCAATCGGTGCTGCTGGGGTTCTTCGCAGTGGCGGCGTTGGTCTTGTCAGTGATCGGTGTCTATGGAGTTGTTTCATATACGGTTCGGCAGCGGACAACGGAAATGGGTACGCGCATGGCGCTGGGCGCGGACTCGCGGAGCGTGCTGAGGCTAGTAATGGGCGATGGGTTGCGGATGTCAGGGGTTGGCACAGCGGTGGGCGCGGTGGCGCTGTTCCTCTTGGCAAAGGCGTTGGCGCGCACCGCGTTCCATATGCAGTTTAACGACGTTTGGCCTTTCGCGTTTGCGGCCTTGGTGATTGGATCACTGACTTTGGCAGCCTCCTGGTTTCCAGCATGGCGTGCGGCGGGATTGCCGCCTATGATCGCCATTCGTAACGATCTGGGGTCAGGGTGGCAGGAATCGAAACTGCATTACCGGCAGCTTTGGGAGCGTGCTTCGCCGGAAAGAGCCATGCAGGATTTAGGCGTGGAACAGGCGGCGCTCCTTTCGAGCATGGTGGCGGCGGGGCGCGACGCCGAATCTTTTCCGCAAGCGATTGCCGCGGCGCTCCAAACGCTGCGCGAAACTTTGGGAACGGACAAGGCCGTGTTGCTGGCGCAGTTGGCGAACGATCAGCCGTACCGCGCGACTGAGGATGCGCTAGTGGCCATACCCGCGGATGCGTTCCTGGTGCGAAGGCTGAAGGGGCTTTCGTCACCGCTGCCGTTGAGCGGCGAGGAACTGGATGCATGGGAGCATTGGGCGCGCGAGAACGATACGGTGCGCCTGGCGGAAATTGCCACGCTGCGTACTTTGCACGCGGAACTGGCGGTCCCGGTGTTTTCGAAGAACAGCATCATTGGCGTTCTGTTGTTGGGCAAGACGGCGCAGCAAGGCTACGCGCGGAGTTTAGCGCCGGCGGCAGCGCAGCTTGGTTTGATGCTGGAGAATGGCCGCTTAACGGGACGCATTGTGGAGCAAGAGCGGCTGCGGCGCGAACTGTTGCTGGCGACGGAAGTGCAGAAGCGGCTATTCCCGCAAGCCTGGACACAAACGTCGAGCATAGAACTGGCGGGCATGTGCATGCCGGCACGCGGCGTGGGAGGCGACTACTATGACTTTCTCGATTTGGGGAGCCGACAAGTAGGCGTGGCGCTCGCCGATGTAGCAGGGAAGGGAATTGCGGCGGCGCTGATCATGTCGATTGTGCAAGCGTCACTGCGCAGCCTGACGGAGATGCGCAACGGTTCGCTGGCCGAACTAGCGGCCAAGATGAACCGGTTGCTGCACCGATCGACGGGATCAAACAGTTATGCAACATTCTTCTACGCGCAGGTTGATGAAGAGAAACGTGAGTTGCGGTATGTGAACGCGGGGCACAATCCGCCGATGTTGTTTCGCGGTGCAGGATGGAGTACAAATCATGTGCCGTTTGTCGCGTCGGTAGCTCCCGTTGAGGAATTGGCTACGGGTGGCACAATCATCGGGATGTTCGCGCAGGCGTCTTATGAAGAAGCGCGCATTGAACTGCGTTCAGGCGATGTGTTGATGTTGTTCAGCGATGGTGTTTCGGAAGCGCACAATCCGGCGGAGGAAGAGTTCGGCGAAGAGCGATTGCGGGAACTCTTACGCAAAGTGGCCGAATTGCCGGTGAATGAGATGTGCACAGCCGTCATGCAGGAGCTAAAGAAATGGATGTTAGACGCGCCGCAGCACGACGATTTGACTTACGTGCTCATGAAGGTATTGTGAGTTATTTGCCCGGCCAAGCGGTAAAGTAATTGTCGCCTTTGATGTAAATCTTGGCGTGCGACCAATCGTGCTTGTCGTCTGTGGCGGAATCGATGACAGTGCCGTCTTGCTTCAAGATGTTAACGCTGCCCTTTTCCTGAACAATGACAACGACCCAACTTTTGTCTGTTGAGGCCCCGGTGGTGTCGATGTTTTTTGTTCGCGGAGGCAGTTTGTCACCGTTGACACGCTGGACGGTGACGACTTTCTTCGAGTCCAATGTGTAGGTGATGGAGTTGTCGGCGTCGAGTGAAAGCGTCCATGACATTTTTCCGCGTTTGTAGTCTTTAGAGAACAGGATGGTGTTCTTCCGGAACGGCAGCTTCATGCCAATGTAGTTCGCAGTCTTACCGTGATACCAATCGCCGTTCACCTTGACGACATCGTCCGGATTATCAAAGAAGCTGTTGGTTTCAGTGCCGCCGCTGACGGGCGGGAGGTGTAACGTAACGTCGGCCGTTTGATCTGCCTTCACTTTAACCGTAATTGTTCCCTGCAGATACCTGGTTGCATCGGCGGTGAACTCATAAGAACCCGGCTGTAAAGTGATGACCTTACTGAAATCCGAGACCTGATGCCGATTGCTGTCGGAATCGCCGGAACGCTTGTAGTAGAGCGTGGCGTTGGCCGGTTGGATGGAGACGATTCTCACGTAGCCTGTTTCCGGGAGGAGCTTGGGCACGTTCGGAACTGTGAGCGGCTTGCCTGCTATGAAATTCTGTCTAGACGAGAACGGGTGGTAGCCATCAAGGCTGATCTGAATTTCGTGCGATTGAGGAGTTACTCCGGTATAGCTGAGGTTGCCTTGGCTATTGAGAGTGCCGATGCTCTCGCCATCAACCTTTACATCAGCGCCGGGTGTACCTCCGACAATGACCAAGGTTGCCATGGGCACTTCGGTTTTGATGGGCCGCATATCAACGCGCGTGACGAAGGTAGCTCCTTTACGCACTTTAATGGGGAATTCCTCATCCATCATTCCTGGTGCAGTGAGCTTTGCTTTGTAACCACCGGGAATGAGCGCCCAAGACCAATAGCCGGCTCGCTTGGGTCTTTGCTTCTCCCCGTCGATAGTGAGGGTGGCGTTCTTCACGCTAGAAGTAACGGAGACATTGGCGAGATTGGCAGCGGCATTCAAAGTGACGCTCAATTCGGGTGAGGAACTGGCGGAGACTTGAAATGAATCTGAGTGTTTGCCGCTGACAATGTGAGAGCCGTCGGCCACTTCGTCCACATTCAAGGCAAGCCCTTCGGCCGGAATCACTTTGCCATCAGATCCGATCACCAGTTTGCTGGGCCGGTTGCCGGTATAGACCGTGGCGTCTTTGCCTAAGCTGCTGGTAACGATCAAATCTTTTGTGTCCAGCGGTTCGAGGACGGCTGGTTTGCCTGCGCCCATTGTGTAAGCGATTTTGAAAAGTTGTTCACCCGCGTTGCCCTTGACACTCAGGACATGGCGTTCATCGTTTTGCTTAACGGGATACGTCGAATTCCAGATTCCGTCCTCCAAAGCACCGACGCGTTCGTTGTCGAGCCAAACGCTACCGTTGGGCTGCGAGAGAGACACAGCGAGGTGGAGCGGTTCCGGAGTGAGAGAAAACTCCCATGGCTTGCCGGTGACTTCAATGCCGGAATTTTCGCTGGGATGGTAACCGAGCCTGGACACTACGATTTTATGACGCGAACCTTTCTCTAACGGAGGCGTTGGACTGCTAACGGGGTTGCCGTCTAAGGTCGCGGTAGCATCAGCAGGAATCGTGTGGATTTCTTCGCGAACTTTCGTCGGCGGGGGAATGACGATTTTCGTATTTTCAGTACGGTTGAGATACCGATACGCTACTCCAAGAATGATGACGGACGCCAGCAAGCCCAGCACAACACCAATGACAGTATGCGATTGACTGCCTAAACGGCCTTTGATGTTTTGAACGAACAAAGCGCCGGTTTCCCGAAATTGATCGAAAATCACTTTGCCGCGAGGAGGGCCAGGCGGCTTCGATGGCTTGGGAGGTGCAGAGTGGACAGCCGGTTTGTTGGCTACTGGTTTGGCCGTTGGCTGTCTTGCGACGAATGTCTTGGCGGCGGGCGGCTTAACGGGGGGCGGCGCCAAGAAGGGAGATGCTTCCGTTAGATCGACAGGATAGACAACGGTTTTCGCTTCTTTCTCTTCAAAACCGACGCCAATGGCGCTGGCAGCGAAAGAGCGCGGATCTTCTTTCTGCAGGTTGAAGAGGGTGTTCTGCAGGCGGGGATCGGCCGGATAGACCGAGAGCCCTTGTTTCAGAACATCTATGGCGCGGCCGCGATCGGTGTTTTGCAACTCACGCGCTTGCAGCACCGTCTGCTCCACATAATGCCGCTTTTTGGCTTGTGCGATGAGCGCAATGACTTTCGTGACCGATGGGTGTTCGGGATCGAGGCGGGCTGCTTCGGCGGCGAGTGGTTCGGCAGCGGCCGGATCTGTATCGAGCAGTGCGTGTGCGCGTTCGACCAACAGATTGACGAGCGTGTTCAGAATAACGATGTTGCGTTTATCGAGATCGAGCGCTTCGCGAAGGAGAGCCACCGCGTGGTCCCAATTTCCGAAGGAGCGCTGCGTCTTAGCTTCTTCGAACAAGCGGTCGGCTTCGCGCGTCTGATCAAGGCCTTGGCGAGAGAGACGCAAGAGCGCCAGGAGTTCCGGATTCTGCGGGAACTCAATGAGGCCATCCTGACTCAAGCGTTCGGCGTCCGCATAAGCAGCGTTACCTAGAGCGCGGTCGATTTTTTCGACGAGGCGGGACTTCTTATCTTCCTCCGCTTGCTGCTCGCGGCGGCGTTCGAGCTGGCTAATTTCAAAATCGATGCCGGGGTAATGCGGATGAATATTGGCGAGCGTGTTCCACTGGGTAATGGCTTCGGCAAACTGGCCCTGCTCTTCGTAATTGCGAGCGCGCGTGACGATAGAGGCTACTAGATCACGCAATTCTTTGGCAAGCGAAAGCTGGCGCGAAAACTGGCCTTCCTGCGGATAACGTTTGCAGGCTTCTTGCAGTATGCCGACACGGCGATCAAGATTTGGTTCGGTCTCCACGGCGCGCCCTACGTCGGCAATGTAAGCGGAGAGTTCCTGGCGCTGCGAATGTTCGGCCTTGAGGCGGAGGGCTTGGAACTGGGCGTTATGCGGATAACGCGCCAGAATGCCATCGCAGATGCCTAACGCCTTATCGAAATTCTTTTCAGCTAGATTGCGAGTGCCTTCCGCGTAAGCATTGTCGACGCGGTCGCGTTCAGTACGGACGTCATTGTAGAAAGCCTGGAAGACTTTGTCGCGTTCGGGCACGGAGGCGCCTGGAACATTGCGTGATAGCTCCAGGAGCTTTTCAAGCTTACTTAGCGCCGAGCTAATTTCGCCGTTTTGGTTATGGCGCAGCGCGTAGCTGTAAAGATGCTCTTTCTCTTGCTGAGCGTTGGCGACTTCCTTTTCGCGCGTATCCACTTGCGCTTTGAGGCGGGCGGCCTCCGGATCGTCGTACTTGAGGTTGAAAACTTCTTTCAGCGCGCGGCGGGCTTCGCTGAAATCGTGCCGGTCGAGATGTTTGCGCGCTAGATCAAGCCACTCGGAAACCTGCTGCTGGCTGCGCTGCTGTTCAATGCGTTTGCGGAGCTTGAGAGCTTCGGTATTCTGTGGGTCAATTTTGAGGATTTCCTGGAGCTTTTCTAGAGCCAAGGGGATTTCATCTTGTTCAAGGCGGGTCTGTGCTGCTTCGAAGAGTTGGCGGACGCGTTTCTGTTTGTTGTACTCGTCGATCTGCGAACGAAGAAGTGTAATGTCAGGATCGAGATTGCCTTCGGCCTCGAGTTCGGTAAGGATTTCGGAGGAAAAATCAGAATCGCCGCTGTTGAAGGCTCGTTTGGCGCGATCAATACGAGGACGGATCTTGGCGGGATCGAAGCGCTCTATATACTGATTTTGGAAGGCCTTTTGCAGCGTATCGGCGAACTCGCGCGCGGTGGCATAGCGATGAATGGGCTGCTTGGCCATGGCAACATGCACCGCTTTGCTCACCAGTTGCGGAACTTTGGGATTGCGTTCGGAAATGGCCTGCGGGACGAAGTGGCGAACGGCTTCCACGGTATCTTCGAACTTGGCGCGCTTGAACGGCTGATGGCCGGTTAAAGCTTCGTAGGCGACGACGCCTAAGGCGAAAATATCGAAGCTGCGATTGGGTTGCTTGGAGCCGTCAATCTGCTCCGGGGCCATGTACTGCCAGGTTCCTTTGAGGCCGGTAACGGATTTGTTGCCGACGGCATGGACCAAGCCAAAATCGATGATCTTTGCCGTATCGTCATCCATGATGAAGATGTTGCTGGGCTTGAGATCGCGATGGATGAGATCTTTTTCGTGAGCGGATTGCAGGCCCTTGCAGACTTGCGACACCATGTTGACGACGAATTCGGTGGTGAGGCGCGGGCTGGACGATTTGATGAGGGCCGCCAACGTGTTTCCCGGCAGCAACGGCATGATAAAGCAGGGCTTACGAACGCCGTTTTCCTCGATCTCGTCGACGTCGCGGATATCAACGATGTTGGGGTGGACCAGTTTGCCAAGCTCTTCCCATTCGCGCTTGAACATGTCAAGCGTGGCGGGATCGGTAGCGTCGCGCAGGGTTTTCAGGGCGACGTAGCTATTCGTGCGGGTATCGAGCGCCCGATAGACCACACCCATCCCACCCTCGCCGAGGAGTTCCTTCAGCTCGTAGCGGTTGGCTGCGGCATTTGCGGGCATTCGTTTGAGTCCGAGTTTAAGATTAACAGTTTGAAGGGGCAATTTGCTGGCCGAAAGTAAGTTTCTGCGTTTATTGGTACTTAGACGTGAATTCGTGAGAAAAGTGTTATCCAATTTGGGTGTACGGCGTTATCCCAAGAGGATAATGATGGCGCCGTTTATTCACCGTCCTTCTTTGCGCCCCCTGTCAGTGAAAGCGTAAAGGAAGTGTGAAACGGGACATTTGGAGTTAGTTCGTGGCGAGAGGGTTGTCGAAGTCGAATCCGAATAGACGCGGATCTTCGCCGATCACTGCCGCGGAAGCGATGTAGAACACATAATCGTAGGTCTCTTGTGGCATACGGTCTTTGTATTTCGTAAGTAGCCGCCAGAAGTTTCGTTCGCGCGGATTGTCGGGCATTTCGCGCACCATAGGGAGAACGCGCCCTTCGCCCCAGTTGTAACAAGCCATGACTAGGAAACCGGAGGCCTGCGCATCGGTGTCGTACAAGTCTTTCAAATAACGAACGGCCGCTTTGGTTTCTTTGTCGAAGTGGTGACGTTCGTCACCGGGGTCGGGGCGCCGTAGGTCAATGAGTGGACCGAGGTGCAAACCGTACTTGAGCGCGGTTTCAGGAATGAATTGCCATACGCCTTTCGCGATGCCTTTCCCGGTGGGTGGCCCGCTGCTGTACTGTTCGAAGCCACTCTCTTGAAGCGCGAGATAGAAAAATTGCGGTGGCAGGCCTTCGGCGAGAAGTTCGTCGGTGATGGGCTTGATATAGCCGTTGACCTTCGCCCGCTGAATGCCCGTGCGGAGGCGGTCGGTTTCATGCCAGCGCTGGATGTAGCGATCGATTTCCGCCTCGAAATTCTTAGGCATGTCGAGTTCGCATTCGCCGAAAATGCGCGCAACCCGCAGAATCAGTTTTTGTTTTAGTGTCAGTTTGGGGTCGTAGACCTTGAGCGTCGCTAGAAAGCGGTCGTAGTTCCGCTCTAAGTCAACGCGGCGGGCGCGGTACTTCTGGATCTCAGCCAGGCCGGCGTCTTTCTGTGACGAATTTTGCACGAGGGTTTGCAGGTTGCCGATGTCTAAATCGAGCGACTTCATGGCATAGAACAAAGCTTGGGCGGACGATTTTTGTTCGGTCAGTTGGCGCTGCACGCGCCACGCGTAGATTCCGGCGACAAGCAACACAACAACAAGCGCGGCGACGAGCCACTGATAATTTCTCCGTTGGCGGGCGTGAACTTTTGCAGCGGCGCGGCGCAGGAAGACGGTGTGCTCGCCAATGGCTTCATCGCTCTTGCCGCTGAAATAGCGCTGGATGTAGCGTTCCACCATCGTTCGATCGCCGTCGGCTTGCGGCGCACGGGGATGAACCACTTTGAGCGCGAGGATGGGGCCGGCGATGCCTAGGCGGATTTGCGTGCTGTCTCCCACCGGTGTGCGCATCACTTTCTTTCCGTTGAGAAAGATGCCGTTACTGGAGTGAAGATCTTCTACCCACCATTGGCCGTCCTGATAAGAGACTTCGACATGCTGGCGACTGACATATTCGTGCTTAATAGAGATGTCGCACTGATCGGCGCGGCCAATGCGGAAAGGAGAAGTAAACTCCCGTTCGATCGGCGGTTCAATGTCGTTGATGGCGACATGAAGAGTTGGGGCTTGAGACTGATCTTCCACGGTGGGTAAAAACCCGGAAGTTTATTCTAGCGGAGTTGCCTACTGGCGTGCTCTTCGACCGCGGCGGTTTTGCGGCTGCTGGGCGCTGCGATGGATGAGGCAGACACCGTCTTTTGCGTTGACGTCGAAGTGGCTAGTGAGAAAGCAGCGGCGCGACGGTTGATGCGTTTGCGTCCTTCTCGCCAAGTGAACATTTGGGTAACGCCATAGTTCCAAATGGAACCGACGCCCAGCCCGAGAAGACCGGCGGTGTACCATTCGGCGCCCAACGCCCCGGCGGCGTGCGCCATCTTGAGGTTGATCCATGTTCCGATGGAGCAGGCGACATAGAAGGATGCCAAACCGCGGACGATGCCCCAACCCTTCAGCCGTGCGCCGCGGAAGGTGATGGCGTTATTGAGAAAGAAGTTCACCGTCATAGCGCCAGCCGCAGCCGACATCTGCGCCACGTCAAAACTGGTGCGGATGTTGAAGAGAGCCAGCGTGAAAATAAAGAAATATACGGCGAGTCCCGCGCCACCTACCAGCCCGAACAAAATGAAGGAGGGCGGGATGACGTTGCCGATTGTCTTATCAAGCAGCAGTTGAAAATATTCAAGGCCAACCAGAACATCCAGTTTGCTCTCGCCATGAGTCCGATTCCGAAAGGTGTACGGCAGTTCCCCAACGCGGGGCGGACGGCGCGCCGAGGCCAACAAATCAACGAGAATTTTGAAGCCGATGCCAGAAACGCGGTGGACGACTTCCATGAAGAACTCGCGGCGGACGATGAAGAAGCCGCTCATCGGATCGGTGATCGTGCAACGGCAGACTGCGTCGCTTAAGCGGCGCCCTAGCGCGCTGAGCGCCACCCGCCAAGGTGCGAATTTGCCCATGCTGCCGCCTTTTACGTTGCGGCTGCCCACCACTATGTCGAGATCCTGCGTTTTTATGGCATCCAACATGTGGGGCAGGATTTGCTCGTCATGCTGCAAATCCGCGTCCATCACGGCAAGGAACGGTGCAGCGCTGCTCAGCATTCCTTCCACACAAGCGGAGGCCAAGCCGCGGCGCTGGATGCGCTGAATAACACGAACTCTGGGATCTGTGCGGGCAATGGCGCGAACGATTTCCGCTGTACCATCCGGCGAATCGTCGTCGACAAAAATGACCTCGTACTGAATCCCTTGCAACGCCTTAGATAAGCGTTCCAAGACAACTGCTACGTTGCCGCGCTCTTCGAACGTGGGGATGACGACGGCAAGTTCGACGTTACGGGCGAAGGACACAAGTGATGAATCGGACTATTTGGCGGAAAACATGAAGATTTGTGATGGACCAAAGCTTTCGCTTAGCGTGGGCTTATATGCTAGCTTGTGAACAAAGATGGGAAATTTCTTAGCACGAAGAACGCCGGTACTCCTTACCCTGGCATTTTGGGGAATACTGTGTCAAATAGGCCAGTGCCAAACGGAGGCTAACCCCCAACAAACTAAAAAAGAGGCTCCCCCTGCCAATGAGTCGAAGGGGATGCCGCCACGAGCCTCGCCAACCGACTACCAGGCACAGGGCCATGCGGGACCGGTGACGATTGCGGTGGATTTTGCAGGACATTCAGTGACCACGATGGATGCGGTTTATTCATCGGAAGACTACGTCGTGTTTGAAGTTGCGTTTTTTGGTCCGCCGGAAGCGCGGCTGAAGCTCTCGATTGATGATTTCTCCCTGAAAGTGAAAGACCGGAAGGTGCCGTTTGCGAGTCAGCCGTTCGGCTATTTAGCACGGTCGCTGAAAGATCCGGAGTGGCAACCGCCTGAGGATAAAGAAGAGAAGAAATCGAAGACGGGTATCAATACAGGTGGCGGCGGCGGGGATAATGGCCCGGTTGTCCCCCCGAAGATGCCGCTCGAATTGCGGCGCAAGATGGAACAGAGGGTGCTGAAGTCCGTTTTGCCCGAAGGCGATCGCGTGCTGCCGGTGGCAGGGCTCATCTTCTTTAACTACCGGGGAAAAACGCAAAATTTAAAAGAGATGGAATTGCAGTATAGCGGTCCTGCGGGAACCGTCAGTATTCCAATGCAGCCTTAGAAGACGCGAAATGAATTTTTCGCCATCGCATCTCAAATAAATTGGGGAGGCTTTCGGAGAATTGAGCGCCATTGCGCAGAGCGCTGCACCGCCGGTTGCGTGGAAACCGAAAGCAAATCCCTGGCTGATTGCTTTTGTCGTTTCGCTGGCGGCCTTCATGGAAGTGCTGGACACCAGCATTGCCAACGTTGCGCTGCCGCACATTGCGGGCAACCTGGGCGCCAGCAGCGATGAGAGTACCTGGGTTCTCACGTCGTATCTGGTTTCAAATGCAATTATTCTTCCCATCACCGGATGGCTAGTTTCCCTGTTTGGCCGCAAGCGTTTTTTCCTTATTTGTCTTACCCTGTTTACCGTCAGTTCGTTGTTGTGCGGGATCGCGCCCACGCTGGTCGTTTTACTTCTAGCGCGCGTGATTCAAGGCGTCGGCGGCGGTGGTCTGCAGCCGATGGCACAAGCGATTCTGGCTGACACGTTTCCGCCCGAGAAGCGTGGGTTGGCGTTTTCCGTGTACGGCGTGACGGCCGTAGTTGCGCCTGCCATTGGGCCAACTATCGGCGGTTGGATTACTGACAATTACAGTTGGCGATTTATCTTTCTGATGAATCTGCCAGTTGGTATCATGGCCATCTTTCTGGTGTTGGCTTTTGTAGAAGATCCGCCATTCTTAAAGCGCACTACGCTGCAGGAGAGCAGGATCGACTATTTTGGATTTGGCCTGTTGGCCGTGGGCGTGGCGTTTTTGCAGATTGTGCTGGACAAAGGCCAAGAGGACGATTGGTTTGGGTCGAACTTTATTGTCACTCTTACCGTGATCTCGATTATCTGCTTGGTGGCTCTTGTGTTTCGCGAGCTAGCCATCAAAGAACCAATCGTGGACGTGCGGCTCTTCAAGAATCTTAATTTTGCAACGGCCAGTTTGATGATGTTCATGGTGGGTGCCGGTTCGTTTGCAACTACTGTGTTGATGCCGCAGTTTTTGCAAACGCTCATGGGCTACACCGCCGAGAGCGCGGGTATGGTGCTCTCACTCGCCGCAGTGCTGCTGCTGATTGAATTGCCGCTGGTGGGACAGTTGACCGGCAAAGTGCAGGCGCGTTATTTGATGGCGTTCGGTTGGGGCACGCTCACCATTGCGATGTTCTACTCAACGCAGCGGCTTGACCTGCAGATTAGTTTTGCTTCCGCCACTTGGTTACGGATTGCACAGTACATCCCTATGGGGTTTATTTTCATTCCAGCCACGATGGTGGCGTATTTGGGCATACCGCAAGACAAGAGCAATGCCGTGGCTGGGCTGGTCAATTTCGTACGAAACATTGGCGCGAGTGTTGGCACGTCCGCCGTTACCACGATCCTGGCGCGGCGTGCCCAGTTTCATCAGATGGTCTTAACCAGTAGGACGAATGTGATGAACCAGGCGTTCCGCAGCACAGCCTCATCCATGGCCACCCAGTTGAGACGCGAAGGCGTTGACCATTCCCAGTTGCAGGCGTACAAAAGGATATACGAATCCGTGCAGAATCAGGCCTCGACGCTCTCCTATATCGACACCTTTTGGGTTTTAGGAGTTGCTACGGGGATTATGTTCTTCCTTTCCTTTCTCTTGAAGAAAAACAATCCCCGCAAGGCAGGAGCCGCTACGCTGGCGCACTGATCAGAGTGTGGTTGCGAGTTGTTCTTCCTCTTCAACATGCGCGATTTTTTCAGTATGGCGCGGATATTGTTGCGCGGCGAATGCGCAACTCAGCACGGGGCACGGTGCATGGCGAATGATGTCGTAAGCGTGGGTGCGAAAGCGGCCTAACGTCTTTCGCGCTTTGCCGCGACCAATGACGATCAGGTCTGCCTCACAATCTTGCGCCGCGTCAGCCAAGGCATCGGCCACTCCCGTTTCGCCGATGGTCAGTGGGAAGTTTGTGCCCGCTTCAACTTGCAGTTTTTCGATCTCCGCTCGCGCAGAATCGGCCAGATGGCGATGCAGATCCAGGAAGTACCTGTTGGCATGGGCCTCTATCTCGGGCACAGCGTGAATGAGTCGCACGCTGGCGCTCAAGTCATCGGCTAACTGCTTGGCAAAGCGCATCAGTGGCACTGCTTCGTCAATTTTATCGACGGCGCAGAGGATGTTCGAAATAGCGGCGCTGGGTTTCTGGTTGTGGAGGAGGGAATCTGTCCAGATAGGGCAGCCGGCATCGTGCAAGACTTTCGCTGTTTCGGAGCCGAGAATCAAGCCTTCCAAAGCGCCAAAACTGTGCGTCCCCATGACGACCAGATCAACATTTTGAGCCTTAACGTAATTCATGATTTGCGCCGCGACGTCGCCTTCTACCAGGACACGTCGCACTTGCGCTTCGGGGATGTTGAGCGTGTATTCTTTCAACGAGCGGGCTGCGCAGTCTCTTAGACCATTCACCCAGTCCAGGTTGATGAAGGCTGTGTCACAGCTAACGTACCAGCCAGCGGGCAGTTCGAAAACGTGAAGCAGGGTGACGCGCGAACCAAAGCGGGCGGCTAACCACTCCACTTGTTTATTTAGCGCACGGCTGCCTTGTGAGAAATCTGTTGGGAAAAGAATGTGGCTGAACTTCATAGGTCCCTCGCTAACTGCGCTTTAAATTCTTGCACGCGTGTAACCAAGCGCACAGCCTTGGAAAATAAGGTCGCTTAGCGAGTTGCTTTGGGCGAAATAGCACCCAGCGCCGCCGTTATTGAGTGAATTGGCGCACAGCGCTGGTCGCATACGATGGAGCTATGCCTACCCCAGCCATCTTGCTTGGCTATCAGGAACGCATTCTTTCTCTGCACACGGCTGCCTCCCAACTGCGCATCGGACAGATGACTGCGTTTGCTGTTATGACCCTCTCGGTTATCTTTATCGCGTTGCTGGCGTTTTTCGCTTTCGCGCGTAAGGGACTGCCGCCGGCGAGCGCGTTACTGCCATTGCCGGTGGCGATTTACGCGGGGAAAGCAGCAAGCAAGCGGAATCGGATGCTGCTGGAGACGTTGCGACTCCAAACGCTTTATCAGCGGGGTGTTGATCGATTGGAAGGGCGTTGGGCCGGTTCAGGCATTACCGGTGACGAAATGGCGTCACAATGTCACCCTTTCGCCAAAGACTTGAGTGTGTTCGGCGAGGGATCTCTGTTTGAATTCATCTGCACATGCCGGACAGAAGTGGGACGCCGTCATCTGGCGCAATTCTTTCTGTCTGCGCCGACGGTGAAAGAGATACGCCGCCGCCAGGATGCCGTGCGCGAGTTACAAAACAATATCAAGCTTCGCGAGAGGCTTCATCTGTTAGGTAAATATTCTTTTCAAGAGTCGACTTGGACAACCATAAGTGAGTGGCTGGAATCACCTGTCGCGAGGGCGCCTGCCTGGTTCCGCGCGCTGGCTTTGACGCTCTCCATCTTCACCGCGATTCTGGCCCTGCTGCGCATATTGTTTGTGGTGTCCTGGAGTCAAATCGCGCTGCCGATGGTGGGAGTTTTGCTGATCAGCGGACTGCTCGCGCTGGCTTATCGCAAGCGGTTGCTGGCGTCTCAACCAGCCATTCGTGCTCTGAGTCTTGAACTCGAAGTATTGCGGCAAGGCCTCGCTTTACTGCAATCGCAAACGTTTGTGTCGCCGCTGTTGTCGGAGTTGGTAGCGTCAGTCGCTCAGTCTGAGGCAGCCACGCAGGTGCGGCAGTTAGAAAGGTTGGCAGGGATTCTCCGTGAGCGTGACAAGGAGTGGTTCTACCATGCGTCGCGTGGCCTGCTCGTAGGAACTCAAGCGTTTTTGGCTATCGAAAAGTGGCGAGTGAAACATGGCGCTGATCTGCGCCGCTGGCTTCCGGCATGGGGTGAGTTCGAAGCCCTGATGGCGTTGGCTACCTATGCTTATGAGCATCCCCACAATGCTTTTCCTCAGTTAGCGGAGACTGGGCGTAAGTTGGAGTGTGTGTCAGCGGGGCATCCACTTCTCCCAATGGATGCCTGTGTGCGCAATGACATCTGCTGGGACGATGCCAGACGGTTCTATGTGATTAGTGGTTCGAACATGGCCGGCAAAAGTACACTGCTGCGGACCATTGGTCTCAATCTAGTGCTGGCGTACGCCGGCGCTCCCGTGTGTGCCGAGCGAATGACCGCTTCGCGACTCGCGATCTGCGCCTCCATCGCCGTTCAAGATTCGCTGCTGAATGGGAAGTCGAAGTTCATGGCAGAGATGGAGCGTATCAAGCTTGCCTTAAATGTGCCATCGGAGGAAGGCCCGGTGCTCTTTCTAGTGGATGAGATTTTGAGTGGCACCAATTCGAAAGACCGCCGTATGGCGGCAGAGGCCATTCTGCGTGCACTGCTTCAACTAGGCGCGGTGGGTGCGCTCTCTACGCATGATCTTGCTCTCACGGAATTGGCGGAGTTGCCTGAGTTAGCGGGCGCAAACATTCACATGGGATCGCGAATCGATTCCGATCCTATGGATTTTGATTACCTGCTGAAGCCGGGTATCACCAATCAATCCAGCGCATTGGCGATTGCCCGGCTCGCCGGAGTTGCTGTTTAATCGCTACAAACCACGCAGGAAGTTAATAACATCCTGCTGCTCGCTTGTTTTCAATCGACGGAAGCGATCTACCACGCGGTTCGCCTCGCTGTGCCAGCTTCGATGCGCATAGATGGCTTCAACTAAGTTGCTGGTTCTTCCATCGTGCAGGAAGAAGTAGCGCTGTCCGACACCCCAAAGCGGTGCGGTGCGAAATTCGTCTGGTCCCGCGCCCCCTTGCGAAATACCGTCTCCCAAATTCTTGCCCATGTGATGCACCAGTAGGTCGGAATAGAGATGAACGGGTTGATTCGAGAGTGCGGCGCTGGGCACTTTGGCGCCTCCACTGCTGATCGCCTTTGCAGTATTCAACGTAGGGGTGTGGCAATAGGCACAGCCAATTCTGCTGAAGAGATCGTGGCCGCGCACTGTGGAATCAGTATCCGGGGCGGGCGACGGGGGCGCCAACATACGCATGAAATTCGCAAAGACTTCGATATCGGAAGGAACGGCCGTATAGGGTGCGGGTGACCCATTTTGCCCACCCGTCGGAGTGAAGTTCAATGCATCTTCGGGCGTGGCGTTATAAATACAGCCCTGCGTGTAATCGCGTTCTTGGGGAAAGAGCTCGTTGGTTATGCCCATCTCAACGTTGTAAGCCTCGCCCGCAAAAATCAGCAGAGACTTGTTTTGCGCCTTCCAGCCGAAGCGGGTGATGGTTCCATCGTTGGCGCTGTGATTCGCCACGCCGCTGATGTGGGCATTCGGGTGGCCGCTTATGCCAGCGCGGCGCTTGGAGTCCGAGTCTTCCGCATTGTTGGCCAGTATGGCCGAATCCGGAATCGATTCAATCAAACCCAAACCAAATACCGGCGTGGCGATTCGAAAGCTGAGATTCGGATTGCCGCCGAGACCAGTGATGGGATTCCCGGGGTGGCCAAAATCAGGTTGGGCAAGGTCGCAGCCTGTGGCGTCAGTGCGGCCCGTGATCGTGAAAATCGCGTGTACGCCGCCGTCCACTGTTCCATCCGGATTCTTTTTGAAGCGCGCTTCGCGAATCGGGCCTTTGGCATAAAGAAACCACGGCACGGTGTTCTTGGCGCCTTGCAGCGTTGCCAGCCCCAAGCTCGGATTCATTTGCGGGCTCGATCCGCCGATAGCAGGTTGCATATGACAAAGTGCGCATTGATTGCCATTGAAGCGCGGGCCCAATCCGTTGTTAGTTCCGCCTGTGACCACTTCTACTTCTTGAAAACGAGCCAAGCCGTCTTGAAAGAAAGCCATTTCATCGGCAGTAAGTCCGGGCAGCGGCTGCCCTGCGTTCGATGTTCCTTGACGTACTCCAGGATCCACGGGTCCTTTAGCGGTCGTTGCTGCTATCGCTAAGCCCGAAATAATAATGCCGGTCATCCATCGGAAAGAGTGCATGCTTTCTCCTCTGTAGGCTTAACACTCTAACAGAGTCTGGGCTCAATTCGAAATAGCGTGCTAACCTACTTCCACACCATGCGACGACACACCTTCTGCAGACTTCTGCCTCTGGCGCTGTTACCGATGGTCTGCCACGCCGCCGATCAAACGAGTATTGCGAGCCAATACGGGCCCACAGCAAATCAGATCATTGATGCGGCTTTACATGACGACGCCGGTTATGCGCGCCTGGTCACCTTGTGCGATCGAATTGGCAACAGATTGAGTGGATCGGAGAATCTCTTGCGCGCGGTGAAATGGTCGGCCGAGGAGATGAAGAAGGCGGGCTTGACGCATGTGGTCACGCCGCCGGTGATGGTGCCGCACTGGGTGCGCGGTAAAGAATCTGGCGCGATTGTCTCTCCCGTTGAGAGGCCGTTGCATTTCCTGGGCTTGGGTATGAGTGTGAGCACACCGCCGGAAGGCATCACGGCCGACGCGGTGGTGGTGAGCGATTTTGCGGAACTGGCCATTCTTGGAAAGAAAGTGGCGGGCAAGATTGTGGTGTTCAATGCGCCGTATGAAGGTTATGGTCGGACGGTCACTTATCGTGTGGGCGGAGCCTCGCAAGCAGCCAAGCAAGGCGCGATTGGCGTGTTGGTTCGTTCCATCACCCCGCTGGCGCTGCAATTGCCACACACCGGCACACTGCAATACGCACCCGATGCCCCGCAGATTCCAGCCGCTGCCATCAGCATTGAAGACGCTCTGTTGTTGAAGCGCCTGCAGGACAGCGGAGCCACACCGCGCGTGCACATGGAAATGCAGGCTCACATGGAACCCGATCAGGAAGCGGCCAACGTCATTGGAGAGATTCCCGGGTCTGAACATCCAGAAGAGATTGTGGTGATGGGCGGTCACCTCGATTCATGGGATGTAGGCCAAGGCGCGCAAGACGATGGCTCCGGCATTATGGCCACGCTCGAAGCGGCGGCCCTCATTCAGAAACTTGGCCTGAAACCGAAGCGCACCATTCGTGTGGTGTTCTGGGTGAATGAAGAAAACGGCGGACGGGGCGGGGAAGCCTATCTCAAGTGGGCCGGCGAGACTGCTAAGAACCATGTCGCCGCGATTGAGATGGACGAAGGCGCAGAACGTCCGCTGGGTTTTGGGTATGGCTGGTCTTATGGACCACGCAGAGTGAATGCGTATGGGACTGAAGTCAAGCGAACAGTTGAGCAGCAGCGCTCGTTTGCGATCTGCCAGGAGATTGGCCAGTTGCTCGCGCCGATTCAGGCAACGCAAGTGAATCAAGGCGGCGGCGGTGCCGATATCGCGCCGATTGTTTCGCAAGGAGTGGCCGCCCTCAGCCCCACCACCACCGCCGAACACTACTTCGATTGGCATCACACACAGGCAGACACGGTGGACAAAGTGAATCCGGCGGAGTTCAAGAAGAACACGGCGCTGCTGGCGGTGCTAGCTTACATTTTGGCGGACATGCCGGAACATTTGGCTGGCCGCTAAGCTGATATAATTGACCTGAATCCCTAGTAAGTTTAGGATGATTCGACGGCCCGCCCATGAAAGCCAGCAATCCCCAATGGAAGCAGCGCCTCGGCGCCCACGTTAGTAAAGAATTAGCGGCAGAGATTGATGTCTTCGAAAATGAAATAGCTCTAAAAAAACAGGGCAAAATCGATGACAAAATCTTCGCGGAAACGCGTTTGCG
>PMQB01000374.1 GCA_003169195.1 Bryobacterales bacterium
GTATATTATCCGAAAAGTCATCGGTTGCCATACGTGTTTGCCAAAGATGTGGGAATCAGCGAAAAGGACTTCAAGCAGCGCGGCTATGCGGAATATCACGAAAAGTATGAGCCGCGGATTCAAGAGATCTTAGAAGAGAGCAAAATAGAGCCGCATTATTTCCATGCCAATAAAGGAGATGTACTTATCTGGCACGCGAACCTGATTCATGGCGGTTCGATGCGTCGCGATCTGGAGCTCTCACGTAAAGCGCTTGTCTGCCACTTCTTTGTTAAAGGGTCATTCGCCTACCACGATTTGTCAGCCTCGGAAACGAAGCCGTTCTCAGGTACGTGCCTCTTGCGAGAGCAGACTCCTCAGCTCCAGCGTCGAATACGGCGCGCCCTGGGGCGAATTCGTCGCTCGCTAACATCGTAAGCGCTGGTGTGATACAAGTCTGGAGAGTCTTCTGACCTATGAAATCTCTCCTCCTCTTGGTTTCTTCGTTGCCGTTGATCGCCGCCACGACCTGCGCCTCACTCAAGAGCCTGTCGTTAGCAAACACCAAAGTTCAGTTTGCGCAAGAGACCGCCGCCACAACCATGCTCGGGCCGGGCGGCTTCTTGCTCAAGACGCCGGCGTTCTGCAGGGTCGGCGGCATCATTACGCCCGTCAGCGATTCGGAAATCCATTTCGAAGTTTGGATGCCGGAAAGCGGTTGGAACGGTAAATTTCGCGGCACTGGAAACGGCGGTTTTGCCGGTTCTATCAACTATGGCGATATGGCTGGTGCACTGCGCGACGGTTTCGCAACGGCATCCACCGATACCGGCCATCGCGCCGACGGTATTGATGCCGACTGGGCGCTGGGCCATCCGGAGAAGATCGCAGATTTTGGGTATCGCGCGATTCACGAAATGACCATCAAGGCCAAGAGCATGATAGAGGCTTACTACGGTGACGCGCCAAAGCATTCCTACTTTGCCGCTTGCTCAAACGGTGGCCGGCAAGCGTTGATGGAAGCGCAGCGCTTTCCCGAGGATTACGATGGCATTCTTGCCGGCGCACCGGCGAATTACTGGACCCGTCTTTTGGTCGCGAACTTCTTCGCTTCGGGCAAGCCCATGCTGGAAAATCCACCCAGCTATATTTCAAAAGATAAAATCCCCGCTATCGCAAAAGCCGTTCTCGCTGCCTGCGATGCAACCGACGGCTTGAAAGACGGCATCTTGAGCGATCCTCCGTCGTGCCATTTCGATCCGGCAACCATTGTGTGCAAAGGCGCCGAGACGAACGACTGCCTTACCCCTTCGCAAGCTGCCTCATTGCAGCGCATTTACGACGGCGCACGCAATGGCGATGGCATGGTGATTTACCCCGGTTACGAACCGGGCGGAGAAGAAGGCGGCGGTGGGTGGCCTGGCTGGATCAGTGGAGCGACACCTGGCCAATCGGCAGGCGCTCTTTTCAGCACTGGCTTTTTGCGCAACATGGTTTTCAGCGACGCCAATTGGACCTATAAACAATCGACTTTGTCTAACGCATTAGATTCCGCCGACACCAAAATGGCGGCTACTCTCAATTCCACTGATCCGAATCTGAAGGCATTTCAAGACCGCGGTGGCAAGCTGATCGTTTATCACGGCTGGAGCGACGCCGCTATTCCGCCCCGCAATGCCATCAACTACTACAAAAATGTGGAGTCAACCATGGGCAATGCCGCGGTAAACGGCTTCATGCGGCTCTATATGCTGCCCGGCGTGCAACACTGTGCGGGCGGTCCAGGACCAAACTTCTTTGGACAGGCCGCTGTCCTCCAAGCAAGCGATGCGCAGCATGATGTCTTCACTGCTCTAGTCGATTGGGTCGAACAAGGTAAAGCGCCCGCTTCCATCATCGCCACCAAGTTCTCGAAAAACGATCCAGCCAGAAGTGTGGAAATGACGCGTCCCGTTTGTCCCTATCCGCTGGAGGCAAAATATGATGGCGCAGGCGACATGAAACAGGCCGGCAGTTTCAGCTGCCGGGGACATTAGGCGCGCGTGAGCCTTACAATCAATACATGTCCGTAAGTGCGCTCGCCGAGAGCATTCTGACCAAGTACGAGCCCGTGATCGGGCTCGAAGTTCACGTGCAGCTTGGCACCAAGACGAAAATCTTCTGCAGTTGCCCGGTGGAGTTCGGTTCTTCGCCCAACACCAACGTTTGCCCGGTTTGCTTGGGGTTGCCCGGCGCGCTGCCGGTTATGAGCCGCCAAGCTGTGGAACTGGCCATCAGTGCGTCGTTAGCGTTGCATTGCACGGTTAATCCGTTTTCCCGCTTCGCCCGCAAGAATTATTTTTATCCGGATCTTCCCAAGGGCTATCAAATTTCGCAATATGACCAGCCGCTTGCCGAACACGGTTATCTCGACATCGTTACGGAAGCAGGCAAGAAGCGCATTGGCGTCACGCGCGTCCATATGGAAGACGACGCCGGCAAGAGTATTCACGACGGCTTCAAAGATTCTGACAAATACACCTACGTAGATCTAAACCGTTCCGGCACGCCGCTCATTGAAATTGTCAGCGAGCCGGATATGCGTTCCGCCGACGAAGCGCACGCCTATCTCACAGAGATCAAGCAGGTGATTCAATACATCGGCGTGTCCGATTGCGACATGGAAAAAGGCCAACTGCGTTGCGACGCTAATGTGTCGGTCCGTCTCAAAGGCGCTCCGAAGTTCGGCACAAAAGTGGAAGTAAAGAACGTGAACTCCTTCCGCTTTGTGAAGCAAGCAATCGAATACGAAATTGAGCGCCAGGTGGAACTCGTGGAACGCGGCGGCACCATTGATCAGGAAAGCCGTTTGTACGATTCGAACAGCGGCGTGACGATTGGGATGCGCAGCAAAGAGCACGCGCACGATTACCGCTATTTCCCAGAGCCGGATCTGGTTCCCTTGCGCGTAAGCGACCATTGGTTAGGCGAGGTGAAGAAACGTTTGCCCGAATTGCCGGCAGACCGGCGCGACCGCTTCGTGAGTGAATACGGCTTGCGCGAGTATGATGCGCAAGTGTTGAGCGTGACGCGTGCTACGGGCGATTACTTCGAGATTGCCGCTAAAGCAAGCGGCGATGGGCGTACAACGTCGAACTGGGTAGTGGGCGATCTGATGGGCCTGCTCAATGCGGGAGGCAAAGAGATAGAAAGCTCTCCCATTTCGGCGGAGCATTTGGGGGAATTAGTGTCATTAATCAACAAGGGCGATCTTTCCGGCAAGTTAGCAAAAGAGATTCTGCCCAAGATGTTTGAAACCGGCGATTCCGCTTCCGTCATTATGGAGCGCGAAGGACTGAAGCAGATTTCAGACACCGATGCTCTGGAACGCATGGCCGACGAAGTGATTGACGCGAACCCCAAACAAGCTGAACAATACAAGGGCGGCAAAACTGCGCTCTTGGGCTATCTTGTCGGCCAAGTCATGAAAGCCAGCCGAGGCCAGGCGAACCCTGCCGTCGTGACCGAAGTCCTGAAGAAGAAGTTAGGCTGATTCCGCTAAATCGGCGCCGCGGCTGCGCTCTTCATTGTGATGGCGCACGTCAATACCTTTAACCAGGAACAACACGTCTTCTGCAATGTTCGTGGAATGGTCGGCAATGCGCTCTAAATTGCGCACAACCGAGAGCAGATAGAGCGCCTGCCCAATCTGCTGCGGGTTGTTTTCCATGAAGCTAATCAGTTCGTGATAGCTGGCCGTGCGCATGTTATCCACCGCATCATCGGAAGCGAGTACGCTGCGTGCCAAATCGGCGTCACGGTTCACGAACGCATCTAGCGCTTTGCGAACCATGCTTTGCGCCAAGCCGGCGATATGCGGAATATCGATCAGCGGCCGGATCACCGGTTCTTTCATCAGCGCCATGGCGCTTTGCGCAATGCTTACGGAAAGGTCGCCCATNNAGCGCCAGAATGCTAATAGCGAGTTCGTCAATCTCAATCTCGAGATCGTTGATGCGGCCTTCGTTCCGCAAGACTTGCTGGGCGAGTTCTTCGTTCTTCTCCACCACGCCCTGCACGCTCCGATAAACAGCGCTTTCCACCAACGCGCTCATCTCGAGCAGCTTGGACTTCAATTTTTCTAATTCTTGTTCGAAATGACGCACGGTTTCCTCAAGCTCTTTTCAAATAATCGCATCAACCGAAGCGGCCGGTGACGTAGTCTTCAGTTTCTTTCATACCCGGGTTTTGAAAAATTCTCTTTGTATCGTTGATTTCAATCAGTTTTCCCATGAGAAAGAAACCGGTAAAGTCGGCCAAACGAGCGGCTTGCTGCATGTTGTGGGTGACGATGACGATGGTAGTGATGTCATTGATCTGGAACAACAACTCTTCAATCTTCAGAGTGGCAATCGGATCAAGCGCGGAACAAGGTTCGTCTAACAGAAGCACTTCGGGCTCAACAGCCAGGGCGCGCGCAATGCACAAACGTTGCTGCTGTCCGCCGGAAAGCGCCGAGGCCGGCTTATTCAACTTATCTTTGACTTCGCTCCACAGAGCAGCGCGCTTCAGGCTTCGCTCCACCGCTTCGGACAGAATCGAACTTTTGCGGATTCCATTCACCCGGAGGCCGTAGGCAACATTATCGAAAATGGTTTTCGGAAACGGATTCGATTTCTGAAACACCATGCCCACGCGGCGGCGAACATCGGTGACATCCATGTCGAAGAGATTCTCGCCATCTAGCTTGAGATCTCCTTCCACGCGGGTGTTGCGCAACGTCTCATTCATCCGGTTCATAGTGCGGAGGAAGGTAGACTTTCCGCAGCCTGAAGGTCCAATGAAAGCCGTCACTTTGTTGGAAGGGATATCCAGGCTTATGTCATGCAACGCTTGGAATTGACCGTAGAAGAAGTTAATGTTGCGCGCCGTCAACTTCATACTGGCGCCCGCTTTAGCCACGTCGGGCTTAGGGTTGGCTTCCGTCACAGGATCCTTGAATGTTTGTTGTTGTTGAGGCGATGCCATGAATTATCTCCTTTGCGCTGATGGTCCTCGCGCAATGATGAGCCGGGCCGAAACGTTAATCACAAGCACGAGGGTCAGAAGCACGAAACCCGCGGCCCACGCCTGTTTGTGCAGATCTTCTTCAGGCGATATCGCGTAGTTGTAAATCATCACAGGCAGGGTGGCGATAGGCGCTAAATATCCCTTGCTCCAATACTGATTGCCAAGCGCGGTGAAAAGCAGAGGGGCCGTTTCACCGGCCACGCGCGCTAAATTGAGCATCATGCCGGAAGTAAGTCCCGAAATCGCTGCCGGTATGACTACGGTAAAAATGGTTGTTGCTTTGGTGGCGCCCAATGCCATGGCGCCCTCGCGGATGTTCACGGGGACTGAGCGTAAGAACTCTTCGGTGGTTCGCACCGCAATCGGAATCATCATGATGCCGAGCGCCGTTCCGCCAGCTAGCGCTGAAAAATGGTGCATCGGCCTGACGACCAAGGCGTACGCCACGATGCCAATCACAATCGACGGCACACCGTTCAACAGATCAACAACGTAGCGGATGGCGAAAGCGAACGTCTTGCCGGAGTATTCAGCCAGAAACACACCTGCCAGAAAACCAATGGGGACGCCGATCACCGTTGCTAAGAGCAGCACTTTGCCGCTACCCACAATGGCGTTCGCCATACCGCCACCGGTTTCTCCGGCGGGCTTCGGCAGTTTAGTAAAGAAATCCCAATTCAACGATGTTGCGCCGTGGATCAAAAGATAGCCAAGGATAAAGAAAAGCACGCTCACAACCAACACTGTGCAAATGCCAGACAGCGTCAGCATGAAGCCGTTAATGAAACGGCGCGAGGTAGAAATCTCCATCATCATGGATTACGAACCTCTCTTTTGCGTAGTCATGATGAATATTCGCGCGATGGCGTTGATCACAATCGTCAAACCAAAGAGCACCAGCGCCATGAAGATCAGCGAAGAGATGTACAAATCGCCGTTCGCTTCGGCGAACTCATTGGCAATGACGGCCGCAATGGAATAGCCGGGCGAAAGAAGCGAAGCAGAAATCTTTGGCGTGTTACCGACAACCATGGTGACGGCCATGGTCTCTCCCAGTGCACGGGCCAGTGCGAGAAAGATCGATCCGAAAATGCCGGTGCTGGCATACGGAAGCACGATGTCCCAGGTGGTTTCCCATTTTGTCGCGCCTAACGCCAAAGCGGCTTCACGCTGTTCTACAGGAACGGCCAGCAGCACTTCGCGCGAAACCGAAATAATAAACGGCACCACCATTACGGATAAAACGATGCCTGCAGATAGCAAACTTAAACCGTAGAACGTGCCTTCAAAGATAGGCAGAAATCCAAAAACACTCTTCAGCGGCGGCACCAGATAGGCCTTGATTGCCGGCACAAGAATAAAAATGCCGAGCAAGCCATAAATCACGCTGGGGACGGCCGCCAGCAACTCAATCAGAAACGTGAGAATATTCGACAGCTTAGGAGGCGCCATCTCAGCGAGAAAGATCGAAGCAGCCACACCTAACGGAACAGCGATGATCATGCCGAGAAACGCAGTGACGCACGTGCCATAGATAAAGGGGAGTGCGCCATACTTGTCGGCATTCGGATCCCACGCCGAACTCTTCAGAAACGAGAATCCAAAGGTCTTAAACGTCGCTTGCGAATTAAACCACAGTTCGTAAACGATGAGACAAACAATCAGCAGGATCGAAACGGTGCAAGCCAAGGTGATGAGGTAGGAAATCTCATCGCCGCCGCGGAGCCGCGCGAAAAATCCGCGGCTCGTACGGCGGCCTAGTGTTTCGGCAATGTAGCTAGTAGCGGCCACGTTCTACTTAATCAGGCCAATCCGCTTGGCAACTTTGTCTGCAACAGCCTTCGGGAGCTTAGCGTAGTCCAAAGGCTCCACTTCATCTTGGCCTTTCGTCACGGCCCACTTGAGGAAGCCCTTCATGGCAGCGGCTTTGTCGGCGTCTTTAAACGTATCGGGAACCAAGAGCCACGTGAAGGTGGATATAGGATAAACGCCTTTGCCCTGTGCGTCGGTGATCGAGACTTGGGTATCGGCGGCCGACTCCTTCATGGCAGCAGCGGCGGCAGACACAGACTTCAAGTCCGCTTTGATAAATTCCTTGGCCGCGTTCTGTACCTTTCCGTAGGGCAAATGATTCTTCACGGCGTAAATCAACTCGACGTAACCCAACGCGCCCGGTTGCTGTTTCAGTAGACCCGTCACGCCATCATTGCCTTTGGCGCCCAATCCCACTGGCCAGCTAATGGCCGCATTGCGACCGGGGCCTTTTTCCCATTCCGGACTCACTTTTGAAAGGTAGTCGGTGAAGCAGAAAGTCGTGCCGCTGCCGTCGGAACGATGCGCGACCAGAATATCAAGGTCAGGCAGCTTCACACCCGGGTTGATCTTCGCAAGCGCTGAATCGTTCCACTTTTTGATCTTGCCAAGGAAAATATCTGCCAGGACCGGACCGGTAAAGTTCAATTCCGCGGTCACACCGGGAACATTGTAGCTGGGAACAACCGCGCCTAAAACCGTGGGGAAGGTGAGCAGCCCATGGCCGCCATTCTTCGATTTGAATGCTTCCATTTGTTCTTTGCTGAGGATGGCATCGCTGGCGCCGAAATCGACGGTCCCTTCCGTGACGCCTTTTATGCCACCGCCCGAACCGTTCGGCTGATAGTTGATTTGAACGTTACCGATGGATTGATAATCGTTGAACCATTTCTGATAGATGGGTGCTGGGAAGGTTGCTCCCGCGCCCGTCATTTGAATGGGCTGTTTGTCCGCTGCTATAGCGAGAACTGCTGCAACCGCGGTGAGTGCGGCTGCCGTGGCTGCGTACCGTAACATGTGAGATTTCATCTGGTTTCCTTATCGAAGTCTTTGCTTCGGAGCGGGCGCATTACCCCGTACGCCCAGCGCCAATTGTGGTCAGGTGTTTACCTCACTCAGTATCGATAAGTTGTCATCAATAGAATATGAAAATCACATTACAACTGTGTGAATGCGTCGTAAATCCTTGATTAGAAGGATCTATTTGGCACGATCGTTGCGATACACGATGCCCTCTTTCATGACGAAAAACACACTTTGGGTGACTTTGATGTCATCCAATGGGTTGCCCGGGACGGCAACAAGATCCGCAATCTTACCGTTTTCGAGCGTGCCGATCTTATTCGCGAGGCCCAACAAATCTGCGGCCGTAGAGGTTCCCGCATGCAAGGCTTGCGCCACGGGCATACCGTCGGCAACCATCAGCACAAACTCGAGTGCGTTGTCGCCATGGGGATAAACCGCGGCGTCCGTACCTAACGCGATCTTTACACCCATGGCAAGGGCGCGCCGGACGAGAGAGTCTTGCGACTGCATCGCCAAGTCGGCCTTCTGTCTCACCAGCGGCGGGAACTTTGCTTCCGCTATGCCGCTGCGTACGGAAAGCGTGGGAACCAGATAAGTCCCTTTTTCGCGCATCAGGCGGAGAGTTTCGTCGTTTAGAAATGTACCGTGCTCAATGGAATCGATGCCTGCGAGAACAGCCCGCTTGGCACCTTCGCTGCCATGAGCGTGCGCAGCAGTTTTACGGCGCAGTTCGTGCGCGGCAGTCACAATCGCTTCCAATTCGCCTTCACTTAATTGCGGAACGTCGACGTCGTCCGTTGGCGAGAGCACGCCGCCGGTGGCGCAAGTCTTGATGACATCGGCGCCGTATTTGATGTTCCAGCGCACCGCGAAGCGCGCTTGATCGGCCGAATTGATGACGCCGTCCATGGGCCCCGATTCATGGTTGAGGAGACCGAATCTAAAGCCGGCGCCGTCATCGCAATGGCCACCGGTGGCACCCAAAGCGTGAACGGCTACCAGCATGCGCGGTCCGGGTACGATTCCGGCATTGATGGAATTACGCAAGCCTACGTCGAGGAAATCTGCTGAACCAACATCACGCACGGTTGTGAACCCAGCCATGAGCGTCTTACGCGCGTTGACAGTGGCGCGAATGGCGCTTTCAGCCGTGGTGCGGTCTAATGCCTTGAGCCGCGCGGCGTTGTAATCAAGGTCGAAATCCATGGTCAGATGGGTATGCGCATCAATGAAACCGGGCAGCAGAGTGGCGTCGCCCAGATCAATCACTTTGGCAGCGGCCGGCGCAGCGCCACCCACCGATTGAATTTTGCCTGCTGAGATTACAACCAAGCCGGGTGTGATCATGCGGTCGCCCTTGCCATCAAACATACGGGCGGACTTGATAACGGTGACTTGCGTTTGCGCGCTTACAGCGAGCGCAGAGATGAAAAGCGAAAAGCAGAGAAAGAAGGATCGCATAAAAGACTGAGCATAGCGTATGCGGCTATAATTCCGCGTCCACTTCAATCTCAATCAGCATGCGCGGATCAATTAGTGCGCGCACTTCCACCATGGTGGCGCAGGGTTTGATCTTTGCGAAAAATTCGCCATGCGCGCGGCCGTACTCTTCCCAGCGTTTGATGTCGGTGACGAACATGCGGGTTCGAACAACGTGTTCGAGAGTTGCGCCGAAGTTGTTGAGGGCGCGTTCAATGTTGCGAATCACCTGAACAGTTTGGGCATAACCATCGTTTTCGCCGACGATTTCGCCAGCGGCGTCGGTAGCGGTTGTGCCAGTGACGTAGATGCGGTCTGCGACGCGGATAGCCCGGCTATAACCGACAATATCTTCCCATTTGCCGCCGGATGAAAATTTATGGCGTTCCTGCATGATAGTTAAGCTCCCTTGAGAAGGATGATGAACTTTGCGCCGCGGCCGAGCGTGCTTTCCACGCTGACGGAGCCGCCCATTTGTTCCACCACTTGCTTAACGATAGGCAGGCCCAAACCGGTACCACCGGCAGCCGGACGACTGCGCGCTTTGTCGACTCGGTAGAAGCGCTCAAAGATGCGCTTTAGATCTTCGCTGGGAATGCCCACGCCATTGTCGGCGACGGACACGCGCACTTGACCCTCAGCCAAACTCGCGCACTCCACCACTACTTCGCCCTCAGCCTTATTAAACTTCACGGCGTTATCCAACAGGTTCATCATCACCTGTTCCAACCGGAAGCGATGACCCACCACCCAACAAGGCTGGCAGTGTTGCAAATCGATGCGGATTTTCTTGGCGGCAGCCATTCGTTCCACAGTGTGGAAGGCGCTGTCCACCACTTCATGCAAAGGGATTCGTTCCGGCGGCGCAGCAGGCGGGGCGTTCGAATCTAGTTCAGAAATAACCAGCAGGTCGGAAGCGATGTTGTTAAGGCGGATGGCGTGGCTCTGAATGATCTCAACGAACTTGCGGTTGTTGGCTTCATCTTCTAATCCACCGTCGAGCAGCGTTTCAGCATAACCGCGAATGGCGGCTAAAGGAGTGCGCAGCTCATGGGAAACATCGGCCACAAATTGCTTACGGGTTTGTTCCTGGCGCTCAATATCGGTGACATCGTGCAAGGCGATCACCGCACCGCGGCGTCCTTCTTCGCCAAGCGGCAAAGTGCGTGCATCGAACCAACGTCCTGCGGCGCTAGGCAGACGAAACAAAGCGCGTTCGGGCTTACCGGTTTTGGCGACGCGCTCCAGAATGTCGCGCAGCACAGGTTCGCGCACAACTTCATATAAGGTGCGGCCTTCGTTTTCAGGAACGCGCGTGCTGAACGCTTCGGCAAACGCCGAGTTGCAAAAATTGACGCGCAGGTTTTTGTCGACCGCCAAGACGCCTTCGGCCATACAGGCCATGATGGTTTCGCGCCGCGACAGTTCGAGGTTAGCCTTCTCCACCAGTTGTTGCACGCGCTCCGCCATGCGGCGCATAGCCCGCGCCAAGCTTTGCAACTCGTCAGGCCCGGCATCAGGCAGTTCTGTTCTACGGCCCGGCAGCGAATCGACGAAGGTCTCAAGCAGCGCAGTGCGTTGCGCCCAGCGCTTAGAAACAGCATAAGTGAAACTCAGCCCTGTGATACCCGCAATGGACAAGAGCACAAAAAGCTTGAGCAAGACTTCCGCACCGTGACCGGGAATGATTCCAGGCTTGAGCCACAGGTAAGCAACGGGCAAAGAGAGGATGAGGACGCACCAGGCTCCGAACAATTTTGCGAGCGTGTTCTGCATGGTATTAGGCTGGTAATCAGGCTTCGTGCTTCATAAACCATTCCTGGGCGCTAAGCGCTTTGCGGCCTGGCTTATTGACTGGTTTCACAAACGTACCGTCGGGCTGCATGATGCGCGCGGCCACATGATCGGCCAAATACTTTTCGAGTATCTTGTCGCGGATGCGGCGCAGCATACGGGTATTTTCAACAGGGAAGAGAACTTCCACGCGGCGATTTAAATTGCGCGGCATTAAATCCGCACTGCCGATATAGACCTTCTCTTCGCCGCCATTGTGGAAGTAAAAAATGCGGCTATGTTCGAGAAAACGGCCAATAATGCTGCGCACGCGGATGTTTTCGCTAACGCCCGGCACTCCTGGGCGCAAGGAACAACCGCCGCGGATGATCAGGTCAACGCTCACACCGGCGCGCGACGCTTCATACAGCAGGCGAATCATGCCCGCATCTTCCAAAGCGTTCATTTTGAAGATGATGTGACCATCGCCATGCTGGGCATGGCGCTCAATCTCAGCGCGGATCAGCTTTTCCAGGCCGCTGCGAATGCTGTGTGGCGCAACCAGCAGTTTGCGATATACCTTCTTTGCCGAGTAACCGGTGAGGTGGTTGAATAAATCGCTCACATCTGCGCCAATTTCTTCGTTGCAGGTGAACAAGCCCAAATCGGTATATGCGCGAGCCGTTCCCGGATTGTAGTTGCCGGTGCCTAGATGCAGATAACGGCGGATGCGTTCGCCTTCGCGCCGCACCACCATAGCCATTTTGCAGTGGACTTTTACATTGGGCAAACCATACACGACGTGTACGCCTTCGCGTTCCAGCTTTTGCGCCCACTCAATGTTGCTCTCTTCGTCAAAGCGGGCTTTGAGTTCCACCAGCACCGCCACCTGTTTGCCGTTTTCAATGGCATCCAACAACGCTTCTACGATGGGCGAGTTGCGGCCCACGCGATAGAGAGTCATTTTGATGGCCATCACATCGGGGTCTTCGGCCGCAGCGCGCAGGAAATCCACCACGGGTTGAAACGATTCGAAGGGATGGTGCACCAGCACATCGCCTTCGTTGATCGTCTTGAAAATTTCGCTGCGCTTTCCAGCAAACCCTTTAGGGGTGGATGGCATGAAGGGCTTATCGCACAGCGCGGGCCGATCAATACTCAGGAGCGCTTTGACACGGCCGATGTCGACGGGGCCATCTACGCGGTAAACGTCGTTGTGGTCGAGTTCCAGATTGCTGGTGAGCAGGTCCACCAACTTTTCCGGCATGCCCGATTCAACCTGCAAACGGACCGCGTCGCGAAAGCGGCGTCGCCAGACAGCTTCCTGAATGGATTCGAGCAGATCCTCCGTTTCGAGTTCCTGAATCGCGAGTTCCGCATCGCGAGTCACGTGGAAGACGTCTGCCTTGACGATCTCCATGTCTGGAAAGAGCATGCCTAGATTGGCGATGATGACATGTTCGAGCCAGATAAAAGAAAGTTCTCCAGGATCGGTGGGCAGGGAAAGAAGTTGCGGCAAGGTGCCGGGCACTTTGATGCGCGCAAAGCGTTCGATACCGTCGCCATTGGTGACGGATGCGCCAATGTTCAGGCTCAAATTCGAAATATGCGGGAACGGCCGGCCTTGGTCGACCGCAAGCGGAGTCAGAACGGGATAAACTTCGCGGGCGAAGTAATCGTCCACAAAGGTTCGCTGCTGCGCATTAAGTTCTTCCAGCTTAAGAATGCGAATGCCGGCGGCATTGAGTTCAGGTAGCAGTTCGTCGCGCCAGAGACGGTAAATCTCGGTAATGATGTTGGTTATCGCAACGCGAATCAGTTCGAGCTGCTCCAGCGGCGAACGACCGTCGATGCTCATTTCTGTCGTGCGCGTTTCCAGCTGCTGCCACAAATTGGCGACGCGCACCATAAAGAACTCGTCGATATTGGACGCAAGGATGGAGATGAACTTTACGCGTTCGAGCAGTGGGGTGTTTTTATCCTGCGCTTCTTCTAAGACGCGCGTTTGGAACGCGAGCAAACCCAGATGAGGATTCAGGTAAAGATCAGGGGAATCCAGCCGCGGGAGAGTGGCTGGTTCGCGGCGGACGGCAATATTAGGCAGTTTACTTGGTTCGGCGGACATACGGGGCGGTGGTAGTGCACTTATTAATGTAGCGCCTGTGCAAAACAAATAGAGCACTAAAATCAGTAGTTTGGTTGACCTATGCCCAGGCGGGTTGATACCATCATAGTGCGGGGTGGAGCAGTCAGGTAGCTCGTTGGGCTCATAACCCAAAGGTCGCAAGTTCAAATCTTGCCCCCGCAACCAATCGGAACGCATCGTTTCCCTTCCAAAGCAACGTTTTAACTGAGATGGAGCAGTGTGTTTGTGCACTTCCTCCTTTGAATGGAGAAAGACGCGTACTTCCACAACCGCCAAGGCCAGAGCCTAATGGCAACGCGTCCGAGGGAAGCCATTTCGCATTTTGCCAGCGCCATTGAACTTGGATACAACCAACCCGATTGCTACTGTAATCTTTCTGTACTACTCATAGACCTGAAGCAGTTCGAAGATGCACTTAGCATTTGCACGCTTGGCTTGCAGCTTTGCGGCGAATCAGCTCCGGTGCTGGGCAATCAGGGCGTGGCACTTTCGCGCTTAGGCTTGCTCGAGGAAGCTCTTGCAGCCTTTCAGCGGCAAGCGTCGCTGCTTAAATCGGCGGAACGGCCGTGGGTAAATCTGGGGATTGTGCTGCTTGGTCTCGGGCGGTTGGAAGAAGCGAAGCATCACTTCAAAAAGGCCATACAACTCAACCCGAACGACCGCGAGGCGCACGGCCATTTGTCGCTCGCTTTCCTGCTCGAAGGGAATTACCGCGCCGGCTTTCGTGAATACGAAATGCGTCTGCCGGTGAAACCCGAGAGCGGCTTTCCGCAGCCTTTTTGGCAGGGTGAAGCTTTGCAAAACAAACGCATTCTGCTGACGGCGGAACAAGGAATAGGAGACGTGATTCAGTTTGCCCGTTATGCGCCACTCGTGCGCGAACGCGGCGGCCAAGTGATCTTAGAAATTCCCCGAACGCTGGCCCGCCTCTTTGCATGGAACACCGATCAGTTTGAAACGGTGATCGCTGGACAACACAAAACTTCCTTTGATTTGCAGTGTCCGCTCTTATCTCTTCCACTTCGATGCCGAACGGACGAAGGGAACATCCCGCCGCCGCAAGAGATAAAGGTTCCCGAAGAGATGAAGCGCCGTTGGGCCGGCGTTGTGGGCGAAACGGTTTGTATGAGAGTTGCGTTGGTCTGGGCCGGAAATCCGCTCCACGCTAAGGATGCGAATCGGTCAATCCCGCTTGCGCGCCTGGCCCAGCTTTTCGAACATGCCAACGTTCGCTGGTTCAGCCTGCAAGTAGGCGAGCCCGCCAGTCAGATTGCCGCCAACGGCTGGAGCGATCGAATTCTGGACGTGTCGCCACTGCTCAACGACTATGCGGAAACAGCGGGTGCACTTTCAAAGATGGATCTGCTGATTACCGTTGATACGTCGGTGGCGCACTTGGCTGGGATGCTGCATGTGCCCGTCTGGCTTCTGCTTCCCTTTGTACCCGATTGGCGCTGGCTGTTGAAGCGAGCGGATTCTCCGTGGTATCCAAGCATGCGTCTTTTTCGGCAACCAGCTCGCAGGGATTGGCAGAGCGTCATCAACGAGGTCGCGGCAGAACTCGCCACAATTTCAACGGAGAATTTAGAAAGAACGCCATCACTAATAGGGTGATGCCTCCCGCCGAAGTGTGTCCGCCCGGCGAATGCTGCGAATTGGAAACCCGGTTCCTGCTGAATCTCACCCGACGCGGCGGAATGGTGGTGGAAGTGGGCGCGAATATGGGCATTCACACAGTTCCTTTGGCACAGACTCTGGCTGCGCAGGGCCGCCAAGTGCTGGCATTTGACCCGCAGCGCGTCTTTTTTCGACAATTCTGCGCGAATTTGCCTTTGAATGGCCTCACCAATGCTTTGTCCTACGTGTGCGGTGCGGAAGCAGGCGTGGTCACATTTGCCGAGCCGAACTACCGCCCGTTGGGAGATTTCGGCGGCATTTCGATGGAAACCGCAGAGCAGGTGTCAC
>PMQB01000361.1:0-3786 GCA_003169195.1 Bryobacterales bacterium
AACGCGAAAAAAGCCGCGTAACGGGCCTCAAATTTAAAAGCGCAGGAAAGGAGCACACCCGAAGTGTGCCCAAAGGTGGCGCAGGCACTTTTGCCTGCGCGTTTCAAACGGCAAAAACCGCCTCACCAAAAAAAAACGGCGGCACGGACCTATGCCCGCACCGCCAATCGGAGGATTTGCTTTCTTCGAAGTCTTAGTTGTTGTTCACTTCAACATTGATGGTGCGAGGTTTCGCCACTTCCTTTTTCGGAATGGTCACCGTCAGCACGCCGTTCTTGTAATCGGCCTTCACATGTTCCGCGTCTACCGTGTCCGGCAGGCTAAACGCGCGCACAAACGAACCATACGAACGCTCAATGCGGTGGAAGCCTTTGCCATTCTTCTCTTGCTCGAACTTGCGCTCGCCCTTCAGTGTCAGCGTCCCGTTCTCAAGCTGAATGCCCACGTTCTTCGCATCCACGTCCGGCAGATCCGCCTTTAGGACCAAATCATTCTCGGTCTCGAAAATGTCGACTGCAGGCGACCACGGCCGAGAGGCGGGTTCGCTGAAGAGACGAGAGATCGAATCCTGGAATAAACGCAAACCAGCGGGGAAATCTTCCAACTCGCCGGTAAAGGGGGTGTATTTAATCATTGGCATCTTAGTGTTCTCCTATCCACTAGCTGGATACAACTCAATCATAAAACCTGCGCGCGTTCTTGTCAAGTAATCTTCCAAATAATTTTTGTGCCACCCCCTCCCCCACCCGCATCTCTTTGGCATGCCATCACTTAAAGAGGGCGCCTCAGCCCCTGCCATCTCCCTGGACACCGATTCCGGCCACCCTTTCACCCTTTCTTCCCTAAAAGGCAAAAATGTAGTACTTTACTTCTATCCCAAGGCCGACACTCCCGGCTGCACCAAAGAATCCTGTGAGTTCCGCGACACCTCCAAGAAATTCACCAAAGCCAACACCGTCATCGTCGGCGTCTCGCCCGACCCCACCAAAGCCCAAGCCAAGTTCAAAGAGAAATTCGATCTGCCCTTCGTCCTCCTAGCCGACGTCGATCACAAGACCTGCGAAGACTATGGCGTCTGGGCGGAAAAAAGCATGTACGGCAAGAAATATATGGGCGTCGAACGCACTACCTTCGTGATTGACCCGAAAGGCAAGATCAAAAAGATCTTCCCGAAAGTGAAGGTAGAAGGACACGCTGAAGAAGTGCTGGCAGCCATTGCCTGACAATCCGCCCATCGACAACAGCCGCCGTTTCCCCGCCCATCCTCTCTTAGGCGTCGGCGCAATCATCTTCATCGAGGGCCAGATCCTCCTGGTTGAACGCGGCAAGCCACCGCTCGAAGGCTTGTGGTCTTTGCCCGGCGGCTTGGTGGAAACGGGCGAGCGTTTGGAAGACGCCTGCGCCCGTGAAGTTTTTGAAGAGACCGGCCTGCACGTCACCGCCGAATCCATGGCCACCGTCTTCGAACGCATCATGCCCGATACCGAAGGCCGCTCCGAGTATCACTATGTCTTGGTAGACTTCTATTGCAAGGTGCTGGGTGGCGACTTGCGGGCTGGCGACGATTCACGCCGCGCCGAATGGTTCACCCTTTCGGCTCTTCCGTCTCTGCCTATGACAGCCGGTACCCGCGAGGTGATTGAAACCTGCTGCTCCCGCCGCCAGACACTGCCGCACATTACCCGGCCGTAAGTCATGTCATTCAGCAGTATCGAACTCTTACAATTCGCCGAACTCCAGGAACTGGTTGCCCGCTACGCCGGTTCCAACGCCGGCCGTGCTCTGGTCATGGACTTGGCTCCCCACTCCGACCGCGCCGCTCTCGAATTCGACCTCGCCGATTGTGGCGAAGCCATTTCCTATCTGCGCGAAGTCCATGGTTCGCAAGATGCCAAATCCGGCTCCGTACTGCGTTTGCGTTTCGATCAACTGCGCGACGTCGAAGCCCCCGTGCGTATCCTGCAAGTCGAAGGCGCATCGCTCGAAGGCCGCGAAATTCTCGACCTGTTCCACAACTTCGCCCTCGCCGGCGAGTTCCGCGGCGCTCTGCTGAACGTGGTTGCACGCTTTCCCCGCCTCGCTCGCCGCGCCCATAACTTAGCCGATCTTCGCGACCTCGCCAAACGCTACGCCCACANNCAGGAAGATTTCGTCACCATCCGCGAAGACCGCTTCGTCGTCCCCATCGTGGCCGGGCAAAAAGGCCGAGTCGATGGCGTCATTCACGGCTCTTCCGGCACCGGCCGCACGCTCTTTCTAGAACCGCTCGAAACCATCGGCCTCAACAACCAATTGGTCCGCCTGCGCGAAGACGAAATCCGCGAAATCGAACGCATTCTGGCCGAAATCACCAACTCNNTGATCTTCGCCAAAGCAGGCTTCGCTCGCGACTACGAGGCAGTCATTCCGCGCTTCAGCTCGGGCGACCGCCGTCTGATCCTGCGTGAAGCGCGCCATCCTCTGCTTGAAGCCATCCTGCGCAAACAGCGCAAACCCATCGTCCCCATCTCTTTCGAACTCGACGAAACCCGCCGTTGTCTTTTGATCAGCGGCCCCAACACCGGCGGCAAAACCGTCACTATGAAGACCACAGGCTTGCTGGCTCTCATGGCCCACGCTGCCATTCCGGTTCCTTGCGTCGAAGCCGAGTTCCCATTGCTCGACGACGTCTTGGCCGACATCGGCGACCAACAATCCATCGCCGAAAGCTTGAGCAGTTTCTCCGGCCACTTGCTGCATGTGAAAAGCATGTTGGAGCAGGTCACATCCAATTCGCTCGTCCTACTCGACGAACTCGGCCGCGCCACCGATCCCGAAGAAGGCGGCGCACTAGGTGTCGCCATGCTCGACGAATTTCGCAAGTCGGGCTCTTTCTGTTTGGCTTCCACCCACCTGCTCCCGCTGAAGCTCTACGGCGCGCGCACCGTCGGCGTCTTGAACGCCTCCATGGGTTTCGATGAAGCCACCCTCCAGCCCACCTATCAACTGCGTGTCGGCACACCAGGAAAATCAGCAGGCCTCGATATCGCCACGCGCCTTCAGTTGCCCGAGCCTTTGCTCGCCCACGCCCGCTCCGTTCTACCCCGCATGCAAGCCGACTTTCAAGATCTGCTGCGCGAGCTCCAGCGCCAAGTCGACACAAATGCCCAACGCGAAACGGAGTTAACCGAGGCCGTCCGCCAAGCCACCCGGCGCCAAGCCGATCTGGAAAAGGAAGCCGTGCAGCGCGAACAAAAGCGCCAGCGCGAATGGGAGAAAAAGTCCGAAGCCTTGGTCGCCGATTTCGAAGCCCGCGCCCAATCCATGATGGATCGCCTGAGCGAAACCTCCGACCAGCGCAAAGCCGCCGATCAAGCCCAACGCCTCATTTCCAAAACCAAGCGCGAGTTCCGCGAAGAAGCCGCAGAGACAATGGCCCCTCCGCCCGAAACCGCCAAGGCCGTGCCCCTGCGCTTGCCTATCGTCGAAGGCGCAAAGGTTCGCTTGAAAGACGTGCGCGAAATCGCCACCGTCCGCCGCATTTTGAAAAACGGCAATCTCGAAGTTGACGCCGGCTTCATGAAGATGCAGATCCCGCGCGAAGACGTCGTCGAAGTCGTCTCACCTGACGCCGCGCAGACCAAGCTTCCCAAGAACGTCAGACTCGACGCCGGTCCAACCTGGGACGTCACGTACCGCGAAATCAATGTCATCGGCCAGCGCGCCGAAGAAGCCCTCGAACAGGTCGACAAATTCATCGACTCCGCCGCCCTAGCCTCCATCAACCGCGTCCGCATCATCCACGGC
>PMQB01000361.1:3902-4397 GCA_003169195.1 Bryobacterales bacterium
TCGCGCATCTTCTCTACAAGCCGATTTTCCAGTTCGGCAAACTTGCCGTCAATCTGCGCAAACTTGACGTCAATCTCTGCAAACCTGCCGTCGATCTGCCCAAACTTGCCGTCGAGGTATGATCTTAACTCTTGATCCACAATTACATCTTAACGCGCATCGTCACTCCATCACATGCACATGCCCATGCGTATGCTTATGCGGCCTGATCAACCCCGCCCGCTCCAACAACTCNNAAATCATGCAGCACCGCTAACGGATCACCCTCACCCGCCACCTGCCCATCCTTCAGCAAATAGCAGCTATCCGCCAGATCCTCCAAAGCATCCAGATCATGCGTGGCAATCACTACCGTCCGCCCCGTATCCTTCCAGGACGCAATCAACTCCACAATCTGCGTCTGGCTCGCCGGGTCCAACGCCGCCGTCGGTTCATCCAACAGCAACACCTCCGGATCAAGCACCAACACCGACGCAATCGCCACCCGCTTCTTCT